>JANOCQ010000097.1:0-5949 GCA_031412255.1 Paracoccaceae bacterium | reverse complement strand
GTCTCGTCCATCTCGTTGTGGAAATAGGCTCCGAAGGCGGCCCCTGTCAGTTCCACCCCGGCGTCCGTAACCTGCTGAACAACTTTTTCCAGATCGAGTTCGGCCGCGATCATCGCCCCTGTTCGGTTCAGCGTCTCCAGTGCCTCGGACTCGGCCTGCAGCGCCTGCCCCGTTTCTTTTTGTTCGGTGGTGTCGATCAGAACTCCGTCCCAGGTCAGAGAGCTGTCCGGCTGCTCGCGCGGCGCGGAAATAATCCGCGACCAGCGCACCTCGCCATCTTTCCGGCGGAACCGGACCTCTGCATCAAAGGGCCGCCGGTCTCGTATGGCGATTACCTCGGCTTCAATCAGGGCCGGGAGGTCCTCTGCGAAGATCATTTTATAGAGCATCGCAGCGTCGGCGAGCACTTCGGCAGCTGATATTCCGGTTAGGTTCTCGACACTTTGCGAGACATAAAGAAAGCGGCGCTCGGCGCCGTCTGCCCCCGTGGAAAGCTGGTATACCATACCCGAGGGAAGGTTATCGGTCAGGGCACGAAGCCGGGCTTCACTTTCCTGCAACGCGCGCTCCGCTTCAGCCCGAGCGGTCTCATCACGGAGCGTCAGCACGGCGCCCAATTGACGTCCAGTCGCATCGACGACAGGCTTGGCATTACCAAGTGCCAACACTTCTGCGCCGTCGGGCCGCTGGATGCGCCAGCGCGCGTCGCTCACCGTCTCGCCCTTAAGCACTGCGCGCGCCAAGGGCAGCTCCTCGGGTGGGTAGGGCTTCCCCTCCACTGTCAACAGATGGTAGACCTCGGCATAGCCGTCGGGTTGCACATCGAGTTCGGCTACCCCGTGGATTTGCCGGGCCGCGTCGTTGACAAAGGTAATCCGGCCTGCATGGTCCGTCACGATCACGCCCTCGGCCAGCTGCCCCAATATGGCCGATCGCTCGGCGGTTTCTGCTTCGGCCTTGGCTCGCGCGGCTTCCAGCTCCCGTTGCGCCGCATTTTCCTTCGAGACGTTTCGCACTTCGATGATCGTGCCGATGGTGCGGGAGCTTTCGTCATGAATGGGCGAAGCAACATACGCCACGGGGTAGAAAGAGCCGTCTTTGTGAACGAAGACCTCTTCACCGCGAGTGTTGGCATTCTCGGGGAAAGCCCGGTCGATAGCGCAGTCCTCGATGGGAAAACGCCGCCCGTCGGGATAAGTATGATGGATCACATCATGGAGCGGACGCCCTTGTGTCTCAAAAAAAGTATACCCCGTTAGTTCCTCGGCCGCGCGGTTCATGTAGCTGCAATTTTGGCGCTCATCCATAAGGAAGATAGCGACAGAAGCGTTGTTGAGGACGGCGTCCAACCGGCGCTGGACTTGAGCAACGCGCGCCTCTGCAGAGTGACGCTCCGTCACATCCATGCCCTGTACAAAAATTCCTATGACTCGACCCTCCGCGTTCACCGGCTGGTAAACAAAGTCGAAGATGCGCTGTTCCAGAGGCGCGCCGGCCGTCCGAACAATGTGGGCAGACATCGACGTACCGTGGAACGGCTCGCTCGTTTGGTAAACTTGATCCAGAAGTTCAAAGAATCCTTGGTTGGTTAGTTCAGGAAGAGCCTCTCGGACCGTCTTGCCCACCACGTCACGGTCGCCAATCAGCGCCCGGTAAGTTGCGTTTGCGAAGGTGAAGCGGTGCTCGGGGCCCTCAAACATGGCAACGAAGCTCGGCGCCTGGTCGAATGCTTGCAGCACTTGAACCTGTTGGTCTCTCGTTCCATGTATCTCACGATCGGATGAGGTCATATCAGATGTCCCTTTCAACAGAGCGATCTCGGTGGACCGCTTGATCCTAGATTCTCTCGAAATCGCACCGCACGACCCTCGTTGAAACCCTTGGTTAGTCTGAAAAACGTCGGAGTGTATAAGTTGTCACTCTTGTGAATGACAACAGGTCCCGATGGCTGGCGGCGGAGTTTCAATCAGCTCGGACGGATTCTTCGTGACAGGCGTCCGTGCTTCCTGGGGTAAAGATGCCGGCTGCTGTAGCCTGACGGGCGTTATCATGCTGCTAGTAGATCAAACCGGGCGCAGCGCTTCGACAGACAGAAGCCATTCGGCCTTCGGCGCGCTGTCCAGCAGGGCGGCCGCACCGGTGTAGTCGCTGAGCTCACCGGCAGTCATGAAGTCACATGAGCTTCGGATGCACAGGTTGAACTGCCTCTGCCTCATAGGCCAACGCTCAGCCACTTACTGGAAGAAAGCACGTCGTCAGGACATACCCTTCAGTTCATTTTTCCCCGCCACTTCTTACCGGGGGAACGGGAAGTGTCGAATAGCGTTTGCTGTCTATGGCTGATGAAAGCCGTTCACCCACAGGAGTTAGAGAGATGGCGCAGCAGAAAACCTCCACGAAATCCGACGACGAGCAACCGCGTGACGACGACGGTCGCTTCACTGAAAAGGAGTCGGGCAAGTCGTCTGGCAACTCGTCCGCAACAACGAAGTCGAAAGGCGGCGACGCCAAGTCTGCGAGCGCCTCTGCCAAATCGGAAAAGAATGGCTCCTCGAAGTCGGAGGGCGGCTCGAAGAGCGGGTCAAAGGATGCCGCCGGGAGATCTTCGCAGGGCGGCTCGAAGAGCCAGGGCAGCAAGACACATTGACGTATATCCGCCGGCCGCAATTTTTGCGGTCGGCGGAATTCCAATTTGGCTTCGACGTCGAAGGTGACACAGTCACGCGGAACTACGTGTGACATGAGAACTCTTCCGTCACAAAGCCTCGAGCATCAATGAGCGTCATCGCAACTGGGTAGACGTAAACTGCTCATGGAACCGTTTCCGCAGGATCCCGTTCTGCTTGCAGCGATGGTCAAGGAGGGTGACGTGGCGAAATCCCGAAAGCCGAAATCGGCAGTCTCTGAGAAGGTTGAACAACGCGGTTCTGGAGGCGAGCTTCATCAGGTGTCCGATGGTTTCGCCGAGCAGCTGACTACATCACAGGGTGTGGTCGTATCTGACAACCAGAACTCTCTGCGCGCGGGAGATCGTGGCGCGATCCTGCTAGAAGACTTCGTCCTGCGCGAAAAGATTTTTCACTTCGACCACGAGCGCATCCCGGAACGCGTGGTGCATGCCCGCGGCTACGGAGCACACGGCACCTTCGTCTGTACCGATGCAATACCCGACCTGACGATGGCAGCACCGCTGCAAGCGTTGGGGAAAGAGACCCAGGTCTTTGTCCGGTTCTCAACCGTCGCGGGATCGAAGGGGTCAATGGATCTGGCCCGCGACGTACGTGGCTTTGCAGTCAAGTTCTACACCGAAGCCGGCAACTGGGATCTTGTCGGCAACAACATCCCTGTCTTCTTCATTCAAGACCCGATCAAGTTTCCCGATCTTGTGCATGCCGTGAAGCCAGAGCCGGATCGTGCCTTTCCGCAGGCGCAGTCTGCACATGACACCTTCTGGGACTACATTTCGCTGACGCCGGAATCGATGCATATGGTCATGTGGCAGATGTCCGACCGGACGATTCCGCGGTCCTTCCGGATGATGGAGGGCTTCGGGGTCCACACCTTCCGGCTGGTGAACGCGGACGGCGCCTCACAATTCGTGAAGTTCCACTGGAAGCCGGTGCTTGGGGTGCAGTCAGTTCTGTGGGACGAGGCCGTGAAGATAAACGGGGCGGATCCCGATTTTCATCGGCGCGACCTCTGGGAGGCGATCAAGTCTGGTAGCCCGCCGGAGTGGGATCTTGGGGTGCAGGTATTTGACGACACTTTTGCAGAAAGTTTCGACTTCGACCTGCTGGACCCTACCAAACTGATCCCGGAGGAGGTGCTCCCGGTACGGATTGTCGGCCGCATGGCCCTCACCCGAACGGTAGACAACTTCTTCCAGGAAACGGAGCAAGTGGCTTTCTGTACGCAGAATATTATCCCAGGTATCGACTTTTCCGATGATCCGCTCCTGCAGGGACGGAATTTCAGCTACCTCGACACTCAGCTCAAGCGATTGGGTAGCCCGAACTTCACCCAGCTTCCGATAAACGCACCGCGCGGTTGTCCAATCCACAACTACCATCAGGACGGCCACATGCAGATGGCCAATCGTAAGGGCCGGATCAATTACGAGCCGAATGGATTTGGGGAAGGTCCCCGCGAGGATCCTCTGAGAGGCTACGTGAGCTACCGGGCCCCCGTCCAGGGAGAGAAGGTTCGTCTCCGTCCGGAAAGCTTTGCGGACCATTACAGCCAGGCACGGCAGTTTTACGCGAGCCAGACGCAGCCGGAGCGCAGTCACATCGCGGACGCGCTCACCTTCGAGCTGGCCAAGGTGAAGATGCCTGACATACGGAGACGCATGGTCGCGCATCTTCGCAACATCGACGAGGCCCTCGCGACCGATGTGGCTGCGGGCCTGGGGCTGCGAGAGCTGCCGCCCCCCGCCTTTGCAGCCGTCCCCACGCGTGTGGACCTCGAAGTGTCACCATCGCTCTCCATCCTTGGGCGACCACAGCCGGGATTTCGGGGGCGGAAGCTCGGTATCCTGATCGCCGATGGCTTTGACGATGACCTCTTGGGTGAGCTGACTGCAGCTGCAGGCGATGTTGAGGCAGAGGTCTGTCTGGTCAGTCCTCGCGTCGGAGGCGCGTTGTCTGTGAACGGCGGATGGGTACCTGCTAGCGAAAGCCTTCGAGGCGGCAAGTCGGTCCTCTTCGATGCGATCGCCATTCTCGCTGGACCCGAGTCGGGTGAGCTTCTGGCGCAGACTCCTGCGGCGCGAGATTTTCTCGCGGACGCTCATGTGCATGGCAAGTTCATCGCCCACCACGGCGCAGAGTCTCTCCTCCAAACAGTACTGATGCCCGATCAGCTTGACGTTGGATACTTTGCCTTGGGGACGGACAACAGCTGCGGCGACTTCCTGAAATCCTGTGCTGCGCTGAGGCTCTGGGACCGCTTGGCGAAGCAGCCGCGTGACCCCGATGGCGCCGCTCTGGCCCGCAATCCGGCGCTCGTTTCGCCCGAACCTATGAAATCATCAAAGCCGAAGGAGAAACACTGATGCCAACAAGTCTTGAGCTTCTGTTCCACGACGGTCTGCGTGACATCTACTTTGCCGAGCGTAAAATTCTGACTGCGTTGCCGAAAATGATCGAAGCCGCGCAGTCGGACGAACTGCGCGAGGCGTTTGAAAAGCATCGCGGAGAGACAGAAACCCAAGTGACGCGGTTGCAGGAGGCTTTTGAGCTTCTGGGAAAACGCTCCCAGGCCAAGACCTGTGTCGCGATCGAGGGTATTCTGGCAGAGGGCGATGAGGTCATGCAGGTCTACAAAGGGACCCCCGCCCTCGACGCGGCGTTGATAGCCTCTGCGCAGTCCGTCGAGCATTATGAGATGGCCCGGTATGGCACACTGGCACAGTTGGCAGCTACCTTGGGACTGCCCGATGTCGCCGAGTTGCTTGAGGCTACGCTGGCGGAGGAAGCTGATACGGACGAAGCCTTGAACGCACTCGCGAAAGCTTCAGCCAACGAGAATGGCTAGGAAACTGGGCGTTCAGTCAGAGGTTGCGGGCGACGGTACGCCGGTGTTCGTCACCGTTCATCCGTCCTACATTCTGCGCTTGCCGAACGCCGCACTTCAGCAGGCGGAGCGGGTGCGCGTTCGTGGCGACCTGCGGGTGGTTGCGGCAATGGTTCGCGATTTGGGCCGCGTGCAACACATCACACTTAATGGGCCGTAAGCTCAGCCAAAAATTGGTCTAAGATCCAGTGTCTTAATCCTTCTCATATGGAGAAGGTTGGATATCGGGCCCATCCCCTCCGCCACTTGGCTTCGGAAATGAACTGGGGCGATGCTTGTCCTGGCCCCACATGACCTGTGGCGCAATCACCGTGGTTGCAACTGCTTATTCGTCTGCCGTCGCAACTATTCCTTTGATTTTCTCTTAAATTGTCA
>JANOCQ010000096.1:0-4336 GCA_031412255.1 Paracoccaceae bacterium | reverse complement strand
GACGGCAGATCGCGAACGACGAGAAACTCTCGGTCCGGCCGGGTCTGGCGCGCGGCCGTCAGCGCGTTGTCGATCATCCCCTGCAGGCTGGCCAGGCCAAGGTTGAGTTGCACCGAGCCATTTTCCAGCACAGAGAGGTCCAGAAGATCGTCCAGAAGCCGCGTCAGACGCTTGGCCTCGTCATGGATGATCTTGCCGTAGCGCATCACCGTGTCGGGCGGCAGGTCGCCCTCGGTCAGGATCTCCGAGAAAGCCCGGATCGAGGTCATCGGCGTCCGCAGCTCGTGGCTGATCTGGGACAGGAACGCATCCTTTTGCAGCGAGAGCTGAGTCAGCTTCTCGTTGGCCTCGCGCAGCGCGCCGGCGGTGCGCGTCAGTTCGGCTTCGCGAGTCTCGAGCCGGGCGGAATATTCCAGAAGCTGCGCGGATTCGCTGGCTACCGCCATCAGGTCTTCGACGGTCACGGTGGCGCGTCCGACCAGCTGGCTGATCATTGCATGGGCCGTCGCGGCCCCGACCGAACCGGACAATCGCGCCTCGATCTGGTCGAGGAATGTTGGAGTGGGATCGGGAAGAAAGCCGCCTTTGCCCTGCGCGCGCGCGGCGGACTGGAACAAACTAAGCGCCGGCTCCTCGCCCAGGATGCGCTGCGCCATGCCCAAAAGCTCTTCGGGTTCGGCCCGACCCCGTGCCCAGCGTTGCGGGCCGACAGCGCCTTCGAAGACATTGACGAAGGCTGCACCTTGCAGTCGTTCAACCGGGCCGGGAAAGGTAAACAGCGAGCCGAGGCAAAAAGTCAGCACGTTCAAAGCCATCGACCAGAAAAGCGCGTGGATGATCGGATCCATCGCCTGCGTGCCGAACAGCGCATGCGGCCGCAGCCACGCAAGACCAAAGAGCCCCTCGGTGAAGACTGTCTGGGGCAGCACTGCGCCGGGACCGAAAGAAGGCAGGAAGGACGTATAGGCCCAGACAACCAGCCCGGTAAGCAGCCCCAGAACCGCGCCCGTCCGCGTCGCCCCGCGCCAGAAGATCCCGCCCAGCATCGCCGGCAGCACCTGTGCTACGCCCAGAAAGGCGACCAGGCCAATGGATGCCAGCGCGGCCGACCCCCCGGAGACGTGGTAATAGCCATAGCCGAGCGCCAGCACGACTGCGATTGCCAGCCTTCGCGCCGTGAGGACTACGGAGCGGAGGTCATCGACCGCCGCAGCCCCAGGTCGCAGCCGCAGCCAAAGCGGGATCATCACGTGGTTCGAAATCATCGTGGCCAGCGCGATGGATTCGACGATGACCATCGAGGTGGCCGAAGAAAAGCCACCCAGAAAAGCCAGCATTGCAAGCGCACCCTGCCCCTCGGCCAAAGGAAGGGTAAGGACGAACATGTCGGGGTTCGAGCCTTCGGGCATGCGTTCCAGCCCGACGACGGCGATGGGCACGATAAAGAGACTCATCGCCATCAGATACAGCGGAAAGGCCCAACTTGCGCGGGCGAGGTGGCCTTCATCCTCGTTCTCGACGACCATCACCTGGAACATGCGCGGCAGGGTGATGACCGCAACGGCCGACAGGAAGATAAGTCCTGTCCAACGCCCTGGCTGCACCTGCCATGCCGAAAGGTCGGCCGCGTCAATCTTTTCTATGACGTCGGCAATGCCCCCGGCAATGCCCCAGACAACGAAGCTGCCCACTGCCAGAAGGGCCACCAGCTTGACGACCGCCTCCACGGCAATGGCAGTGACGATCCCATGGTGCTGCTCACGCGCATCAAGGTTCCGCGTGCCAAAGAGGATGGTGAAGAAGGCAAGCCCCACCGCCACCCATACCGCGATCTGACCGGGATCCAGCGGGCGCGAGCCGTCCGGCGCGGCATTGGCAAAGACGCCGAACGACAGGACGACGGACTGCAACTGCAACGCGATGTAGGGCGTCGCGGCAATCACCGCGATCAGCGTGACGATCACCCCAAGCAAATTGGACTTGCCATAGCGCGAGGAAATCAGGTCGGCGATAGAGGTGACATGGTGCTGCTTCCCTATCCGGACCAGCTTGCGCAACAGCCACCACCAGCCGACAAAAACCAGGGTCGGGCCGAAGTATATCGTCAAGAACTCCAGCCCCGACCGAGCGGCATAGCCGACCGCACCGTAGAAGGTCCAGGCGGTGCAATAGATCGACAGCGACAGCGTGTAGACCAAAGGCGAGCGCAACCACCCGAGCCGCCCCTTGGCCGCCCGTCCCTCGACCACAAAAGCCACCGTGAAGAGGAATGCCACATAAAGAAGGCACGACAGGACAAGGAGATTGAAGGGCACTTCAGTCCTCCTCTTCGTCCGCGCCGTCCCCACCGCGCAAACCGGGCGCGAAAGCTGCAGCCAGGGCGATCAGTACCAGCCAGATCGTGAAGAAGTAGATCACGTCACCCGACCGCAGCGCCATGCCCGACTCGGATGTCCAGAGCAGCGGCAACAGGAGAAGGAATACCCCCAGCACCGGCAGAAGCCGGGCAGCATCCCGCAGTCTGCGCCGACGATAGGGTGCGCGGGCCAGGAACAGTGGCGGCTTGGGGCGACGCATCAGCCAGCCCGTCGCGGCTCGGCCAGCATGGCGCGGACCTCGGCCAGAATCTCGGCGTTCGAGAAAGGCTTGGTCATGAACCGGTCTGCACCGGCTTCCTCCGCCATTTCACGGTCGCGGCCTCGCGCTGTGAGCATCATCACCGGCAGAACCTGGCTGGAGGGATCGGCGCGGATGGCCGTCAGGATTTCCAGCCCCGACATGCCGGGCAGCATGTGGTCCAGGATCACCAGATCTGGCGGGTCCTGCCTTAGCAGCACCAGCGCGGCTGCGCCTTCTGCGGCGTGACTGACCCGGAACCCGCCGCGTGTCAGCAGAAACCGGATCGCCTCGGCGATGTTGGGTTCATCCTCAATGAGAAGCACATGCTGTGCCACTGGTTCCCCCCGGGGGGTCTACCGCCCCTTGTGGTCACTATCGGCCCTTGGCGCGCGCCTGTCAAAGCCTTGGGAAGACTGCCTTGCAGACAAAGCTTTAGCTGGTGCCTTCAGCCGCAAGGATCGAAGGTTCGCGTCGGGCCGGGCAGTCCCCACGTGCGCAGACCCGGCAGCTTGAACCGACGGCCAGGACAGTTTCCGAGCCTTCGTCCGGCAAAATCAGCATCGCGGCCTCGCGCAGTTCAGGTCCGCGCAAACCTTGCGGATGCCGCGTCTCTGCCCAGGCGATTACCCGATGTCGGCGATCATTCTGCCCCGCTATCTGTACCCGGGCTTCGAACGGTTGCATCGGTCGACCGAGTGCCGCGTAAAGCGGCCAAAGCGGACAGGCCGAGCCAAAGCGCGGCAAAGGAAAACCGGTCGTGGGCTTTCGAAAAGTCAGCGTACCCGAAGCATCGCAGGTCACCAGTCCGGTCTGCAACCCAGGCACCCCCGCCATGCGACGCATCGCCATAAGGGGAGAGGTGCCGAAGCGTTCTGCCAGCGCAATCGGATCAGGCCCGATCTCGGACAAGAACGCGACGAAATCGGATTCGGGCAGCGCTACCGCGTCCCCGCGTGCCCGCATCACATGCGCCCGCGCCAGGCTGCGTGCCGCAGTCGAGGCAAGCCGCCCGATCTCGGTTTCGAGTCCGGTGGAAAGATCTGCGTCCGAAATGACCCACAGGCGGCTGCGGAGCCAATCTTCAACCTCTTCCTGCGGTGCGGCGATGCCCTGTTCCTCAGTCCCCTGACCTGCATCCAGAAACCCCACCAGCGCTTCGGCGCCGGCTGCCAGACGCTCGCTGTCCTGATGCAGATTTCGGTGGAACCGAAGGGCCCATTCCGGCTCCAGATCGGGCGTTTCGGCCAGTATCGCCGCAGTCGCGCGCACAGCCGACAGCGACGACAGAAGCTCGTGCAGCGATTGCGACAGATGCGGGTCATGCGTCATTCGGTCGTTCAGCGCTTCGACCGCGCGTTCCAGCATGAGACCACGTGCCTCAAGGGCCGCGAGCAACGCCGCCCACCCGGGAAAGCGGTCGACGAAATCTTCCACCCGTTCCAGTTCGGCGACTGTGTCGGTTCCGCCGCTTCGTGCCGCAGCGGCCCGCAGATCTTCGACCAGCGCCGCCTCCCTGCCTTCGACCAGAGCGGTCCGGTCAATCTGGAGCGCTTCCGCCAGCCGCTCCATCACCTCGGGCGTCACCTTGCGGCGGTTGTGTTCAATGAGGTTGAGGTAGGAGGCCGATATGCCTGCGCGCGAAGCAACCTCGGCCTGGCGCAGTCCTGCGGCCAGGCGACGGTCGCGCAGCTTGGTACCAGTGAGGGCAGAGAGCGGC
>JANOCQ010000095.1:0-8753 GCA_031412255.1 Paracoccaceae bacterium | reverse complement strand
GCCGCAGAATAGAAGATCTTGTCGGCATCAGCCAAACCGGCAGCAAACGCATTCACCAGACAGTTGCCGTTGTAGCTGCGATGGAACCGCACTTCGCCGCCCACCGTCGGCACCCCGAAAGCGTTGCCGTAGGACCCCACGCCCTCGACCACACCCTTGACCAGATGCGCGGTCTTCGGATGCGAGGGCAGCCCGAACGACAACGCATTCATCGCCGCAATTGGCCGCGCGCCCATCGTGAAGACGTCGCGCAGGATACCGCCGACCCCCGTCGCGGCCCCCTGATGCGGCTCGATGTAGGACGGGTGGTTGTGGCTCTCCATCTTGAAGACCACCGCCTGGCCGTCGCCGATATCGATGACACCCGCATTCTCGCCCGGTCCGCAGATCACCTGTGGCCCCGTGATCGGCAGCTTCTTCAGATGGATCTTCGACGACTTGTAGGAACAATGCTCGTTCCACATCGCACTGAACACGCCCAACTCGGTGAACGTCGGCTCCCGCCCCAGAATGCCCAGCAGACGCTCCCATTCATCGGGCTTGATCCCGTGGCTGGCGACGAGGTCCGGCGTGATGGCGGGTTCTTGCATGGCATCCCCTCTGGCAGGTTTGCGCGCCTCTTACGGGAAAGGCAAAGGAAGGGCAAACAACCGCACCGGCCGCGCCACACTTTTTCACTCATAAATCGTCTGCCGTGGCCGGCGATGTCGAAATCGCTGCAGGCCACGCGTCCTTGTCTTAGGATCGCGTGCAATCCCGCCGCGTAGCCAGACAGGAGTTGCGATGAAGTATATGCTTGCCCTCTATGCCGCCCCCGGTGCCGAGCCTGCGCCGGGCACGTCTGAGTTCGATGCCATGATGGGAGAATACATGAGCTTGGGCGAAGGCATCCCCGGCACTGCCACCTTCCTTTCGGGCGAAGGCCTGCAGCCCGTCGAAACTGCCACAACGCTGCGCAAACGGCATGGCAGGGTGGAAACCATCGACGGCCCCTTCGCCGAGACCCGTGAACACCTTGGCGGCTTCTATCTGATCGAGGCCGCCGATCTTGACGCCGCGCTCCGCTTCGCGGCCGAGATTCCAGCCGCCCGGTACGGTTCGGTCGAGGTGCGTCCGGTCATGGAGTACTGACACTTCGGCATTTCCCTTTCCCAGGAGAGTTCAAATGAAATTCATGACCCTGATCTACACCGACCCGGCCCTGACGCCACCGATGGGCGACAAGATGAATGAAGCCTATTTCGCCCTGAATCGCCGGATGAAAGAGGCCGGAGTGATGGTTGCAGGCGACGCGCTGCATCCGGCCACCACGGCCACCAGCGTCCGGCTGCGCTCTGGCAAAGTCGAGACGATGGACGGCCCCTTCGCCGAAACGCGCGAACATCTGGGCGGCTACTACATCATCGATTGTGCCGACCTCGACGCGGCGCTGCATTGGGCCGCGCAGATCCCAGGTGCCGCCTATGGCACGATCGAAGTCCGCCCGCTTGTAACCTTCGGATGACCAGACCCACGCTGGAGGCTGTCCTCCGGCAGGATCGGGGGCGGCTTCTGGCCGCCCTCATCGCGCGCACCGGGGATTTCCAGCGCGCCGAGGATGCGCTGCACGAAGCGGCCGCCTCGGCCTTGGTTCACTGGGGCAGGGCAGGGGTCCCGGACAACCCGCGGGGCTGGCTCCTGCGCGCGGCCTTGCGCAAGGCCATAGACGCCTACCGTCGCGATGCCGCCCTGGCGCGCCACCGCGACGCGATTGCCGTCCTCGCCTCCGAGGAAGCCGCCGCGCCTGATCCTCAGACCATCCCGGACGACCGACTGCGCCTGATCTTCACCTGCTGCCACCCGGCGCTGGAAGAGAAAACCCGCATCGCGCTGACCCTGCGGTCGCTCTGCGGCCTGACGACGCCGCAAGTTGCCGCCGTCTTCCTCGATGCCGAGCCGACGATGGGCCAGCGCCTGTCGCGCGCCAAGGCCAAGATCGCCGCCGCCAAAATCCCCTTCGTGATCCCGGGGCCCGAGGACCTGCCCGACCGGTTGAACTCGGTCCTGACCACCGTCTACCTGATCTTCACCGCCGGCTACGCGCAGGGGCCCGAAACGGGCATCGATCTTTGCACCGAGGCGATCTTCCTGGCGCGGCTACTGGTGCAGCTTGTCCCCGACAATCCCGAAGTCGAGGCCAACCTTGCGCTTCTTCTGCTGACCCATGCCCGCTCCGCGGCCCGCACCAGTCCTGACGGCCAGACCCTGCCACCGGCCCGGCAGGACCGCAGACTCTGGAATCGGGCAGAACTGAACGAAGGCGTCCTGCTGCTTGACCGATCCATCGCCCGCCGCCTGCCCGGTCCGTTCCAGCTGAAGGCGGCGATTGCCGCTCTACATGCTGAAGAGTCAGGGCCCGACTGGCCGCAGATCGCCGCACTTTATGCCCGCCTGCTGGATTTCGAGCCGACCCCCGTCGTTGCCCTGAACCAAGCCGTGGCACTGGCTGAAGCCGGTCACCCCGCGCAGGCCCTCGCCCAGGTGCAACAGCTGGAGAACCAGCTTTCCAACTACCAGCCCTACCACGCCGTCCTGGCTGACCTTCTGGCCCGGACGGGGCAAAGCGAGCCTGCCAAGGCCGCCTACGACCAGGCCATAGCGCAAGCCACCTCACCCGCCGACCGCGCCTTTCTGACAAACCGGCGTCAAGGGCTTGGCTGACGGCGGCCTTCCGCCCGCCGCGATCTTCGTGGGAACAACCTCGCCCCTCGCGCGTTGATTGCCGCATGCCGAATTTTCGGCTCACTCGAGGAGATGACTATGTTCTATCCCAAGACTCTTACGGCCTCGGCCGCCTTCGTTGCGCTGGTTGCAATGCCGGCCCTGGCTGTTGAACTCTCGGCCGACGCCAAGCTTGGTGCTTCGCCTGAAGACATGACCACGATGACGGTGATGAGCGACTCGGCCTTCGTCGGCAACGAGGTTCGCACCAAAGACCAGATCGTCATCGGCCAGGTTGAAAACGTCTACGAGATCGACGGCGGCCCGGTCGCTCTGGTGACCCTGAACAGCGATTTCGGCTCGAAATCCAGCGTGAAGTCCTTCACCGTGCCGCTGGCTGGCGACATGACCGCCGACGGCTCGCTGACCCTGGGGTGGACCGAGTCGGAACTGATCGCGGCGATCTCGGCCAACATCGACCCGACCGCTCCCGCGACCGAAAATTCCAGCACGGACGGCAGCTCCGGTGACGGCGAAAAAGCCGGCGACGGTTCGGACGAGCCTTCCCAAGACGGTTCGACCGACGATTCCAGCGGCGGCTGACCCAAGCGCCGACCACGACGCGGCCCGGCAGGAAACTGCCGGGCCTTTTCTTTGCGCCAAAGAAAAAAAAAGGCCGAGCTTTCGCTCGGCCAAGTCCAACAGGGAGGTACGAAGGGACGAGAGCACGCTCATCGCCGCTTCAAGAGTTCAATTAGTGCCCCATGCTTGCGCGAACAAGTCCGGAATGCCTGACGTTTGGGCATTGCCGCTATGCAAATGCTGCATGGCAGCAATTCAGGCCGCCGCATCCTCGGCCTTGCGCCGGCGGAACGCCATGATCTCCTCGGTCACGAAGTCCCGAAACGCCGCCACCCGCTTGGAGTGCCTAAGCTCTTCGGGATACGCCAGAAAGACCGGCACCTCGGCGCTTTCGATCTCGGGAAGGACGCGGACGAGATTGGGGAAATCCTCGGCCAGATAGTCCGGCAATACCCCGATCCCAAGATGGTTCAACACCGCCTGCAGCACCCCGAAATAGTTGTTCACCGTCAGCGTCGAGGGGATGTCATGCGTCATCAGTTCCGCCACCAGCAGCGCCCCCGCCGCGACCTGAGCCGTTCCGGCATGCTGGCTGATCAGCCGGTGGCTGCTGAAATCGTCCATCGAAAGCGGCGTGCCATGCGACTCCAGATACTCGGGCGTCGCAAACATCTGCATCTTGATCTGCATCAGCCGCTTGCGGATCAGGTCGGCCTGGCTTGGCTCCTTCATCCGGATCGCCACATCCGCCTCGCGCATCGGCAGGTCCAGGACCCGCTCTTCCAGCATCAGGTCGATCTTCAGCGCCGGGTACTTCTCGTAAAGCCGCGCCAGTCGGGGGGCCAGCCAAAGCGTGCCGAACCCCATCGTCGTCGTCACGCGCAGCTCGCCAAAGACCTCGTCCTCGCTGTCGCGGATCCGCGCTGCCGTCGCGTCCAGCCGCCGGACCATCTGCGTCGTCGCGTCAAACAGAAGTTCCCCCTGTTCGGTCAGGATCAGTCCGCGCGCGTGGCGGTGGAACAGCGTCACTGACAGGCTTTCCTCCAGCGCGCGGATCTGGCGGCTTACAGCGGACTGCGACAGGTGCAGCACGTCCCCCGCATGGGTCAGGCTGCCCTTCTCCGCCACAGCGTGAAAGATCCTCAGCTTGTCCCAATCCATACCGACCCTCGTCCCAAAGCGTTTTGCACCGTAACATGTCCGGCCCTAGATAGGGAGACGCCAATGCATGTAAACCCCGGCTTCCCTTTCCCGATGCCCTTCGCTTGGGCCTTTCGCCCCTCGACGCTCCGCCCTATGATCGCCGAAAAGGCACGGCGCGCAAAGATTGCGCCAAGGATGCGAGGCAGGCATGGCAGTTGGCGTCTTCGATTCGGGTCTCGGCGGGCTGACCGTTCTTGATGCGTTGACAAAGCGACTGCCCGACGTTCCCTTCGTCTATTTCGGCGACAATGCCCATGCCCCCTATGGCGTCCGCACCGCCGACGACATCTTCAACCTGACCTGCGCCGCGACCGAACGTCTCTGGGCGGAAGGGTGCGACCTTGTGATCCTCGCGTGCAATACCGCGTCAGCCGCGGCGCTGAAGCGCATGCAGGAAACCTGGGTGCCGTCCGACAAGCGCGTCCTCGGTGTCTTCGTGCCCCTCATCGAAGCCTTGACCGAACGCCAGTGGGGCGACAACTCCCCCCCGCGCGAAGTGGCGGTGAAACACGTCGCCCTCTTCGCCACCCCCGCGACCGTCGCCTCCCGCGCCTTCCAGCGCGAACTTGCCTACCGCGCCATCGGGGTCGACGTCGAAGCGCAACCCTGCGGCGGCGTCGTTGATGCCATCGAACAGGGCGACGAGATCCTGGCCGAAGCCCTCGTCCGCTCCCATGTCGAGGCGCTGAAACGCCGGATGCCGAACCCCGAAGCCGCGATCCTGGGCTGCACCCATTACCCACTGATGGAAAAGGTCTTTGCCGACGCGTTGGGGCAGGGGGTGAAGGTCTATTCCCAAGCCAACCTGGTGGCCGAAAGCCTGGCGGACTACCTGACCCGCCGCCCGCAATTCGCCGGGACCGGCACGCAGGCGAAGTTCCTGACCACGGGCGAACCGGCCTATGTCTCGAACAAGGCGACCCAGTTCCTGCGTCGGAAGATCACGTTCGAGGCTGTGTGATGCAGCCGCTTGCCGACCACCGGGCGGCCCGGCTTGCAGCCCTGACTGCCCCCGACGGCTGGCTGAACCTTGTCGCCCGGATAGACCTGAAGCCCGGCAGCTATAAGGTTGGCACAGGGCAAGAGGTGCAGCTTCCCTCCGGTCCCGGCCTCCTCGGCAGGTTGGACATCACTGACACGGGCGCAACCTTCACCCGACCGGGCGGCACCCCGCAGCCCTTTCAGCCCGTCGCCGACGCCTTCCCGCAACTTCGGGTCGACTCGTTCCTTCTGGAAATCCATAACGTCGACGGCACCCCGGCCCTGCGCGTCCGCGACCTGACGCTCAACCCTGCCGTCGCGTTGCGTCACTTCCCGGCCTCGGCAAACTGGGTGATCCGCGCGAAGTGGGTAAGCTTAGCCCCGCAAGCCGCGGAAGTTGCAATGAAAGACGGCTCCAGCGCCGCCGTCACCCTGACCCACCGCGCGACCTTTCAGCATCAGGGCAAGGCCGTCACCCTGACGCCGACCCACTGGAAATCCGGCAAGCCGATGTTCGTCTTTCGTGATGCGACCGCAGGCGAGACCTACCCGGCCTGCCGCTTCCTCTTCGGCGAGGACCCGACCGAGTCCGAGATCACCCTGGACTTCAACCGCGCGATCTCGCCGCCCTGCGCCTTTACCGATTTCGCGATCTGCCCGCTGCCGCCGCCCGGCAATATCCTGCCGTTCCGGATCGAGGCGGGCGAGTTGGCCCCGTAAAGCTTACTCCCGCATCGCCCCATAGGCATAGCGATAGGCCAGAGCCACGCCGCCCGCACCGCCGACGACATTGCCCAGCGATACCCACAGGAGATTGCCGAAAACG
The DNA here is from genome assembly GCA_031412255.1 of Paracoccaceae bacterium. Lineage (GTDB taxonomy): Bacteria > Pseudomonadota > Alphaproteobacteria > Rhodobacterales > Rhodobacteraceae > Tabrizicola. The sequence goes on along the minus strand of JANOCQ010000095.1, from coordinate 2,461 downwards.
CCCGCCAAGGTGGCGTCCGACCCTGCCCAAAGCCCCGCCGGAAACAGGAACATGTTGGCCACCGAATGCTCCAGCCCCAACGTGACGAAGGCCGCCACCGGCCAGAGCACGGCCAGGATCTTGTCCGTCGCCGTCCGCGCCGCGAAGCTGAGCCACACCCCCAGACAGACCAGCGCATTGCACAAGGCGCCACGGACAAAGGCCTCCAGCGGGTCAAGCAACGTCTTGGCCGTGGCCGCCTTCGCCGCCACCGCCCCCATCGGCCCGTCGAGAAGCCCCGCGACGCCGAAAGCCACCGCCAGCCCGACCGCGCCCACCAGATTGCCCAGCCAGACGATTCCCCAGTTCCGCAGCAAGGCTCCCAGGCTGATCCGCCGGTCCACCGCCGCCATCACCATCAGCGCGTTGCCGGTGAAAAGCTCCGCACCCCCGACGACCACCAGGATCAGCCCCAGCGCAAACACCACGCCGCCAAGGACCCTTTGCGGCCCGAAGGTGGGGTCCGCCCCAGCCATCGCCATGCACCAGAAGGCCGATCCAAAGCCGATGAAGGCCCCGGCCAGAAACGCCAGTGTCGCCATCCGGTGCAGCGGAAGGGCGGCCTTCGCGACCCCCGCCGTCTCGATCAGGGCGGCGATTTCGGTGGGCTTGTAGGCATCGTGGTCGCTGGGCATTTCAGACCTCCCTCTCGGCACGACAATAGTCCCTTGTGGCCCGCGACAAAGCGAAAAGGCACGCCGCGCGGCATGCCTTTCCAGTTCTTTCCAAATCCTTAACGTCCGCGGCCAAGTCCTTGATAGTGAAGGATCGGCGCGAATTGTCCACTGTGAGCAGATCAGTCCTTGGCGCGCTCGACATAAGAGTCATCGTCGGTGTTGATCACGATCCGCACCCCCGGCCCGATATGGGGGGGAACCATGACCCTGAGCCCGTTCTGCACCACCGCCGGCTTGTAGGAGGACGAGGCCGTCTGCCCCTTGGTGACCGGCTCGGTCTCCAGGATTTCCACGGTGATCTTCTGCGGCACTTCCATCGCGATCGGAACCCCGTCGAAGGTCTTCACATAGCAGCGCATGCCTTCCTGAAGGTAGGCTTTGTTCGCGCCCAGGATGTCCTCGGTCACGACGACCTGATCGTAGCTGATCGGGTCCATGAAGTGGAAGCCCTCGCCGTCCTCGTACAGGAAGTCATACTCCCGCTCGTCGACGGTGGCTTTTTCCACCATCTCGGTCGTCCGCCAGCGTTCCGAAACCTTGGTCCCGTCCGAAATCCGGCGCATGTCGACACTGGTGGTCGGCGTGCCCTTGCCGGGGTGGAAGTTCGAGGCGGTCAGCACGACGTAGAGCCGGCCGTCCATTTCGACGACGTTGCCCTTGCGGAGCGAGGAGGCGATGACTTTCAAAGGTCGGGTCCTTGTTATATCGGGGACCGGTCCCAAGGACCGGCATCTGCCCGCGCCCGTAACCCATCCCGACCGGAAATTCCAGATGAATCCCTCCTCGCCCCCGCCCGGCCCCTGGTGGGCCCCCCACCGCCACGCCGACCGCCGCCCGCTGCTTCTTGCCCGCAACCAAATCCAGGCGGCGATCCGGGGCTGGCTGGCCGGGGAGGGTTTCACCGAGGTCGACCCCGCCGCTCTTGCGGTCAGCCCTGGGAACGAGGCGCACCTGCACGGCTTTGCGACCGAGGCCATCGGGAATGATGGGCTGGGGCGGCGGATGTACCTCCATACCTCGCCCGAGTTCGCAATGAAGAAGCTTCTGGCGGCGGGGGAGACCCGGATTCACGCCTTTTCCCACGTCTGGCGGAACCGCGAGCGGGGGGCGCTGCATTCCCCCGATTTCACGTTGCTGGAATGGTACCGGGTGGGCCAGGGATACGAGGTCCTGATGGCCGATGCGATAGCCCTCCTGCGTCTGGCAGCGGGGGGGGCGGGGGGCTCGGTTCTGCGGTTCCGCGAGCGGGTCTGCGATCCGTTTCAGGAACCCGATCGGGTTTCGGTGGCGGAGGCTTTCCAGATACATGCCGGGGTGGACCTGATGCGGTCGATCCGGGCAGATGGGTCGACGGATGCGGGCGTTCTGGGGATGGAACTGGACCGGATCGGACTGCGGCGGGCGGGGGATGATACCTGGTCGGACATGCTGAGCCGGGTCCTTTCCGAGAAGGTCGAGCCGAAGCTTGGGATGGGGCGGGTCACGATCCTGGACCGCTATCCTTCGGCCGAGGCGGCCTTGGCGCGGAAGGTGCCGGGGGATGCAAGGGTGGCCGAGCGGTTCGAGGTCTATGCTTGCGGGGTGGAGCTTGCGAACGGGTTTGGGGAGCTGACGGACGCGGGCGAGCAGCGGCGGCGGTTCGAGGCGGAGATGGTCGAGAAGGCGCGGGTCTATCAGGAGAGCTACCCCTTGGACGAGGACTTTCTGTCGGCGCTGGAGGGGATGCCGGCGGCGGCGGGGATCGC
>JANOCQ010000094.1:0-3184 GCA_031412255.1 Paracoccaceae bacterium | reverse complement strand
CTGCCGGCTGACGGGACATTCCTCGCCAACGTGCTTCCGGTCTCGCTACTGGCCGCGGTCGGAATGTCGCTGGCCTATATCCCGGCCACGATGACCGGCATGGGCGGAGCCGAGCCTCAGGATACCGGCCTGGCGTCGGGTTTGATCAACACCACGTATCAAGTCGGATCGGCGCTGGGGCTCGCGGTTACCGTGTCGCTTGCCGCCTCGATGGCCGGCAGCGAAGGCGAAGCATCCGTGGCGCTTCTTGCCGGATACCAAGCTGCGTTCTTTGGGGCAGCGGGTGTCGCAGTTGTTGCAGCACTTGTGGCTTTGACGTTGGGCCGCGGAAAGACCGCAACGACCAATGTTCCCGTCGGCTGATCAAAGATCCAGCGATGCTCCGTCGGGGCATCGCGTCACCATCCTGCGCCGGTCTGCAACCCAGCCCCGACGGTCAACAAGAATTCCCATTTGCAAATCACGCTCCCGAAGGAAAAAAAATGCTGTCAGCCATCAACCACATCTGGCGCGAGTGCTTGCGTAAGGCTGAAACCAGGCGTCTCGCTGATCGCCTCGGGCCACACATGGCGCGCGATATAGGTATCGACACCAGTGCAATGCCCGAACGACGCGATTGGCACGCTTCACCGTTAATCCTACCAAAGCATCCAAGGGACTGAAGATGGGCTGTAATCTGATTCATCTTGTCGAAGCGGGAAGTCACAAACGAGCCAACTCGAGGTTACGTCGTCCCCTTGATACAAAACAGACAAACGACCCGATGATCATGAGAGCGACGATCACCGGTTCGGTGTCTGAAGCCCGAACGTAGTCATTTGGCGAAAAGGCCGCCCTAACGACGGTCAGAAGCTGGCGAACGAGCACCAGAGGGCCAGTCCGAATATGCAGGTCGGGGCCGTCGTCGCTGGAGGCCACAAAAGAATGTTTGCGAAGCCGTTGACCTTCCAACGGTAGGAAGCACTATCTCCCCTTGCATGAGACGAAGCAAAAGGAGGATCTCATGCAGTTCCATATCGAGAACATGACCTGTGGCGCCTGCGTCCGTGGCGTGACAAACGCGATCCAGTCGGTTGATCCGGCAGCAAAGGTTAGCGCCGACCCGACGACGCGGAAGGTAGACGTCGCGACGACCGCACCTCGCGAAAAACTGAAGTCAGCGCTAGCCGATGCTGGCTTTGACGCACAAAACTGACCCCCGGAAAAGGAGACTTCCAATGAACAAGCGCACACTCGCGTTTATGGCCGCTGCCGTTGTTGTGGCAGGCGGCCTTGCCTTCGCACAGAATGCCAATGAGGGCATGGATCACTCCAACATGGACCATTCCGGCATGAAGATGGACATGGACGAAATGGGCAGCATGGACCATACCATGCTCATCCCACCGGAATTTGCGAACGACCCGGCCACTTTGGCCTACGCCAAGGCGATGAATTACATGATGGCGGGCATGATGATCCCCTATACCGGCGATCCGGACGTGGATTTCATGCAAGGCATGATTCCGCACCACAAGGCCGCTGTCGATATGGCGAAGATTGCTCTTGAACACGCTAAGGATCCGGAGGTGCGGGCCCTTGCGGAAGCCGTCATCGTGGCGCAGGAGGCGGAGATCGCTCAGATGACTGCCTGGCTTGCAGCACGAGGTCAGTAATACAGCGCCTGACTTCAGAGGCGGGGCAGCAGGCCCCGCCTCCGAAAGATCTACAATAAGCCGCCGGGTTTCAGCCAGTACTACCTGCTGGTTATGCGGACTTCACCGTCCCCGCTTATCCCCCACAGACCAGATCACCGACCCGATTGTCATCAGCGCCCCGATCACCGGCTCGACGTCAGAGGCCTGAACATAGCCCTTGGCGACAAGAGCCGTCCCGACGACGGTCAAAAGCTGGCGAACGAGCGCCAAAATTGCAGGTTTCAGCATAATGTGACCTTTCAAATTTCGTTGGTGGTTGTGAGGGTTTCGCCGGGAGCCATGGTTGGAAGGGGCTCGGGGTTAAGGGGGTAGGTTCGGGGCCAGCGCGATCCGAGGAGGCGGGACTTGGCGACCCGTGCGACTGTGACGGCGTCGGACTGGTTGCCGCCGAGCACGTAGAAATGCGTGTCGTCCTGCCCTACGGCAAAGCCCACATGGCCGCCGGATCCGCGTGCGAACACGAGCACTGCGCCAATAACTGGTCGGGTGCCTTCGCCGAAAAGGAGCCAGTTGCGGGCCCAGTAGGGGTTAAGGCCCAGCGCGCCGAGCAAAGGCTCGTCGGGAAGTCCGACGCGAATGCAGGTTTCAACAAAATCACCGCACCAGGGGTTCTTCGACGGATCGCCTAAAGTGCGACCGTCCCGCTTCAGCCAGTCCATCAACCAGCTGCGGTCCCGAGCCTCGTGGCGTCCGAGCGCAGCCTTGGCCTCGGTCATCCAGGGCAGAGGGCCCAGCGGAGCGACCGATGCCGGGCGCCCATGTGCGGCCAGGAGATCCTTGACGGCGCGCGCGGTCTGCCGACCCCAGGTGCCGTCGATGGTCCCGGGTGAATGGCCAAGCCCTGCAAGACCACGCTGGATCAGGCGGATGGGTTCTTTTGTATCGGTAGACATGGGTCGGCTCCTTCTGCCCAAGCGGCGGGCAACAAAAAACCCGCCTTTCGGGCGGGCGGGGGTGGGACGGGTCGGTGGTTGGCTTTAGGCCGAACGGTCAGTCGCCACGGCTGCGCTGAAAGGCCTCGAAGAGCATGTCGCGCATGTCCCGGATGTCGGTCTCGATCCGCTCAAGGCGGCCGCCGTCGGCTTTGCGGTCCTCGATGCGTTGCCGGTCGATCCGGTCGCGCTCGAAGGTGAGCTCACGGTCGAGCCGCTCAAGCATGGCTTCGTTGGTGAATGCCTTGCGGGTGACCGTGGCGACAAAGGCGAGGCAGCCGCCAATGAGTGTGGTGATCGCGGCTGCCAGGCCATGATCGCGGAACGCCTGCGTCACGGCATCAAGGAGTGCAGGTTGGTCTGTCATCGGAGGTCTTTCTCGGTTTGGGGGGAGGGGCATCAAACGGCGGCAAAGGACGTCCAGATTGCGTCGATCTCGCTGTCAGGCAGGCCGGCCGAGGCTGCAATCATCGCAGTCATCGGGTCGAGCCGGTAAGCCATCTGGAAGGCCGCGAAGGTCACCCTTGCGTCTGTTTGATCAGGCTCGGGCAGGGC
>JANOCQ010000093.1:0-5540 GCA_031412255.1 Paracoccaceae bacterium | reverse complement strand
CGCCTTCAACTTGGGACGAAGGATGGCGCCAACCAAAGGCCCGTGACTCCCGTTACAAGAAAGACGCCACCGATCAAGCGTAAAGCCCGGCCCACCGATTGATCAGCTGGCCCTGCAACCGCCTTGCGCGACTGGTCCAGGCCTTTCCGCCCTGTGGTTCTTCCCGAAGCGCGACGGGCACCGCATCCCGGCGTTCCGGGTCGCCCGAAAAGATTGCGAACACCAACTCGCGCCCGCTCTGGCCGGAAGATGGGGGGGGCACGATATGCCCGGCCAGGCCCGAGACGAAGTTCAGCGTCCCCGACTTGGCCAGGACCTTGACCGGATGGCCGTCGATCACCTTGCCCTTGTCGTCCTTCATCCCGACGTCCCGCAGGATCGCCTTCAATCCCCGCCTCTCGCGGTCGGCTTGCACCAGGACTTTCGCCATGCCCGCAGCCGTCACCCGCGACCGACCGCCAAGTCCCGAATGATCGTGCATGTCGAAGCTGGCCCCGAACGTTGTCCGCACCCAGTCCGACATTGCCTGCCCCGAAGCCTCCAGGTCCGACGCCCGCGACGCTGCTAGCCCGACGCATTCCGCTGTCAGGTTGGTCGAGAACTTCAGCATGTCGCGCAGGACCTCGGGCAGCGGCTCGCTTTCTACCCGCCCGATCTCGTCCCCGGGCGGAACAGAGGCGACCCGCTCGGGCGACTGCAGCCGGATGCCCTGCGCGCGCGCCAGCGTGCGAAACACCTCGGACACGTAGGCCCCGGGGTCGCGCACCGGCAACCAGCGGCTTCCACCCTTGCCAAGGGCAGAGGACGCCACAGTCCATTCCTCGACCCGCCCGCCGCGATAGGTAAAGAGAGGCACATCGCGCTGTGCCACATCCACCCGCACCATGCCGACTTCGGGCAGGAAGCGCTCGCCTCGCGCATCGACCGTGGTCCGCCATTCGCCGGAGACCCGTTTCCATTCGAAATAGGCCCGATTGAAGTTCAGGTTCAGCCCAGAGACGGCGGCATTGTATCCCACATGGTCCGGCTGGTCCGCAGCGATCACCGCCAGCTGCGGCAATGCGCTGTCCCAGTACAGGAACTTCCCCGTTGCGCCCTTCAGCCCGACCTTCGCAAGCCGTGCCACCAGATCGCCAAGCTGGTCCGTCTGCAGGGTCGGATCGCCGCCCCCCACCAGCACGATATCGCCCTGCACGATGCCCTGCGCGACCGGCCCCGTCGCCAACACCCGCGTTGTAAAGCGATACCCCGCGCCCAGCTTCTCCAGCGCGTAAAGCGAGGTCACGGCTTTCGCGACGCTCGCGGGTGGCAGGGCCAGGTCCGGCTCGCGCGCTTCCAGAACCGCGCCGGTCTGCGCGTCCAGCAGCACATAGGCCACCGAGCCCCCCAGCTTGGCCGCCGCGATCAGGTCCGAAGTATCCAGCGGCCCCGCAGCGGGGCGCGCCGCTGGCTTGCCGCCGCGCGCCACCGGGCGGGGAGAGCTGTCCATCACCTCGGCCGCCGCCGGGAAGGCCGCCCCGCCCAGAAGCCCGGCCAGCATCATCCGCCGCGAAATCCGCATCCCATCCTCCGTTTGCAGTCGTGATAGCCGCAAGCCCGCCGATTCCACCAGTACCAGATACCGACCCCGCAATCGCGCTTGCGTGACCAGAATATCTGACTATTGTCAGACAAAATGTCTGACTGAGGTCCGATATGTATCTCGACCCCGTTGCCCGCCTCCGCCGCTTCAACCGCGCCGTCACGCGTGAGGTGGGTGCGCTTGACACCTCGTTCCTTGGGCGCGGCCGCCCGCTCGGCATGGCCCGCGTGTTGCAGTTGGTCCAGCCCGAGGGCACCGACCTGGCCCGCATCCGCGACCGGCTGGAGCTCGATTCCGGGCTGATGAGCCGTTTCCTGCGCGCGCTGGAGCGGGAGGGCCTGATCGCCACCGCCACCGACCCTGCCGACCGCCGCCGCCGGATCGCAAGGCTGACCCACAAGGGCCAGGCCGAGATGATGGCCTATGAAAGCATCGGCCATGAGCGCGCCGCCCGGCTGATCGCTCGTGCCGGATCGCGGGCTGATGAGGTGGTGGCGGCAATGGACCTGATCGCGACGCTCTTGAACCGCGATCAGCTGGAGATACGCGAGGCGGACCCTGACAGCTCCGAAGCGCTGGCCTGCCAACAGGCCTACTTCGACGAAATCCTTGCCCGGGTGGCGATCGCCAGGCCCGAGTATTTCCCCCTGCCCGACCCCGGCGCCGACAGCTATCGCCCGCCGCAAGGCCGCTTTCTCATCGCCTGGTCCGATGACCTGCCGGTGGGCTGCGTCGCCCTGCGTCCCCTCGACGACACCACGGCCGAGGTCAAGCGCCTCTGGGTCCACGCCTCGGCCCGGGGCCAGGGACTGTCTCGCCGCCTGATGACCAGGGTCGAGGCGGAGGCGCGCGCGATCGGGTATCGGCAGCTGCGGCTCGACACCAACTCGGCCCTGACCGAGGCGATTGCGCTTTACCGCGCGACCGGCTGGAGCGACATCCCCCCGTACACGACACCCCCCGCCGATGTCTGGATGGAAAAGCCGCTCTGACCGGCCCCTCCTCGTTCGACTGCGTCTCCTCGTCGGCAGACCTGTGCGACGAGAAGCCGAAGGCGCACGAGGAGCAGCCCTAGCGCCCCGACATCCACCCCCCGCGTGCCCGGATCGCGGTCGACGAGGCATCGTTCATCGGCAGGTTCACGAAGGCCCAGACGGGCGCCTTCCGCCCCCGCAGGTTCTCGCCCCTGTCAACCTGGTTCACCCGGAATGACCGCGCCGCCACGCCCTTGCCCGGCCGGGCCAGCACCCCCACCGCGACCGACCGCAGGATGTCGCGCCAACGGCCCCAGCGGTGGAACTGCACCAGATTGTCCGCCCCCATCAGCCAGACGAAGGTGACACCCGGATACAGCGCTTGCAGCCGATCGATGGTATCCGCTGTGGCCCGCGTCCCCAGCGCCTCCTCCAGCGCGGTGATCTTCACCCGCGGATGCCGCATCACCTTGCGCGCCCGCGCCAACCGGTCCGCCATCGGCGCCGGTTGCCGCGCTTTCAGCGGGTTCGCCGGGGTGACCAGCCACCAGACCTGGTCCAGCCCCATCCGCTTCAGCGCCTCGCGGGTGATGTGGACATGCCCCTCATGCGCCGGATCGAAGGACCCGCCCAGAAGGCCCACGACCATGCCCTTCACCGCCACCGGAAACCCCTGCCGCATTGCATCCCCACCGCATCTCCCGGCCAATTGACCGCAGGAGAGGCGGCTTTACAATGGCCTGCCGGTGGTCTCGGGCCGCGTCACGCCGCCCGTTCAACCGCAGGCCACAGTCTCGCGCATGGCCTGCTCCCACCCTGCGGCCGGGTCGAAACCTGGAACCAGCCCGTCGCCCTCCAACCCGGTGAAGGCCGCCATCCCGTGCCGGATCATCCAGGTCGGATCATGCTGCGGCACGCCAGACGCCAGCAATGCCTGACACAGGATGTCGCGCTGCGAGGGCGCCGGATCGGCAAACCGGCGGATCGCCTCACCAAGACTTGCCCGTTCGGGCTCGGACTGGCGGTCGTCCAGCTGCGCCGTCAGCACCTGGCCCGCCTGATGCGCCGTGGGGTCCGCCACCCGCCGCGCGTCGAAGTCGGACCGCAGCAGCATCAGGATGTAAAGCTCCGCCGCCGCATCCCAGTTGCCCAGCCGGCCGCAGGCCAGCACGCCAAGGGCAAGGTCCGGCGGCGACAGGCGCGCATCGGCCGAGACCATCGTCACACAGCCCGGATCGACGCTTGGCGCAAGGTTTCCCGGCGCCTCCAGGTTCGTCACCTGGGCGGACGCACCGCTTCCCATCATCATCGCAATGACCAAAACCAATCCCCGCCGCATCCTGCATCTCCTGTTCCAGGTGCGACACAGGGGGCCAACCTTGCCCGCCTGCCAAGTCCGGTTCCCCCCACCCTGACCGTTGCAGCCCGGCCCCATCGTCGCTACATACGCGCCAACCCTTTCAGGAGCCCGAACCATGGCCAGCTATCAATACGTCTACCACATGGAGAACGTCTCCAAGACCTACCCCGGCGGCAAGAAGTGCTTCGAGAACATCCACCTCAACTTCCTGCCCGGCGTGAAGATCGGCGTTGTCGGCGTCAACGGCGCGGGCAAGTCCACGCTTCTGAAGATCATGGCCGGCATGGACACCGATTTCAAAGGCGAGGCCTGGGCCGCCAAGGGGGCCAAGGTCGGCTACCTCGCGCAGGAACCGCACCTCGATCCGGCCCTGACCGCAAAGGAAAACGTCATGTTGGGCGTGGCCGAGCAGACGAAGATCCTGGAACGCTACAACGAACTCGCGATGAACTACTCGGACGAGACGGCGGACGAGATGGCCGCCCTGCAGGACCAGATCGACGCCCAGAACCTGTGGGAGCTTGAGGCCACCGTGGGCGTCGCGATGGATGCGCTCCGCTGCCCGCCCGACGATGCCGACGTGACCACGCTTTCGGGCGGGGAACGCCGCCGCATCGCCCTGTGCAAGCTCCTCCTCGAAAAGCCTGACATGCTGCTTCTCGACGAACCGACCAACCACCTTGACGCCGAATCCATCGCCTGGCTGCAAAAGCACCTGATCAACTACAAGGGAACCATCCTGATCGTCACCCACGACCGCTATTTCCTGGATGACATCACCAGCTGGATCCTGGAACTCGACCGTGGCCGCGGCATTCCCTATGAGGGCAACTACTCTGCCTGGCTCGACCAGAAAGCCAAGCGCATGGCGCAAGAGGCCCGCGAAGACAAATCCAAGCAGAAGGCGCTGGAAAAGGAACTGGAGTGGATCCGCTCCGGTGCCAAGGCCCGTCAGGCCAAGGGCAAGGCCCGCCTCTCGCGCTACAACGAGATGGCGAACCAGACCGTCAGCGAGCGTGCCAGCCAGGCCCAGATCATCATCCCGAACGGCGAACGCCTGGGCAACAAGGTGATCGAGGTCGTCGGCCTGAAGAAACACATGGGCGACAAGCTTCTGATCGAGGATCTGTCCTTCACCGTCCCGCCGGGAGCCATCGTCGGCGTGATCGGCCCGAACGGCGCGGGCAAATCCACCCTCTTCCGCATGATCATCGGCCAGGAAACCCCCGACGCCGGCACGATCACCCTTGGCAACACGGTAAAACTGGCCTTCGTCGACCAGTCCCGCGATGCCCTCGACCCGAACAAGAACGTCTGGGAGGAAATCTCTGGCGGGGCCGAGGTCATCCACCTTGGCGACATGCAGATGAACTCCCGCGTTTATACCGGGGCGTTCAACTTCAAGGGGACGGACCAGCAGAAGAAGGTCGGGTTGCTGTCCGGCGGTGAGCGTAACCGCGTCCACATGGCCAAGCTGTTGAAATCCGGCGGCAACGTGCTGCTCCTCGACGAGCCGACCAACGACCTGGACGTCGAAACCCTGCAGGCGCTGGAAGCGGCGATCGAGGATTTCGCGGGCTGCGCCATCATCATCAGCCACGATCGGTTTTTCCTCGACCGGCTC
>JANOCQ010000092.1:0-2087 GCA_031412255.1 Paracoccaceae bacterium | reverse complement strand
GTCCAGAAAACCAACCGTTGCGTGACAGTGGAAGAGGGGTTCCCGGTGGGGTCGATCGGCGACCATCTGGCCTCGACCATCATGCAGCGGGCTTTTGATCACCTTGATGCGCCGGTGGTGACCTGCACGGGCAAGGACGTGCCGATGCCCTATGCCGCGAACCTCGAAAAACACGCGCTGCTGACGACCGCCGAAGTGGTGGCCGCAGTCAAATCCGTCTGCTACCGGTGAGGTGAGCCATGGCCATTGAAATTCTGATGCCCGCGCTGTCGCCCACGATGGAAGAGGGCACGCTGGCGAAGTGGATGGTCAAGGAAGGCGACGTGGTCAAATCCGGCCCGATCATCGCCGAGATCGAGACCGACAAGGCCACGATGGAATTCGAAGCGGTGGATGAGGGCACGGTGGGCAAGATCCTCGTGTCCGAGGGCACGGCAGGTGTGAAGGTGAACACGCCGATCATGGTTCTGGTCGAGGACGGCGAGACGGTGTCTGACGCGCCGAAGCCCGCTGTGGTTGCGGCGGCGGCGGTGGCGGCGGAAAAGCCGGTTGCTCCGGAGGCGGCAGCGGCGACCCCGGCAATGCCCAAGGCCGTGTCAGGCTGGCCCTATTCCGATTTGCCCGAAGGTCCGACCAAGACGATGACGGTGCGCGAGGCATTGCGCGAGGCGATGGCCGAAGAGATGCGGGCCGATCCGACCGTGTTTCTGATGGGCGAGGAAGTGGGCGAATATCAGGGGGCCTACAAGATTTCCCAAGGTCTGCTGGACGAGTTCGGGGCAAAGCGCGTGGTCGATACGCCGATCACCGAGATGGGCTTTGCCGGCATCGGCGTGGGCGCGTCATGGGGCGGGCTGAAGCCGATCGTCGAGTTCATGACCTTCAACTTCTCGATGCAGGCGATGGACCACATCATCAACTCGGCGGCCAAGACGCTGTACATGTCGGGCGGCCAGATGGGCAGCCCGATGGTGTTCCGCGGCCCCAACGGCGCGGCGGCACGGGTTGGCGCGCAGCACAGCCAGGACTTTGCGGCGTGGTTTGCGATGGTGCCGGGCCTGCGGGTCTGCATGCCCTATTCGGCGGCGGACGCGAAGGGATTGCTGAAAACGGCGATCCGCGATCCCAACCCGGTGGTGTTTCTGGAAAACGAGATCCTCTACGGGCGCAGTTTCGAGGTGCCCACCGATCCCGATTTCACGGTGCCATTCGGCAAGGCCTCCATCCTGCGCGACGGGACGGACGTGACCATCGTGAGCTTCGGAATCGGACTCACTTATTCCCTGCAAGCCGCTGAAGAGCTTGCGAAAGAGGGGATCTCTGCCGAGGTGATCAACCTTCGCACGCTCCGCCCGATCGACTACGACACTGTGCTGGCAAGCGTGATGAAAACCAACCGCTGCGTCACGGTCGAAGAGGGCTTCCCCGTCGGGGCCATCGGCAACCATATCGGGGCGGTCGTGATGCAACGCGCCTTCGATTACCTCGACGCGCCTGTGATCAACTGCACCGGAAAAGACGTGCCGATGCCCTATGCGGCCAACCTTGAAAAGCTGGCCCTGACGACCACCGTCGAGGTGATCGCCGCCGTCAAATCCGTTTGCTATCGCTAGGGGGACATCATGGCAGTAGAAATTCTCATGCCGGCGCTTTCCCCCACGATGGAGGAAGGCACGCTGGCGAAATGGCTGGTGAAAGAGGGGGATGCGGTCAAATCGGGCCAAATCCTCGCCGAGATCGAGACCGACAAAGCCACGATGGAATTCGAGGCGGTCGATGAAGGGATCGTCGGGAAGCTGTTGGTGGCCGAAGGCACGGCGGGGGTGAAGGTGAACACGCCGATTGCTGTAATGGTCGAAGAAGGTGAAAGCGTCAGTGCCGCCCCGGCGAAGGCGGCTGCACATGTGGCGGTCCCTTTGGTTGCTGAGGCTCCGGCGGCGGCGGAAGCGGTTCCGGCAGCCCCGGCCCCGGTTGCCTCAAGCGGTGCGCGCGTATTCGCATCCCCCCTCGCCCGGCGGATCGCGGCACAGAAGGGCCTCGACCTGACCAAGGTTAAAGGCTCTGGCCCCCATGGACGCATCGTCAAG
>JANOCQ010000091.1:0-29236 GCA_031412255.1 Paracoccaceae bacterium | reverse complement strand
ATACCAGGCCTCCGGCTGCTCTTGCAGCATCTGACCACCCGGCCGGCCGGCGGCAACACTTGCGCCCGACAAAGGTTCGGGCAGACTGCTCACATGGCCTTCACCCTGCGCCAGCTTCAGTTCTTTGTCGCTGCCGCCGAGGCCGGGTCGGTCTCGGGGGCGGCGCGGGCGCTGTCCATCAGCCAGTCCTCGGTGACCGAGGCGATCCGGTCGCTGGAGGACGACCTGGGGGTGGTCCTCTTCGAGCGACAGGCACGGGGACTGCTGATCACCCACAAGGGGTCTGCCTTTCTGCGTCACGCCCGGCAGATCCTGGCCGATGTTGCCACGGCGCGGTCGTCCTTTCAGGAGGAGGCGCAGGCTGCGACGGGTCGCCTGTCGCTGGGGGTGACCAGCCTCGTCGCGGGCTACGTGCTGTCCGACATCCTGGCCCGATACCGCCGCGCTTTTCCACAGATCGAACTGAACGTGGTCGAGGACAACGGCGATTACCTTCAGCACCTGCTGATCGGTGGCGAACTGGATGTCGCCGTCCTGCTGACTTCGTCGGTCAAGGACCGGCTGGCGCTGAATGTCGAAACGTTGCTGGTGTCGCCCTACCGGCTTTGGATGCCGCTGGGCCATCCCTTGGCGCAACAGGAGACCATAACGCTGGAGGAGTTGGCAGGGCAGCCGCTGATCCAGTTGATGGTGGACGAGATCGAGGAATCGACGCGTCGCCTGACGGCCGCCCTGCCGGTCAAGCCGCAGATCACCTTCCGCACCCGCAGCGTCGAGGCCGTGCGGTCGCTGGTCGCCACCGGGGCCGGGCTCGCCATCCTGCCAAGCCTTGTCTACCGCCCCTGGTCGCTGGAAGGTGACCGGATCGAGATCCGCGATGTTTCGGGGGACCTGCCAAGCGTTCAGGTGGGTCTGGCCTGGCGGAAAGGCGCGCCGTTGTCAGTCCCGGCCTACAATTTCGTTCGTTCAGCGCAGACGGGGACCAGCACACCTTGATCCATCGGAAAATCCGATACCACGCATCATCCTTTTGCATTTGCGATTCCAGCGCAGCCGCGTAGCTTTGATGCAGGACCGGAACACCGGCGTGCCGTCTTGTGCGGCCCAAACCCAGGGAGTGATGCAATGCAGACCATGAAGCTGATGGCCACCACCGCGCTGTGTGCGTGGACCGCGATTACCCCAGCACTTGCCCAGGTGACAGAAATCGGGGCCCCCGAGGGGCAGGTGAACATCGTCGCCTGGCCCGGCTATATCGAGCGGGGCGAGACCGACAAGGCCTTTGACTGGGTGACCAAGTTCGAGGCGGCGTCCGGTTGCAAGGTCAACGTCAAGACCGCCAATACCTCGGACGAGATGGTGGCGCTGATGAACGAAGGCGGGTTTGACCTGGTGACGGCCTCGGGCGACGCAAGCCTGCGGCTGGTGGCGGGCGACCGTGTGCAGCCGATCAACCCTGATCTGATCCCGTCCTGGTCGACGGTGGACGAACGCCTGAACTCTGCGCCCTGGCATACGGTCGATGGCGTGCATTACGGGGTGCCCTACATGTGGGGACCGAACGTCCTGATGTACAACACCGAGGTCTTCAAGGAAGCACCGACCTCGTGGAATGTAGTCTTCGAAGAGATGACCCTGCCCGATGGCCAGTCGAACAAGGGCCGCGTTCAGGCCTATGATGGCCCGATCCACATCGCAGACGCCGCACAGTACCTGATGTTCCACAAGCCGGAGCTGAAGATCACCTCGCCCTATGAGCTGAACGAAGAACAGTACAAGGCGGCGCTGGACCTTCTGCGCGTGCAGCGCAACCTGACCAGCCGCTACTGGCACGACGCCTTCATCCAGATCGACGACTTCAAGAACGAGGGCGTGGTGGCCTCGGGGTCGTGGCCGTTCCAGGTGAACCTGCTGAAGGCGGACGGCCAGCCGGTCGCCTCGACCATCCCGCAGGAAGGCGCAACGGGCTGGGCTGATACGACGATGATGCATGTGGACGCCGCCAACCCGAACTGCTCGTACCTGTGGATGGAGCATACGTTGTCCTCGAACCTGCAATCCGACCTGGCAGTCTGGTTCGGCGCGAACCCCTCGGTTCCTGCCGCCTGCTCCGATGGTCGCGGGATGGCGACGGCCGAGACCTGCACTGCGAACGGGATGGACGACTTTGACAAGATCCGGTTCTGGACCACTCCGGTGTCGAACTGCAGCCAGGGAGACGGGGCCTGCGTGCCCTACTACCGCTGGGTCAGCGACTACATCGGCGTGATCGGCGGCCGCTGATCTTCTGAGCCACGGGTGGGCGGACGGCCCACCCTGCTCCCCCGCTTTCCTGACCAGTGGTGCGCCTTTGTGCACCCAACGGATGCCCCATGACCGCAGCTGTCGAGTTCAACACCGTCTCGCGCCATTTCGGCACCGTCAAGGCCGTCGACGGCGTGGACCTGACCATCGCCGAGGGGTCGTTCTTCGCGATGCTGGGGCCGTCCGGGTCGGGCAAGACCACCTGCCTGCGGCTGATCTCGGGATTCGAAAAGCCGACGGGCGGGCAGATCCGCATCTTCGGCGAGGATGTGTCCGAGACTCCGCCGCACTTGCGCAACGTGAACACGGTGTTTCAGGATTACGCGCTGTTTCCGCATCTGAACGTGCGGGACAACGTGGCTTACGGGCTGATGGTCAAGGGAATCGGCCGCGCCGCGCGCTATTCCAAGGCCGAGGAGATGCTGGCCCTGGTCAAGCTGGACGGCTACGGCGACCGCAAACCCGCACAACTGTCGGGCGGTCAACGGCAGCGGGTCGCTCTGGCGCGGGCGCTGGTGAACGAGCCGCGCGTTCTGCTGCTGGACGAACCCCTGGGCGCGCTGGATCTGAAACTGCGCGAGGCGATGCAGGACGAACTGAAGGCGCTGCAGCACAAGCTGGGCCTGACCTTCGTCTTCGTGACCCACGACCAGCACGAGGCGCTGTCGATGGCCGACAGCCTGGCTGTCTTCAACGACGGCAAGATCGCCCAGATCGGCACCCCGCAGGACATCTACGACCGTCCGGCCACCCGATTCGTGGCAGATTTCGTCGGCTCCTCCAACATCCTGCCACCCGACCTCACTCGCGCGCTGGGTGGGCCGGCTGAGTGGGCTTCGCTTCGCCCCGAGGCCACGCGCCTTGCCGCGACCGGCCCGGTTTCAGGCACCGTTATCGCGCTGCGTTACCTCGGCTCGGGCACCCGCGTGGTCATCGACGCGGGTGGGACTGAGGTTGCCGCCCTCGTCCCCGCCGGCCAACCCGTTCCCGCAGAAGGCGCGACCACGGCCATCGCCTTCGAACCGCAGGCCCTGCACCTGATGGGGACAACCTGATGCGCAGCACCCGGACCCTCCGTCGCAGGGGGCGCTGCCCCCTCGGGCTTCGCCCTCACCCGTGGGATACTTGTGGACGAAGAATGACGCACAACTCTGTCCATTCTTCGTCCCGAAATATCACCGCCGGAGGCTCCGACCGTCGCCGCCCACGCAACGTCAGACAACGAAGCGCCCAAAATTCTTCCTTCAAGAATTTTGTCGGTCGAGGGGCGAGCCGATGACAACTCCCGCCATCCTGCCCGCGAAAGGTGCGGCCGATCGGCTGACCGGCACCTTCTGGCGGCGGCCGCGGCTTCTGCTCCTCCTCCTCATCACGCCGCCGCTTTTGTGGCTGGGCGTCGTCTACCTTGGCTCGCTGGCAGCCCTCCTCCTCCAGTCCTTCTACTCGATCGACGAGTTCTCGGGCGTCGTGAAGGAGGAGTTCACGCTTAAGACCTATGCCGAGCTGTTCCGGGCGCAGAACCTGGATATCATCATCCGCACCGTGGTGATGGCGACCGCCGTCACCCTGGCCTGCGCCATTTTCGCATTTCCCATCGCCTATTATGCCGCCCGCTACGCCAAGGGTCCGTGGAAGGCCGCCTTCTATCTGGGCGTCATGTTGCCCTTGTGGTCCAGCTACCTGGTCAAGGTCTACGCGTGGAAGCTGATCCTGGCAAAGGAGGGTATCCTCGGCTGGGCAGCGGAAAGCACCGGGACCGGCTTCATCATAAACGGCATCCTGTCGATTCCGGGGCTGGAGGGCTCGTCGCTGTCCACATCCCCCTTCGGGACCTTCCTGGTCTTCGTCTACATCTGGCTGCCCTACATGATCCTGCCGATGCAGGCGGCGTTGGAACGCGTGCCGAATTCGATGCTGGAAGCCTCGGCCGACCTTGGCGCGACCCGGTCGCAGACCTTCCGCACGGTGATCCTGCCGCTGGCCCTGCCGGGGGTGATCGCGGGGTCGATCTTCACCTTCTCGCTGACACTCGGCGACTACATCATTCCGCAGATCGTCGGGGACTCGTCGCGCTTCATCGGGCTGACGGTCTACCAGTTGCAGGGCACGGCCGGGAACACGCCGCTCGCCGCCGCCTTTGCAGTGGTGCCGATCCTGATCATGCTGGTCTACCTGTCGCTCGCCAAACGTGCGGGGGCCTTCGATGCGCTCTGAAGCCTCTTGGGGTCTGAAACTCGCGGCGCTGGGGGGGCTTCTGTTCCTGCACCTGCCGATCCTCTTGATCTTCCTCTACGCCTTCACGACCGAAGAACGCAGCTACGCCTTCCCGCCGCCGGGCTACACGACCGAATGGTTCGCCGTCGCCTGGAACCGCGACGACATCTGGCCGCCGCTGTGGCTGTCGCTGAAGGTCGCCGCGATCTCGACCCTGATGGCAATGATCCTTGGGACGCTGGCCGCCGCCGCGATGGCACGGGCGCGGTTCTTCGGGCGCGATCAGGTCAGCCTGCTGATCCTTCTGCCCATCGCGCTGCCCGGCGTCATCACAGGCATGTCGCTGCGGTCGGCCTTCGGGATCATGGACATCCCCTTTTCCACCTGGACCATCGTCCTTGGCCACGCGACCTTCTGCATCGTCATCGTCTACAACAATGCCATCGCCCGGATGCGGCGGCTGTCGGGCGGCATCCTCGAGGCCTCCGCCGACCTGGGCGCGAACAGCTTCCAGACCTTCCGCCATGTGCTGTTGCCGAACCTCGGCTCGGCCCTCCTGGCGGGCGGGATGCTGGCCTTTGCCCTCTCGTTCGACGAGGTCATCGTCACCACCTTCACCGCTGGCCAGCAATCGACCCTGCCGATCTGGATGCTGAACGAACTGGTTCGCCCGCGACAGCGCCCCGTCACCAATGTCGTCGCCATCGTGGTCTTCGCCGCCACCTTCGTGCCGATCCTCATCGCCTACTACCTCACCCGCGGCGGGTCCGAGACCGCCGGCATGGGCAAATAGGGAGACCACTCCAATGACCATCCAGACCAAGTTCCTCATCGGCAATGCTTTTGAGGCGGGGCAAGAGACCCCCGAGCAGATCCTGAACCCGCGCACGGGTGGCCTGATCCTGGAGGTGCCGGAAGCCTCGACCACTCAGGTCGACCGGGCCGTGGCTGCAGCGCGCAAGGCCTTCGATGGCTGGTCGCGAACGACCCCGGCAGAGCGGTCCGCGGCTTTGCTGAAGATCGCCGACCGGATCGAGGCCGAGGCGGAGGATTTCGCCAAACTGGAGGCCCTGAACTGCGGCAAGCCGATCAATGCGGCGCTGAATGACGAGATTCCGGCGATCGTGGACTGCTTCCGCTACTTCGCGGGTGCCGTGCGCTGCATGACCGGCACGGTGGCAGGGGAATACCTGTCGGGCCACACCAGCATGATCCGCCGCGATCCGGTGGGCGTGGTGGCAAGTATCGCGCCGTGGAACTATCCGCTGATGATGATGGCATGGAAGCTGGGTCCCGCCGTCGGGGGTGGCAATACGGTGGTGTTCAAGCCGTCGGAGCAGACGCCACTGACCGCGCTGAAACTGGCGCAGATCCTGGCCGAGGTGCTGCCGGAAGGGGTGGTCAACGTCATCGCCGGGCGTGGGCAGACGGTGGGCAGCTACCTGATCAACCATCCGCAGGTGGATATGATTTCCCTTACCGGCGACGTGGCGACGGGCAAGAAGATGCTCGATGCCGCTGCCAAGACCGTGAAGCGCACGCACCTGGAACTGGGCGGCAAGGCTCCGGTGATCGTGTTCGATGACGCCGACATCTCGGAAGTGGTCGAGGGGCTGCGGGCCTTCAGCTTCTACAATGCCGGCCAGGACTGCACCGCAGCCTGCCGGGTCTATGCCGGGAAGAAGGTCTACGACAACCTTGTCGCGGACCTCACCTCGGCGGCGTCGTCCATCGTTCTGGGGGCGGAGGACGACGCCACAAATGAAATCGGGCCGTTGATCAGCCAGCGCCAGCGCGACCGGGTGGCTAGCTTTGTCAACCGCGCGCGTGAGTTGAACCACGTCCAGATCACCACGGGTGGCGAGGCGATGGAGCAGGGCTTCTACTACCGTCCCACGGTCGTGGCCGGGGCCAAGCAGGACGACGAGATCGTGCGGCGCGAGGTGTTCGGGCCGGTGGTTTCGATCACTCCGTTCAGCGATGTCGAGGATGCGGTGGCCTGGGCAAACGACAGCGACTATGGGCTGGCCTCGTCAGTGTGGACCAAGGATGTGGGCCGGGCAATGGCGACAGCCGCTCGGCTGCGCTACGGCTGCACCTGGATCAACACCCATTTCATGCTGACGAACGAGATGCCGCACGGCGGGTTGAAGCAGTCCGGGTATGGCAAGGACCTTTCGGCCTATGCGCTGGAGGACTACACCGTGGTCCGTCACGTGATGATCAAGCACGGTTGACCCGATAACAGGGTGGGCGGATCGCCCACCCTACGCCTGCGCGTCATTTCGGTGGGAAGAGCCGGTAATAAAGCGCATCGGGCAGGAAGTTTCCGCCCCGGAACAGCCAGCTGAAGACCGTGGGGAAACTGATCTTGAAGCGGTCGGATTGCATGTGTCGGAACATGATCTCGGCGGCGGCTTCGGGTTCCATGATGAAGGGCATGGTGAAATCGTTTTTCGCAGTCAGCCGGGTGCGGATGAAGCCGGGGTTAGCAAGCTGCACGGCAACACCGGTCTCTCGCAGATCGGCGTAAAGCGATTCCGCCAGCACCATCGTCCCGGCCTTGGACGCGGCATAACCGATCGCTCCGGGCAGGCCGCGAAAGCCGGAAAGCGAGCCGGTGATCACGATATGGCCGCGGTTCTTCGCGACCATACCGGGCAGGGCTGCCCCGACCGCACGGACGCAGCCGGTGAAGTTGACGTCCGCCATTGCCTCTGCGGCCTTTGCGTCCCAGTCCTGCGCCCGCATCGGCCAGTAGACGCCGGCTAGAAACACCATTCCGTCGAGGTCAGGCACCCCGGCAGCAGCGGCGGCGACGCTGGCGCTGTCGCCCACATCCACCGGAAGGATGGTCACCGGTCCGGGCAAGGTGGCGGCGGCGGCTTTCAGGCTGTTTTCGGTGCGGGCCGACAGGATCACCTCGGCCCCGGCCGCGCTGAGCTTTCGCGCCAGGGCAAGACCCAGACCCTCGGAGGCACCGACCAGCCAGTAGCGCTTGCCCTTGAAGTCTCTCATTCAGCGGCGGCCAGTTGCCGCACTTCGACCGGAACGGGACGCATTGTGGCCACCAGCTCGGCGACCTTGATGCCGAATTTGCGGAACTGCGAGCGGTTCATGATCGTGCCGTTTTCCAGCAGGTACATCCAGTCGGTCACGTCAAGGACATGGCCTCCGGCCTCGGGCGTCAGGCGGATGCGGTAGTGCAGCACGACGCCTGACCCTTCGACGTGGCCGGTGCCTTGGCCGACGACGTCCGGGGCGGTGGCGGCGATGGTTCCGTCGGGGTTTACGGCAAGTGTCCACGCGCGGTGCTGAACGGTGCCGCTGTCATAGCGGAACACCTCGGCCAAGGTACCGGTCGTGCCATTCCATTGGCCGTGCATGTCGGCCACAAAGCGCGACGTGACGCGGCCGGTGGGGCCGAAGATCACGCCCTCGCAGGCCATTGGACCCGAGAGGTGCTGGCGAAGATCGAAGGTCGGGCCCCTGTCGGAGTAATCCGACGACCTCTGTGCGGTAAATGAGGCGTAGCGAGTGCGCAGCGCGATCAGCGCAAGGACAACCAGCGCGCCCAGAAGGGCAGAGAGGAGCGGGGTCATCGGGGGGCGTCCTTCAGGGGCATGTCGAGGCGGGTCCGGGCGAGAAGTGCAATTGCGGTCAACTTCAATACGCAAGGCAGGCCCGCGTAGATCAATGTGAGTGTTCCGAGAGCAGTTTCAGGGTTGGATCGGCCGGGCTGGAAGCCTGCGGCCTGCAGCGTGGGCAGAATCGTCAGCGCGGCGAGGGCCAAGGAAAGCTTGGAGACAAAGGACCAAAGACCGAAGGCTGCGGCCTCGGGCGTGCCGGTCTGGGAAAGCCGCTGGGCGAAGATCGCGGGGAGCAAGGTGAGGTCGGCACCGAGGGCGGCCCCAGAGGCGATGCAGATCAGGGCGAAGGGGATGAGGTCTCCCGAACCAAGGGTAAGGGTCCAGAGGAAGCTGGCGATGGCAAGGCTCATGGCCGAAAGGAGGACGGGTCGCGGTCCGTGTTTGCGGGCAAGATGGCTCCAGACCGGTGTGGAAGCGGCGGCGGCGAGGAAGAAGAGAAGGAGGAGCGGACCCTCCCAGCCAGGAAGTGCGAGGCGGCTTTCGACGAAGAAGAGGAAGAGGGTGGAGGTGACCGCGACGGGGGATGCGTTGAGGAGGGCGATCAGGAGGAGGCGGCGGGAGAGCGGGTCGGCGAGGACGGGCCGGAAAAGGTCTAGCGGGTTCGGCGTGGGTTCGGCGGGAGTGCCTTGCCATTCGCGGTGCATGGCGACGGTGGCAACAAGCGCCACGGCCGCAAAGATCAGGGCGAAGGCCGTGAAGGGCTGGCCGGTCAGGGCCGCGAGCGCGACCGGAGCGGTGGCCGCAAGGCAGACGCCCAAAAGCGAGCCGCCCTCACGCCAGCCAGCGAGGCGGATGTGGCCTTGGGGGCCGAGGGTTTGGGCCTTGGTCACGCCCTCGGCGTAAAAGCAGATGGTGAGGTAGGAAAAGGCCGAAAATAGGACGGTCAGGGTCAGCGCGAACCAGGCGAGCGGTGCAATGGGGGGCGTAACGGCAAAGAGCGCCCAGAGGGCAGCGGCCATCAGGGTGGTGGCAATCCCGATTGTCAGGCGGCGGCGCGGGCGGGTGGCTTCGGCGAGCCAGCCGAGGAGTGGGTCCTGCACAACGTCGATCAGGCGGAGGGCGGCGAGGGTGAAGCCCATGGCTGCCAGCGAAGTGCCGTAGCTGTCGACGTAGAACTTCGGCGCGTGAATATAGATCGGCAGGCCTGCCATCGCGATGAGGGCGGCGAAAAGCGACCAGGCGGGGAGGCGGGTGGTCATTGGCGGCTGATGAATGGAGCGCCTTGCAGCGCAAGCCTTTTGTCTCGCCTCTGCGCGCGAAGGGCGCGCAACCGGCTCGGACGGCGCGCCGCGCGGGGGATATTTGGGCAAATGTGAAAGGCGGAGTGCTGGCGCATCAGCGCGAGATGTCTTCGGCCGGGGGCGTGGGGCGGCCGTGGAACTTGACCTTCTTTGCCCACAGCTTCAGCGCCTGCCAGTGGATCAGCGCCAAGACCCGGCGCGAGCCGAAGGGGCGTCGGAGGGCGGAGGCGAGGATGCCGCGGTTGGTCAGCGGCTGGCGCGGGCCGATGAGGTTGGTGAAGAGGCCACCCCCCGGCGTGGTGTAGTCAATCCAGATGCCGATGCGGTCCGGGCGGATGTCGAAGCGGAAGGTGTAGGTCCCAGCGACGGGCTGGAAGGGCGAGACGTGGAAGATCTTCTGCGCCTGGATCGTATCCTCGCGCTTGATCGGCGCACGGTCCTCGCGGTGGCAGAGGTAGGAGTGGCGGTCGCCGTAGGTGTTGGTCACCTCGGCGATCACGGCGCGGAGGTGGCCAAGGTGGTCATAGGACAGCCAGAAGCTGACCGGGTTGAAGACATGGCCCAAGAGCCGTGGCTGGGCGAGGAGGAGGAGGCGGTCGGCGGCAAGTCCGTGCTGGGCCAGCACCTCGCGCGCCCAGGCGGCGCCGGTCCCTTGGCCCGGCGTGCCACCGTGGTCAGCGTCGTGGACCGACATCAGGTTGCCCTTGTTCCGCGAGAACAGGGCGGGGCCTTTCGCCTTGGCGGGATCAAGCAGGAGATAGTCCACCGAATAGCGGAAGGCGTTCTTCACGGCGCCCTTGCGCCCATGGAAGGTTTCGGCCGGGATCCGCTGGACGCTGGCTGGAAGGTCGGGCATCAGGCGACCAGCCGGAAGGCGTGCCGCTCGGCCATCGCCTGCACCACGTCCACTGCCGAAGCGAAACCGTCTTCGTGGAAGCCGTTCCTCATCCAGGCGCCGCAGAACCAGGTGTTGCGTGTGCCGTTCATCGTCCGGATACGCCCTTGGGCCGCCAGGGCGGCAACGTCGAACACGGGGTGGTAGAAGGTCGTGACGTCATGGATCAGCGCATCCTGGATCGGGCGCGTCGTGTTCAGCGTCACGAACAAGGGATCGTCCTGCGGGATCGGTTGCAAGGAATTCATCCAGTAGGTCAGGTCGATACGTTCCCCGGGGCCCGACTTCGGCTCGACATAGGACCAGGATGACCACACCTTCCGCGATCTCGGCATCAGCGAGGCGTCAGAGTGCAGGACGGCCTCGTTCGGCTGGTAGCGGATATCCGAAAGGGCCCCGATCTCGGCCGGGGTGCCGTCTGCGAGAAGTTTGAGCGTGATGTCGGAATGGGTGGCGAAGACGACGTCATCGAAAAGCTCCGGCTCGCAGCCTTGCGCGCAAAGGAAGACAGACCCCGCCTCGCGCCGTACCGATGCCACCGGCGTTCCGGTGCGGATATCCACCCCTTGCGCCGTCATCGCGGATTGCAGGCGGCGGACGTATTCCACCGAGCCGCCCTGGACGGTGTACCACTGGTGCTGGCCCTCGACGTCCATCAGGGCGTGGTTTCGGAAGAACCGCACCAGCGCCTGAGCCGGGAAATCGAGGATGCCCGAGGTGGGGGTGGACCAGATCGCGCCCGAGAAGGGAGTGATGTAGTGATCGCGGAACCAGGGGCCGGTGCCAAGGCGCCCCAGAAGCTCGCGGATGGTCATGGCGGGATCGTTGGCCACGGCTTCGGCGTTCCGGTTGAAGTGCAGGATATCCGACAGCATCTGCAGGAACCGCGGGTTGAAGGCATTCTTGCGTTGCGCAAAGATCGCGTCCATCGAGGCCAGCCCGTATTCAACCGCCCCGCCCCTGATCGATGCGCCAAAGGACATGCTGCTTTCGACCACCGGCACGTCAAGCTTTTCGAACAGCCGCACGAGATGCGGATAGTTCACCCTGTTGAAGACGATGAAGCCGGTGTCCACCGGCTGGTCCTTGCGCTTGCCGGCGATGACGGTGCGGGCATGGCCGCCCAGACGCGGCTCGGACTCGAACAGGACGACAGAATTGCGGTCGGCAAGCATGTGGGCTGCTGCCATGCCTGAAATGCCCCCCCCGATCACGGCGATTCGGCGGGGGGTTGGCCCGAACTGTTCGAAAGGCATTTACGAGGACTTCCCTGGATTTGGTTTTCATTGATTACGCTACGGGAACCCAATCGGATCACCCCTTCACCTGCCTTACGAGACGAGGTGCGAGAAAGTTTCCTGTCAGGCTGGCTTACCCTGACAGAGACCGAAAAACTGTCAAACGAAGTTGACACATTTCCTTGACTTGTTGCCGGGGTGGTCCAATTGGGTGAAAAATGATCCGGCTGCGGGTTGCCGGCGTAGAAGCTGCATGATGCTTGACGCCAGCAGAACCGCTATGACGGAACAGGCCATGTCGCCGGTGCCTTCGGGGCCGGTGATACGGGTCGGTTCGCGGCAGAAGAAGGACGGATCGTTGGCGAAGGCGGAGGACGAGAAAGACTGGGCCGGCCTTCTCTTGAAGGTGCGGGATCATCAGGACAGAGCGGCCTTTGCGGCGCTGTTCCGGCACTTCGCCCCACGGGTGAAGGCTTTCCTGATGAAGTCCGGCGCAGGGGCCGCTTTGGCTGAGGAATGTGCGCAGGACGTCATGGCGACGCTTTGGCAGAAGTCGCATCTCTTCGACCCGGCGCGGGCCAGCGTGGCGACCTGGGTCTATACCATCGCCCGCAACCGTCGGATCGACGCTTTGCGCAAAGCGCGGCGGGCCGAGCCCGAGGAATTGGACTGGGGACCGGAACCGGAGCCGGACATGGCCGAGGTGCTTGAGGCTCAGGAAGAAACGGAACGGCTGGGGCGCGCGTTGGCCGCGTTGCCTGGGCCGCAAAGGACACTGATCGAACGCGCCTTTTACGGCGATCTTTCGCACAGCGAGATCGCCGCCGAGACAGGGCTTCCCCTGGGGACGATCAAATCGCGGATTCGGCTGGCGCTGGACAAGCTGCGCCACCAGATGGGTTGAAGGACGAAGCAGGACATGACGATACGCCACCATCTCTCGGACCAGCTCTTGATGGGCTACGCTGCCGGCCAGCTGCCCGAGGCGTTCAATCTGGTCGTCGCGACGCATGTGTCGCTGTGTGACGAGTGCCGGGCAAGGCTTGGGTCGTTCGACGCAGTGGGCGGCACGCTTCTGGAAGAGGCGGACGAGATCGCGATGGGCGAGGACGCGCTGTCGCGGACGCTGGCCCGGATCGAAGGCATGCCGCAGGCCACCCGGTCCGAGCCTTTGAAACCAGCGGGCATATTCCCTGCTCCCTTGGCCGAATATATCGGCGGCGATCTGTCGGCAGTGCGCTGGCGCAAGGTCGGCGGCGGGGTGAAACAGGCGATCCTGCCGACCGGCAAAGACGCATCGGCGCGCCTTTTGTATATCCCGGCGGGTAAGGCAGTGCCGGACCACGGCCACCGCGGGATCGAGTTGACGCTGGTCCTGCAGGGCGCATTCGCCGATTCCAACGATCGCTTCGGGCGCGGTGACATCGAGATCGCCGATGAGGATCTGGAGCATACTCCGGTCGCCCTGGCCGGGCAGGACTGCATCTGCCTGGCGGCGACGGATGCGCCCTTGCGGTTCCGGGGGCTGATACCCCGGCTGGCACAGCCGCTGCTGAGGATCTAAAGACCGAAAAATCGCACTGCGATCAGGAACCCGTCCCCCGAAAGGTGGACGGGTTCTGTCGTCAAAAGCAGGTCACTCGGCGCGACCGTTTCACCGTTCACGGCGCAAGGATCCAGTGCATAAAGCGCCAGCCTGCCGCCCGCGGGAAGGGTCAGGTTCCGCACCACGCTGACGTCGGGGCGGGGCAGGTGTCGGGCGGTCATGACGTTGAAATCGTCGGAGTGCAGGCCACCCGTTTCGCTGGCCATCACGTCGACATCGCCCGGGAAGGCCACGGGGACCAACGGCGTGCAGCGGACATCAAGGCCTTCGCCGGTCAGCCGGAAACCCGGGCCGGACAGCACCGTCAGGTTCCGCTCGATCCCCGGGAATACCGAGAACGGTCCGTCCTCGACCACCGCAGCGCGTGACAGCCGCACCAGAAGCGTCCCGTCCCGCTCTACCCGCCACAGTTCCGTGGTGGTGCCGCGCCCGTTCTTCCAGCGCTGAGAGCTGTAGTCAGTGGAGGTCAGATGGCGAAGGGTCATGTGCCTTTCTGCCGCCAGCCTTGCTGAAAGGGAAGGTGGCTGCTAGCCATTGTGCAGATTCTAGTGCAGGGCGAGTGATGCGGCGATGGTTCATCCGCGGGTTCGTGGGACTGGTCCTGGCAGCGGTGGCGGTGGCTGCCAGCCTGCTGGACACGACCGAACGTCCACCGGCCTTTTCGCCCCCTGGCTATTATGTAATCGACATGACGGTACCGGGACGCGATGGGCTTGTCCGGCTGCATCTGTGGTACCCCACTGACAGCGACGCCGCTACGGTGATGGTCGGGCAGAACGGGCTGTTCTACGGCGAACATGTGCGGCCTGAGGCGCCTCCCGTCGCGGGACCGCTGCCCGTTGTGGTGCTTTCGCATGGGTCGGGAGGGAATGCCGAGCGGCTCGGTTGGCTGGCGGGGTATCTGGCCAGCCAGGGGATGATCGTCGCAGCACCGGATCATCCCGGATCGACCTCGGGCGACAGCGACCCGTTCAGGATGCCCTTGGCGTGGGAACGGATCGCCGACCTGAAAGCCACACTGGACCTGCTTGAGACCGCGCCGCCCCCCGGGTTGCAGCCCGACATAAACCGCGTCGCGTCGCTGGGCTTTTCGCTGGGCGGTATACCGCACTTGGGATCGGCGGCGTGCGGGCAAGCCGCGATGCCTTCATCACCCATTGCATCGCAAAGCCGCAGGCGGCGGATTGCGTGTGGATGGTCGCGGCAGGGGTGGATTTCACGACCGTCGACGCCGCGCTCTACGACGCCGACCATCGCGATCTGCGGGTGAAGGCCACGGTGGCCATCGACTCCGCCCTGGTAGAAGCCGTCGACCGGTCGACGCTGGCGGGGATCGACCACCCATTCCTCATCATCAACCAGGGCGAGCCCGCGACCTTGCCGGACGGCCTTGACGCCTCGGACCTGGCGAAGGGTATTCCCGGGGCGGAGTTTGCAACGATACCTGGGGCGGCGCATTTCAGTTTTCTGGCCGAATGCAGCACTTTGGGCGTGATCATCATCGCCCTGGCTGGCGGAGGACAACATCTGTTCGGACCGCGGACTGCGCGCTCGGGGCGTGGTACACGACGAGCAGCGGACCCTGATCGCCAATTTCCTCAAGGGAGCCCTCGGCGTCAGGACGGGCAGTGGGTGAACCCGCACAAGCGCGTAACCACCCACCCTACTCCGCCGCGCCGATCACCTTGGCCGGGGTATTGGGGGCCAGTTCGTCGAAGTCGAAGTTGTCCAGCCGGCGCGCGCGTTTGCCGGCTTTCTCGGACGAGACCTTGATGTCCTCGATGTCCTTCGCGGCCTGGCCGAAGTGGCGGTCCAGGCTTTCCACCCGCATCACCAACCGCTCGACGTCGCCGTAAAGGAGCGCCAGTTCCTTGCGGATCGCGCCCGCTTGTTCGCGCATCCGCGCGTCCTTCAGCACCGCGCGCATCGTGTTCAGCGTCGCCATGCAGGTGGTGGGCGAGACGATCCAGACCTTCACCGCAAAACCCTCGCGGACGAGTTCGGGGAAGTTGGCGTGGAGTTCCGCGTAGACCGCTTCCGACGGCAGGAACATCAGTGCGCCGTCGGCCGTCTCGCCTTCCAGGATGTATTTGTCGCTGATTGCCCGGATATGGGTGCGCACGGCGGTGCGCATCAGCTGCGCTGCCTCTTGCAACAGGCGCGGGGTGTCAGCCCGACGAAGCGCCTCGTAGGCCTCCAGCGGAAACTTGGCATCGATGACGATGGGGCCGGGTGGGTTTGGCAGGTGGATCAGGCAGTCCGCCCGCTTGCCGTTCGAAAGGGTCGCCTGCATCATGTAGGCGTCCTTCGGCAGGGCCTTCTGCACGATGTCATGCAGCTGGATTTCTCCGAAGGCCCCACGGGTCTGTTTGTTCGACAGGATGTCCTGCAACGACAGGACGTTGCCCGACAGCTTTTCGATATTGGCTTGCGCCTTGTCGATGGTTTCCAGCCGCGTCTGCAACTCGCCCAAGGACCGCGCGGTGCGGGTCGAAGTGCCGTGCAAGGCCTCGGTCATCTGGCGCTGCACTTCGGCAAGGCGCTGCTCCATGACCTGCAGCATCGCGGTCTGGCTGACCGCCTGGGTTTCGCTGACATGGTGCAGCCCGCCCGCCAGCCGTTCCTGCCCGTCGCCCAAGGCTTGGAGGCGGGAGGAGAGCCACGACACCTCGCGCATCAGCGGCGCGGCGGTGGACGAGGCAAGGGCAGCGGCGCGCAGAATGAGGACAAGGAAGACCAGCAGAACCAGCGCGGCCCCGCCGAGAAGCAGGATCTCGGGCGAGTTCCAGGGATAGGTCTGGCCGAACAGCGTGATCATCTGCGTCCGAACAGGCGTTCGATGTCTTGGAGGCTGAGTTCCACATAAGTCGGGCGACCGTGGTTGCACTGGCCCGAGAGGGGCGTCGCCTCCATTTCGCGCAGGAGGGCGTTCATCTCTTCGGGGCGCATCTGGCGGCCTGAGCGGACGGAACCGTGGCAGGCCATGCGGCTGAGGATGGCGTCAATATTGGCGCGGACCAGTTGGCTGTCGCCACTGTCGGCAAGTTCGTCGAGGATGTCGCGGATCAGCGCCGCGCCGTTGACCGGACCTAGAATCGCGGGGGTTTCGCGGATGGCGACGGCACTGCCGCCGAAGGGTTCAATGCCAAGTCCGACTTCGGCCAAGGCCGGGGCGGCATCCAGAAGGCGGGCGGCGTCGGCGGAGGAAAGCTCCACGATTTCGGGGATCAGCAGGGCTTGGGCGCGGATGCCTGATTCCGCCTGCTGGCGCTTCAGGCGTTCATAGACCAGGCGTTCGTGGGCGGCGTGCTGGTCGACAAGGATGATGCCGGTGGCGGTCTGCGCGACGATGTAGTTTTCATGGAGTTGCGCGCGGGCGGCGCCAAGCGGGTGCGCCTGGGGCTGCTCCTCGTTCGACTGCGTCTCCTCCTCGCGCACGAACGCGGCGGCCATTGGGGCTTCGGCAAAGCCGGGGGCCTGAAAGGCATAGGCGCGGGCGAAACTGGCCGGGCTTGGGCGGTCCATCTGGTAGACGCGCGGCTCGGGGCGGAAGGCGTCCAGTGTGGCGGCGCCTACAGTTGAGGAGGCGCGGTGGCCGGCGCCGGTCAAGGCGGATTTGAGCGCGGTGATGATGAGGGACCGCGCGGCGTCGGGTTCGCGGAAGCGAACCTCGGCCTTGGCGGGATGCACGTTCACATCGACGCGCTGGGGCTCGGCGATCAGGTTCAGCACGGCGGCGGGGTGGCGGTCGCGGCTGAGGACGTCAAAGTAGGCGGCGCGGAGAGCACCGTACAGCATCCGATCCAGCACCGGGCGGCCATTGACGAAAAGGTATTGCTGCGTCGAGGACCCGCGCGAATAGGTCGGCAGGGCGGCATAGCCCTGCAGCCGCAACCCCTCGCGTTCGGCGTCGATCCGCAGCGCGTTGTCGGTGAAATCGCGGCCGATGACGGAGGCAAGGCGGCTTTGCAGCGCGTCAAAGAGGTCGCCAGTGGCCGGGTCGGCGCGGAAGAGGGTGCGCGCCTCGCCGCCCGTCACGTCGCGCAGGGTGAAGCCGACCAGCGGTTCGGCCATCGCGAGGCGGCGGATGACTTCGGTCACGGCCTGCAACTCGGCGCGGTCCGACCGCAGGAACTTCAGCCGCGCTGGCGTGGCGAAGAACAGGTCGCGAAGCTCCACCACCGTGCCACGGGTCAGCGCGGCAGGCTTGACCGAGGACATCCGGCTTCCCTCGCAGGCGATCTGTGCGGCTTCGCCCTCGGCCCGGGACGTGATCGTCAGCCGACCCACCGCGCCCAGGCTGGGAAGCGCCTCACCCCGGAAGCCGAAGCTGCGGATGTCCAGAAGGTCGGAGCCGTCGATCTTGGACGTCGCATGGCGCGACAGTGCCAAGGGCAGGTCCTCCCCGCTCATGCCGCAGCCGTCGTCGGTCACCCGGATCAGCGTCTTGCCGCCGTCGGCGATGTCGACCTGAATCCGCGCGGCACCGGCGTCCAGGGCGTTCTCGACCAGTTCCTTCACCGCCGAAGCCGGACGTTCCACGACCTCACCCGCCGCGATGCGATTGATCGCGGCCTCGTCCAGTTGCCGGATCACCGGGCGGCCCTGTGTGCCCGTTATCTTGGGGGTGTGAAGCGTCATGCGTCTATCTGTAGCAGGTGCGCCCGGGTCGGGGAAGAATGAAACCGGGCTGGCGGCTTCCATCTTGCGCTTTGTGTGGCTTGCGTCATACCGAAGGAAAGACCGGGTTCAGCGTCAGAAGCACCAACGGGGGACGGACATGCAGGACATCCTGGCGCTGGCCAGCGCCAATCTTCTGACGCCGATGATCCTGTGCTTTGCACTGGGTCTCTTTGCCGCGCTGGCCCGCAGCGAACTGACGATCCCCGAGGCCGTGGCGAAGGGGATGTCGATCTACCTGCTGTTCTCCATCGGCTTCAAGGGTGGGGTGGCGGTGGCCGATCACGGGCTGGATGCCACGCTGATCGCGGCCCTGGTTGCCGGGGTCATCCTGTCCTTCCTTCTTCCCTTTGTCGCCTTCGGTCTGCTGAAAGGGATGACCGCCTGTCGCCCACCGATGCTGCCGCCGTCGCCGCGCATTACGGTTCGATCTCGATTGTCACCTTCGTCACCGGGTCCTCGGTCATCCAATCCGCGGGGCTGATGGCCGAGGGCTACATGGTCGCCGTCGCCGCCGCGATGGAGGCCCCGGCGATCATCTCGGCCCTCTACCTCGCGTCACGGTCCGGGGGCCGGGCCGAGAAGATGGACCCCGATCTCTGGCGCGAGATCCTGCTCAGCGGCTCCATCGTTCTGCTGGTCGGGTCGTTCCTGATCGGCCTGATCACCGGGGACCAGGGCATGCAGCGGATCGAGGCGTTCATCGTCGCGCCGTTCCAGGGGGTGCTGTGCCTGTTCCTCCTGGACATGGGGCTAGTGGCGGGACGCGGGATGCGGAACGCCAGGGGCGTCCTGACGGCGGGGGTGCTTGGCTTCGGCTTGGTCATGCCCATCGTCGGCGCGGGGTTCGGGCTGGCGGCAGGGCTGCTCTTGGGCCTGTCCACCGGGGGCGTCGCGCTGATGATGATCCTTTCGGGGTCCGCGAGCTACATCGCAGTGCCCGCCGCGATGCGGGTGGCTTTGCCGGATGCGAACCCGTCGATCTACCTGACCCTTTCGCTGGGCGTGACCTTCCCGTTCAATCTGGTGATCGGTATTCCGGCCTGGGTGGCCGTGGCAACGGCTGTGGGGGGCTGACATGCAGACGCACAAGGCGAAACGGGTCGAGATCATCATCGAAGCGCCGATGGAAAGCCGGCTGACCGGCGCGCTGGAGAAGGCGGGCGTCACCGGCTTCACCGTCCTCCCCGTCCTTGGCGGATCGGGCCGGTCGGGCCGCTGGACCCGTGAAGGCCAGGTCGGGCGCAGCGGCATGGTCGCCGTCGTCTGCCTTGTGCGGCCGGAAAAGCTGGACACGCTGCTGGAAGCCGCCTTCACCGTCGTCGACCGCCATATCGGCGTGATCGGCGTGACGGATGCCGAGGTGCTGCGCGCCGAACGCTTCTAGCTGTTTGACGCCGGATCGTTCCTGCGCGAACAATCGCCGCAGCAATCACATTGGGGCACCAGATGGCCGGTCCGAAATCGCAAAGCCTGTTCGAGCGGGGCATGAAGGTGCTGGTCGAGGGCGTCTCCTCGGCCTCCCGAGGCCCCGCTACCTTTGGCGGCGCGCCGCGCTACATGAGCCACGGGGCGGGCGCGCGCCTCTATGACGTGGACGGCAACGAATACATCGACTGGATGATGGCTTTTGGCGCCCTGCCACTGGGCCATGCCCACCCGAAGGTTGTGGAAACCATAGCCCGCGAGGCTGCCCGTGGAACCCACTTCGCCACCGCGCTGGAGGTCGAGGTCGAGGTGGCCGAGATGCTGGTGGCGCTTCTGCCGCACGTCGACAAGGTGCGCTTCGCAAATACGGGGACCGAGGCCGCGATGGCCGCCTTCCGCCTTGCACGGGGCCATACCGGGCGGCGCAAGATCATCAAGTTTGAAGGCCACTATCACGGCTGGTGGGATTCGGTGCTGATCAACACCAACCCCTATCCACCCACCCTCTTGGGCCACCCGAACGACCCGATCCGCATTCCCGACAGCTCTGGCATCCCCGAGGAGGCGTGGAAAGACACCATCGTCGTGCGCTGGAACGACGTTGAGGCGCTGGAACGCGCGATGGCGCTGCACGGCGATCAGGCGGCTTGCGTGGTGACCGAAGGGGTGATGTCCAACATGGGCGTCATCCCCCCGAAACCCGGCTATCTTACCTTGATGCAGGAGCTGTGCCAGAAACACGGCGCGCTGTTCTATCTGGACGAAACCGTCACCGGCTTCCGTCTGGCCGCAGGCGGCTGCGCCGAGCTTTACGGGCTGACCCCGGACATCGTCACCTACGGCAAGGCGCTGGGGGGCGGTCTGCCGATGGCGATGATCGGCGGGCGGGCCGACGTGATGGCGGGCCTCGAATGGGGCAAGGTGCTGCACTTCGGCACCCACAACGCCGGGCGTCTGGCTCTGCATGTGACCAAGGTGATGCTGGAAACGATGCTGGCCGACGATCAGGCGGGGTTCACGAAGATCAAGGACCTGGGCCTGAAGATGGCCGACAGCGTCCGTCAGGTGGCTCGCACCTCGAACCGGCACGGGATCGTGGTCCAGGGGGTGAATTCCATGTTCCAGATCTTCTTCACAGACAAGGCCGGGATCGCGGACTTCCGCGACTTCTGCACTCATGTCGACCGGATGAAGTTCCGCGACTTCGCGCTGCGGCTGATGGACAAGGGCATCTACATGAACCCCTCGGCCACGCTGCATTCGCTGTCCTCCATCGTGCATACGCAGGCCGACATCGACTCCACCGCCAAGGCGATGGCTGAAGTGCTGGAGGAAATGCCGTGACCACCATCGGCATCCTGGGCGTCGGCGGGCTCGCTGCGCTGATGGTTCGTGGGTTGCAGGGGGCAGGCTACCGGCTGATCCTGTCCCCCCGGAATGCCGAGATCGCGGCCCGACTGGCGGCGGAGTACGGCTGCGAGGTCGCGTCGTCCAGTCAGGCCGTGGTGGACGCAGCCGATGGGGTGTTCGTCGCGCTTCCGGCGGCAACGGGGGCCGAGGAACTGGCGCGGCTCACCTTCCGGCCCGGCCAACCGGTGCTGTCGGCGATGGCGGGGACGGGGCTTGCCAAGCTGCAATCGGTGATCGGCCCGGCCCAAGGGTCGGTCAGCATGATGCCGGGCTATGCCAATGCGCTGGGGGTCGGCCCGTCGATCCTGCACCCCGACGATGCCTTCTGGCGGCCCTTCCTGGCAGCGACCGGCCCAGTGCAGGCCTTCGACGACGAAGCCCAGTTCAGCGCTGCCGCCACATTCGGTGCCTTGTCAGGGGCAAGTTTTGCCTGGATGGGGCAGATGATCGCCTGGTATGAAGCGCAGGGTCTTTCGCCCGCGACCGCCCGTTCCCTGGTTGCTACGACCTTGCGTGGCAATGCAGAGGTGCTTCTGTCTGAAGATCGCAGCCTTCCCGAAATCCAGCGCGAGGTCATCACCCGGGGCGGCATCTCGGAACTTCTGGTTTCGACTCTGAACGAGCGGGGCGCACTGTCGGCCTGGGATGAGGCCCTGACCCGCGTCTTGCGCCGGATCGGTGGTCATACGGTCGCGGAGTGACCGGGTTACCTCCTCGTGCGACTTTCGTCTTCTCGTCGGAGGACTGCCCGCGAGGAGTGACGAAGTCCGCGACGAGCATTCCTCTTCCAGCGCCCCAAGCGAAAGAAGGCAGTCTGCCAGCGCCTGGGCAAAGGTTGCCAAATCCCTAATGCCCGCATCCAACATATTGAACCGAAAAGCTTTGCCGCGGCTGTCCACCGTGGACAGTCACGCGGCAAGGTCCCCAGACCCCACCTCGTACAACCCCGCCGCCCCTTCCTTTGCCTGGGCCAGCAGCCCCCCAAGCTCGGGCAGCAGCCGGCGGATCATGACCCGTGCCAGGGCCTCACGCCCCGGATCGGCCAGCGCCGCCTTCAGGTGAGCCTGCCCGCCCAGGACCCGCGCGAAGGCCCGCAGGTAGGGCACCGCCCCGGCAAAGCGGTCGTTGAGAGGAAGGGCCAGCATCGCCTTGGTCCCGTCCCGAAGGGCCTCGGCCGCCGCCCAGACGTCGCCCGCCAGATCCGACAGCCGGGTGCGGCCGTCCTCGGCCCCGCGCTGGACCTCGTCGAGCAGCCGGAACGCCGCTTCCCCGCCGTCGGCCAGCTTGCGACCCACCAGATCCATCGCCTGGATCCCGTTGGTCCCCTCATAGATCGGCAGGATGCGGGCGTCGCGCAGGTATTGGGCCGCTCCGGTCTCCTCGACGAAACCCATGCCGCCGTGGACCTGCAAACCGACACCTGCCACCTCGCAGGCGACATCGGTCCCGTAGGCCTTGGCGATGGGGGTCAGCAGCGCCGCGCGGGCCTGCCAGTCCGGGCTGCCGGTCGCCGTGGCCATGTCGATCGCCTTGGCGCAGGCCAGCGAGATCGCGCGGGCGGAAAAGACCTCGGCCCGTGCCGCCGCCAGCATCCGGCGGACGTCGGCGTGATCCAGGATCGGACCGTCCGCCGACAGCGGAGTCGGCCCCTGATGCCGCCCCCCGGCATAGGCCAGCGCGTGCTGAAGCGCAGCTTCAGCAATCCCCACCCCCTGCGCGGCGACGGAAAGGCGGGCGTTGTTCATCATCGTGAACATCGCCGCCATCCCCTTGTGCGGAGCACCGACCAGCCATCCGGTCGCGCCGGTGAACTCCATCACGCAGGTCGGGCTGCCGTGGATGCCAAGCTTGTGCTCAAGGCTGACGACGCGCAGGGGGTTGCGCGGCCCAAGGTGTCCGTCTGCGTTCGGGATGAACTTCGGCACCATGAAGAGGCTGATCCCCTTGGTTCCCTCCGGGCTGTCGGGCAGGCGTGCGAGGACCAGGTGGCATACATTGGGGGTCAAGTCGCTGTCACCCCAGGTGATGAAGATCTTCTGCCCGGTGATCGCAAAGCTTCCGTCGCCATTGGGCTCTGCTCTGGTCCGCAGTGCGCCCACGTCCGAGCCCGCCTGCGGTTCAGTAAGGTTCATCGTGCCGGACCACTCTCCCGAGGTCAGCCGAGGCAGGTAAAGCGCCTTCATCTCATCGGAAGCGTGATGTTCCAGGGCCTCGATCTGACCCTTGGTGAGGAGGGGTTTCAGCTGCAGCGCAAGACAGGCACCGGACATCATGTCGTCGACCCCCAGTGCAAGCGAGATCGGCAATCCCATGCCGCCATGGTTGGGATTAGCGGCAATGCCGACCCAGCCACCGTCGGCAATCGCCCGGTAACCTTCAGCAAAACCGGGGGAAGAGACGACGACGCCATTCTCCAGCCGTGCGGGATGCTGGTCGCCGACTCGGTTCAACGGTGCGAGGACATCTGTCGAGAGGCGCCCGGCCTCGGTCAGGATCGCCTCGGCAAGATCGGGGGTCGCGGCGGAGAACCGTTCGGTCGCCGCGACTTCGGCGAAACCCACCACATGATCCAGGATGAAACGGATATCCTTGACGGGGGCGCGGTAGGACATCTGGACCCTCTTTCGGTCGGAGCTTGGCAAAACGGGGGGGCTGGACTATGGACGGCCCGGCCCAAGGCTATTCCTTTCGCCAAGGCCATCAAGCTGGACGCTGCGTCACCATGACCCTGACCCTTGCCTCGGACGACGCCGGGATCGCCGAAGCCGCGCGGC
Source organism: Paracoccaceae bacterium (assembly GCA_031412255.1). Taxonomy (GTDB): domain Bacteria; phylum Pseudomonadota; class Alphaproteobacteria; order Rhodobacterales; family Rhodobacteraceae; genus Tabrizicola. The sequence continues at coordinate 5,796 of JANOCQ010000091.1, read as the reverse complement.
TGCTGGCGGCGGGAGAGCTGGTCGCATTTCCCACTGAGACCGTCTATGGCTTGGGTGGCAATGCGCGGGACGACCAGGCGGTGGCGCGGATCTACCAGGCGAAGGGGCGGCCCAGTTTCAATCCGCTGATTGTTCATCTTCCCCATCTGGGCGCGGTAGAACGAATAGCCGAGGTTGGACCCAAGGCCCGGATGCTGGCGCAAGCGTTCTGGCCGGGGCCGCTGACGCTGGTTCTGCCTTTGCGCGACGGCGCGGGAATCTCGCCACTGGTCAGCGCGGGGCTGTCGACGGTGGCGGTTCGGGTGCCAGCTCATCCGCTTGCACTGCGGCTTCTGCAAGCATTCGGAGGACCGCTGGCCGCACCTTCGGCGAATCCTTCGGGGCGGGTTTCGCCCACGCGGGCTGAGCATGTGCTGGACGGGCTGGCTGGCCGGATCGCCGCTGTGCTGGACGGTGGTTCCTGCGCGGTTGGGCTGGAATCGACCATCGTGCTGGCTGATCCCGAGCCGGTGCTGCTGCGGCCCGGCGGTCTGCCGGTGGAGGCCCTGGAGTCGGCACTGGGACAGCCGCTGGTGGTGGGAGGCGATGCGGGCAAGCCGACCTCGCCGGGTCAGTTGGCCTCGCACTACGCCCCCGAAGCCGCCTTGCGGCTTGGCGCGACCGGGGCGCTGGATGGCGAGGTCCTGGTGGGCTTCGGTCCGGTGAAGGGCGCGCTGACGCTGTCCCGGACGGGCGATCTGGTCGAAGCGGCGGCGGCGCTTTTCCAGATGCTGCGCGAGGCGGACAAGCTGGCTGGACCGGGGGGGCGCATCGCCTTTGCGCCGGTTCCCGAGACCGGCCTGGGCCGCGCGATCAATGACCGGCTGCGGCGGGCGGCGGCGCCACGCGGCATTTAGCCGACCGAAGCCACAACGTCACACCGGCCAAGCCTGCGTGTGTAATCGGGAAATTCCCGTTAATTTTCGGTTCACCTGTGCAATAGTTCGCCCGGGCCTGAAAGCCTGAGTAATCAGAAAACCCGCCAGCCAAGCCGGGAAAAACAAGGGAACTGTGGAAATGGTTAACGAATTCAAAGTTTTCATAGCGCGCGGCAACGTGCTTGATCTTGCCGTCGGTGTCGTCATCGGTGCGGCCTTCACGGCGATCGTCACATCGCTTGTCGATGACCTGATCAACCCGTTGATCGGCCTTATCGTCGGCGGCGTGGACTTCAGCGGGCTGAGCGCCGGTCTGGGGGATGCGCAGTTCATGTACGGCAACTTCATCACCGCGATCATCAAGTTCGTGATTGTGGCCTGGGTGGTGTTCCTGATCGTGAGGGCCGTGAACCGGATGATGCCGAAGAAGGAACAGGCTCCGGCCGCGCCCGCTGGTCCGTCGGACAACGACCTGCTGAAGGAAATCCTTGTGACGCTGAAAGCCAAGTAAGCCTCGAAATGTTCCGGACGACGGCCCGCAGGAACGCTCCTGCGGGCCGTTTGCATGTCAAAGCCGGCAAGCTGAGGGTGGCCAGCAGGTCCGATACCCCGGTGGACCATGTCCGGTGTGTCAAAGCGGCTTTGACAACTCGATCAGGTCGAAATCGAACCGCCGCGCTCCAGGTTGCTCGGCATGAGGAAAAGGCTCGCGTCGGCCGGTTCGCAGGTAACCGCGTCGTTCGTAATACGCAATCAGCGCGGTCTGGAGGCTGATCGCCGTCAGGGTAAGCGATTGCGCCCCCCACAATGCCACGGCCCGCATTTCGGCGTGGTTCAGAAGCGCGCGGCCTATGCCTTCGGCCTGACGAAGCGGTGGGACGGCGAGCATTCCAAGGTGGCCAGTCGCGCGATCCGAACCGATCCGGCCAGGTCCGGCGCCAGGCACAGAAGGATGCGCTATTGCGGGTCGGACAGAATGGCTTGCACCTCGGCCAGAGTGGTGCGCGGTCCGGCATGCAAGTGCGTCTCTGGCGTCCAGCCTGCCGCGGCGTCGGCACCGGAATAGGCTGCGTTCACCATGGCGGTGATCGCCTCGGCGTCACCGGGCTGCGCGTCACAAAAGTGGAAGGGACCGGTCTGCATCGCCGCAGCTTTGCAGACCGGGTGATAGTTGGAAAGCTCTCGGTTACAGATTTAGAGCTTCGGAGGCGGTGATCACCGTAAGGCCAAGGGCCACGCCCACGGCGGCGTAGGTCAGCTTGCCGGCGTGGACGTTGAGGCCGTTCAGAAGATGCGTGTCTTCGGCGCAGGCCTTCTTCCAGCCCTTGTCGGCCAGCGCCAGCATGAAGGGCATGGTCGCATTGCCCAGGGCCTGGGTCGAAGTGCGGGCCACGGCACCGGGCATGTTGGCGACACAATAGTGCATGATCCCGTCGACCTCGTAGATCGGGTCCTGGTGGGTGGTGGCGCGGGAGGTCTCGAAGCAGCCGCCCTGGTCGATCGCGACGTCGACGAGGGCCGCGCCGGGTTTCAGCTCCTTCAGCTGGGCACGGGAGATCAGCTTGGGGGCCGCCGCGCCGGGGATCAGGACTGCGCCGATGATCAGGTCGGCCTCACGGGCCAAGGCGATGGTGTTCCCGGCACTGGCGTAGGCGTTCTTGAACTCACGTCCGAAGACGTCGTCCAGATAGCGCAGGCGGTTGACCGAACGGTCGATGACGGTGACATCCGCGCCCATCCCGGCGGCGACCTTGGCGGCGTGGGTTCCGACGACACCACCGCCGATGACCAGCACCTTGGCCGGAAGCACTCCCGGCACGCCACCCAACAGCACGCCGCGCCCACCGTTGGCTTTTTGCAGCGTCCAGGCCCCGACCTGTGGGGCAAGACGGCCTGCAACTTCGGACATCGGGGCCAGAAGGGGCAGACCGCCACGGTCGTCGGTCACCGTCTCGTAGGCGATGCAGGTTGCTCCACTGGCAAGAAGGTCGTGGGTCTGCTCTGGGTCCGGGGCCAGGTGGAGGTAGGTGAACAGAACCTGCCCCTCGCGCAGGCGCTTGCGTTCGATGGCCTGCGGTTCCTTGACCTTCACGATCATGTCGGCCTTGGCGAAGACCTCTTCGGCCGTGTCAACGATGCGGGCACCGGCGGCGACATAGTCGGCGTCGGAAAAGCCCGCGCCCATCCCGGCCTTGGTTTCGACCATCACCTCATGGCCATGAGCCACAGCCTCGCGCGCGGCGTCGGGGGTCATGCCGACGCGAAACTCCTGCGGCTTGATCTCTTTCGGGCATCCGATTCTCATGTTTTCCTCCCTGCGGGACCTGGTCCCTATGGGTGCAATCGTGATCCGATTCCCTGACGATGCTTTGAATTCTGATTGGCCTAGCGCGTGATTGGACGTAACTTCTTCGGATAAAGTCACAGAAAGCCGAAGAATCTTCCATGGCCAGCGAACTTGACGCCACCGACCGCCGTATCCTTACCGTGTTGCAGAAGAATGGCCGGATCACCAATGCGGAACTGTCCGAGGCGGTGAACCTGTCCCCGTCAGCCTGTCACCGCAGGGTGCAGCGACTGGAGGAGGACGGGTTCATCGCGGGCTACGTCGCGCTGCTTGACACGCGCAAGATGGGGCGGATGACCACGGTTTTCGTGGAGATCACGCTGCAAAGCCAGGCCGAGGATCTGCTGGACGCTTTCGAGCGCGAGGTCGCCAAGGTGCCCGACCTGCTGGAGTGTCACCTGATGGCGGGAACGGCGGATTACCTGTTGAAGCTGATGGCCGAAGACACCGAGGATTTCGCCCGCATCCACCGGCAGTTCTTGAGCCGCCTGCCCGGCGTGCGGCAGATGCAGTCCAGCTTTGCGCTGCGAACCGTGGTGAAGACGACGGCGCTGGCGGTCTAGGCGGCGACCTGCTGATAGCCCTGCAGATAGCCCATCACCGCGCGGCGGGTGCGGTCCGTCAGGGCGGAACGGTCCGCTTCATGCGCCTCGCTGGCAGCGTCGATCATGCCGCGCAGGATGGCCAGGATGTCCTGGGCCGTGGTTTCAGGCCGCGGGATCTGCAACTCACCCAGACGGGCGGCGATCAGCACCATGATTCTGGCCGAGAACTCTGCCGCTTCGGGGTCGGGGGGCAACTGGGTGCGGGCCAGGTTCAGCGTCCGGGACAGCGAGGGGCGGGCAAGGTAATGCACCACGGTCGCTTCGACCAACTCGTCCACAAGAGCGGTCAAGGTGTGCGCCGACTCAGAACTGACGATACGCTCGACCGCTTCCAGCAGGTTCGCCCGCTCGGCCCGGATCAGGGCAGCGAGAAGGGCATGCTTGCCGGGAAAGTACTGGTACAGAGACCCGATCGAGACCCCGGCCCGCGCCGCGACGGCATTCGTCGTCAGCGCATCCAGCCCTCGACCGGAGCAGAGGTCGGCGGCGGCTGCAAGGATCCCGTCGACTTTGGCACGGGAACGGTCTTGGCGGGGGTGTTTGCGAAGTTCGATCATGCAGCCACGGTAGGCGGTCCAATTGCGGCGGAAAACTGTTAAATGTGGCAACAATTGGAAATAGATTGTTGATGCCCGCCCTAGTTGCAGCACAGGCCTGCCACAATGCTGACACACAATCTTCGGTTGAGCTGTGCCGGTCCCGGAGCGACCAAAAGCAAAAGAAAAACCCCCGGCCTCACGGACGGGGGTTGATCGGGTGGGAATCGCTTCCCCAGTGTCGCTGTGACGTCTTAGAGACCGCCTTCGCGCTGAAGCTTCTTCCGCGCAAGTTTCCTTGCACGGCGCACGGCTTCGGCTTGTTCGCGTGCTTTCTTGACGGAGGGCTTCTCGAAATGCTGCTTGAGCTTCATTTCGCGAAACACGCCTTCGCGCTGAAGTTTTTTCTTCAGGGCACGGAGAGCCTGTTCGACGTTATTGTCGCGGACGCTGACCTGCATGTGGTTGTCACCACCTTCCTAAGCTAGAGTTGCACTATGATGTGCAGGCTGGGGCGCTATATCAGGGGGCAACCGGCTTGTCTACCAAGAGGAGAACGCCATGCCCGAGGACGAATTCAAGGCACGGGTGCTGGACGCGGCGCTTGGGCATGTGCCCTTCGAAGGGTGGTCCGAAAATACATTCCAGGCGGCAGTGAGCGAGTCCGGCCTCGCCCCGGCACTGGCGCGGTCGCTTTTTCCGCGGGGCGGGGTTGATCTGGCCTTGGCCTATCATCGGCGGGGCGATGACTGGATGGCGGCGGCGCTTGCGTCCCGCAAGCTCTCCGCGTTGCGGTTCCGCGACCGGATTGCGCTGGCCGTTCGGCTGCGACTGGAAGCATCCGACCGCGAACTGGTGCGGCGGGGGACGACGCTTTTTTCGTTGCCAATGCATGCTGGCGATGGAGCGCGGGCGATCTGGCAAACGGCGGACCGGATCTGGACGGCTTTGGGCGACGGCTCGCAGGATCTGAATTGGTACACCAAACGCGCGACGCTGTCGGCGGTCTACGGGGCGACGGTGCTTTATTGGCTGGGCGACGAATCGGCGGATTCGGCGGCGACCTGGGAGTTCCTGGATCGACGGATCGACCAGGTCATGCAGGTCGAGAAGATCAAGGCCAACATGCGGGAAAATCCATTGGGAAAAGCCTGGATGGCCGGACCCGGCAAGCTTTTCGAAACCATTCGTGCGCCAAAAGTGCCAGACGATCTGCCCGGACGCACCCACGGATAAGACCAAGGACCCAAGATGACCCTGTCGCACAGCATGCTTGCCATCGAGATCTCGTCCCCGGGGGGACCGGATGTGCTGCAACCGACCTCGGTTCCGGTTCCGGTACCGGGCCACGGCCAGATCATCATCCGGGTGGCCTATGCCGGGGTGAACCG
>JANOCQ010000090.1:0-2189 GCA_031412255.1 Paracoccaceae bacterium | reverse complement strand
ATATGCGGTGCTCGGCTTCGAGTACGGCTATTCGCTGGCCGAGCCGAACACGCTCGTGATGTGGGAAGCGCAGTTCGGCGATTTTGCGAACGGCGCGCAGATCATGTTCGACCAGTTCATCAACTCGGGCGAGTCCAAATGGCTGCGCATGTCGGGCCTTGTCTGCCTCTTGCCGCATGGCTTCGAGGGTCAGGGGCCAGAGCATTCCTCTGCCCGTCTGGAGCGCTTCCTGCAGAACTCGGCAGAGGACAACTGGATCGTCGCCAACTGCTCGACGCCCGCCAACTACTTCCACATCCTGCGCCGTCAGCTTCACCGCACCTACCGCAAGCCGCTGATCCTGATGACGCCGAAATCCCTGCTGCGGCATCCTATGTGCATCTCCGATGCGGCCGACTTCACCGACGGCTCGACCTTTCACCGCGTGCTCTGGGATGATGCGCAAAAGGGCCGCTCCACCACTGCGCTCAAGCCGGACGACCAGATCCGCCGGGTCGTGCTCTGCTCGGGCAAGGTCTATTTCGACCTTCTGGCCGAACGCGACGCGCGGGGCATCGACGATGTCTATCTGCTTCGGGTTGAACAGCTTTACCCCGTGCCAACCTTGTCGCTCGGGCAGGAACTGGGGCGCTTCGGCAATGCCGAGGTGGTCTGGTGCCAGGAAGAACCGCGCAACCAGGGCGCCTGGTCCTTCATCGAGCCGGAGCTCGAGACCCTCTTGACCAAGGCGCGCGGCACACCCACCCGTGCCACCTATGCGGGCCGCAAGCCCTCGGCCTCGCCCGCGACGGGCCTGGCCAGCCGCCACAAGGCTGAACAGACAGCCCTCGTCAACGACGCCCTGACGATCTGAGGAGACTGACATGACCGACGTAATGGTGCCTGCACTTGGGGAATCCGTCTCCGAGGCCACGGTGTCGACCTGGTTCAAGAAACCCGGCGATGCAGTGAAGCAGGATGAGATGCTGTGCGAGCTGGAAACCGACAAGGTGTCGGTGGAAGTGCCAAGCCCCGTCGCCGGCGTTCTGGCCGAGATCCTCGCACCCGAGGGCACGACCGTCGCCGCCAATGCGCGTCTGGCCATCGTGACCGAGGGGGCCGTCGCCCCTGTCGCCAAGGAAACCGCCAAGGAAAAGGTCACCGCCGCCCTGGCGGACACGCCGACGACCGTGACCGAGCCGTCCCTGCAGCCGATCGGCGGGCCGGAACCCGTCGTGCCCCGTAAGGGCGGGGATGCCCCCTCCGCGATCAAGGCGATGGCCGAGGCGAACCTGACGCCCGATCAGGTCCAGGGCACCGGACGCGACGGACGCATCATGAAAGAGGACGTGGCCCGCACCGTCTCGGGCGCGCCCGGCGCCGCCGCGGCCGCAGCCGCCCCGGCACCTGCCCCCGCCGCCCTGCCCCGCGCGCCGATCCCGGCCGACGACGCCGCGCGCGAGGACCGCGTCAAGATGACGCGCCTGCGCGCCACCATCGCCCGCCGGCTGAAGGACGCCCAGAACACCGCCGCCATGCTGACCACCTATAACGAGGTGGACATGTCCGGCATCATGGGACTTCGCAACGAATACAAGGACATGTTCGAGAAAAAGCACGGCGTGAAGCTGGGCTTCATGTCCTTCTTCGTCAAGGCCTGCACCCACGCGCTGAAGGAACTCCCCGAGGTCAACGCCGAGATCGACGGTCAGGACGTGGTCTACAAGAACTACGTCCACATGGGCGTCGCCGTCGGCACCCCCTCCGGTCTGGTGGTCCCGGTCGTGCGCGACGCCGACCAGATGGGCTTTGCCCAGATCGAGAAGAAGATCAGCGAGTTGGGCCTGCGCGCCCGCGACGGCAAGCTCAGCATGGCCGAGATGCAGGGCGGCAGCTTCACCATCTCCAACGGCGGCGTCTACGGCTCCTTGATGTCCTCGCCCATCCTGAACCCGCCGCAATCTGGCATCCTCGGCATGCACAAGATCCAGTACCGCCCGGTGGTGGTCGCGGGCCAGATCGTCATCCGCCCGATGATGTACCTCGCGCTAAGCTACGATCACCGCGTGGTGGACGGCAAGGGCGCGGTGACATTCCTCGTGCGGGTGAAGGAAGCGCTGGAGGATCCGCGGCGGTTGTTGATGGATTTGTGAGGGGCGAGGGCCGTAAGACCTACCCTACGACTTCGGCGTAGGGTGGGGTTCACCCTA
>JANOCQ010000089.1:0-7639 GCA_031412255.1 Paracoccaceae bacterium | reverse complement strand
GTGGCTGTCCTTCGGCATCATCGACGCCAAGTTCTTCGGCGTGCTGGCGATGTTCGGGGCCATCGCGGTCATGGCGCTGGCGCCTTGGCTGGATACCTCCTCGGTGCGTTCGGGCCGCTATCGCCCGATGTTCAAATGGTGGTTCGCCCTTCTCGTGATCGACTTCATCGTCCTGATGTGGTGCGGCGCAATGCCGGCGGAAGAGCCTTATGCCACGATTTCGCTGATCGCCTCGGCCTACTGGTTCGCCTACTTCCTGGTGATCCTGCCGCTCTTGGGAGTGATCGAGAAACCGCTGGCCCAGCCCGCGACCATCGAGGAAGACTTCAACGCCCACTACTCGCCGACCACCGGCGGGACCAAGACCATCGCGGCCGAGTGAGAGGATACCAGTCATGATCCGCAACATCGCACTCATCGCCGCTTCGGCCCTGACGCTGACCGCTGGCGGCGCCATCGCCGCCGGAGAGACCGCACAGCACATCGAGGATGTGGCCTTTGCCCATGAAGGCCCGTTCGGAAAATTCGACCAGTTCCAGCTCCAGCGTGGCCTGCAGGTCTACACCGAGGTCTGCTCGGGCTGCCACGGGCTGAAGTACGTTCCCTTGCGGACCCTGTCGGACGAGGGTGGGCCGGCATTGCCCGAGGACCAGGTTCGCGCCTATGCCACGCAGTTCACGGTGACCGACAAGGAAACCGGCGAAGATCGCGAGGGTCTGCCCACCGACACCTTCCCCGCAGTCGTCGGGACCGGCGCACCTGATCTGTCGATGATGGCCAAGGCTCGCGCGGGCTTTCATGGTCCCTATGGTACCGGGATGAACCAGCTGTTCCGCGGCATGGGCGGTCCAGAGTATATCCACGCCATCCTGGTCGGCTACACCGGCGAGGAAAAGGAAGAGTTCGGCACCGTCTTCTACGAAAACCACGCCTTCTCGACCGGCTGGATCGCCATGCCGCCTCCGCTGTCGGACGACCAGGTGACCTACGCTGACGGCACGCCGGCGACGGTGGACCAGATGTCGATGGACGTCGCCTCGTTCCTGATGTGGGCGGCCGAACCCAAGCTGATGGACCGCAAGAACGCGGGCTTCGTCAGCGTGTTGTTCCTGGTGCTGCTGTCGACACTTCTGTACCTGACGAACAAGCGCATCTGGGCCGGGATCAAGGGCAAGAAGCTACACGCCTGATCTTCGGGTCACACCCGAGGAAAACCCCGCCCTGGTGGCGGGGTTTTTCATTTCATCCCAGATAGCTTTGCACGTCCGGCGGCGGATTGGCCAGCAGTGCCCGCGTGTCGAAGGGTGGCTGGACCTTCCCGTCAGCGACGAAGGCTAGGTCTCCGCCAAGCGCCAACGCGTCTTGCGGGTCATGGGTGACCATCAGGACCAGGGCCGCCGTCTCGTCGGCCACCTCGCGCACCAGTTTCAGCATCTCTGCCCGAAGGGCGGGGCCAAGGGCGGCAAAAGGCTCGTCCAGCAGCAGGATCGGTCGCGCTCGCAAGAGCGCGCGCGCCAAGGCAGCCCGGCTTGCCTGACCGCCGGACAACTGAGCCGGGCGGCGGGGTCCCAGGCCCTCCAATCCGACTCGGGCCAGGGCCTCGTCAATGCGGACCCGGTCATGCGAAGTAAGCCGCAGGTCGGCGCGCAGGCCGAGGCCGAGATTCTGCGATACGGTCAGGTGGGGGAACAGGTTCTGGTCCTGAAACAGGATGGTCACCGGACGCTCGCCGGGTGGCACGTCGGTCAGATCCTCGCCCTGCCACCGTATGCGGCCCGAACTTGGCACCAGAAAGCCCGCGATGCCGGACAGAAGCGTGGATTTGCCCGCCCCAGACGGTCCCATGACTGCAATCCGGCTGCCCGCCCTTGCAGACCAGTCAGCTGCAAGGCGAAAGGCCCCCTGAACAAGGGTGACGTGGTCAAGCTGCAGCACGGCGACCTCCGGCGTCAAAGGCCCAGAACAGGGCGAAGGAGAGAATGACAAGGATCAGCGCCGCAGAGGCGGCGGCCTCCATCCGGTATGCACCCGTCAACTGGCTGATGACCAACGGCAAGGTGGCCTGACGCTCGCCTGCAAAAAGGGCGATAACACCCAGATCACCCATCGACAGGGCAGCAGCGATTCCGGTGCCAAAGCCAAGGGGGCGGGCCAGACGTGGCAGGACCAGCCAGCGCAGTCGGGGCCAGCCATGCAACGACAGGCTGTCGGAAAGTCGCCCATAGTCCGCGTGCAGCCTGCGGGTCTCGGGTAGCAGGATGCGGTAAAGGTAGGGCAGCGACAGCGCCACGTTGACCAAGACGGTCACGGGTAGGGCCAAGGTCATCGGCGGCGCAAAGGGCTGAATCAGAAGGAAAAGCCCGGTCCCAAGGACAAGCCCCGAAGTTGCAAGCGGCAGGGTCGCCGACGCCTCAACCACAGGATGGGGTCGGCGTGCGGCTGCCAGCGCGAGGGTAAGCGCGGCGGCCGTTGTGATCAGAGCCGAAGAAAGGGCGACAAGAACAGACCGCCCCGCCGCCGGCAGGACCGATGCGGGCAAATCGGTCAATCCGGGCAGCCCACGCCATAGAACGGCGGCAAGGGGCAAAGCCAGGAACAGGGTGCAGGTGGTGAGCACTGCCCCGTCTGCCCAACGTCGCCACCCCCGTGGAGCTGCGAGAGCAAGGTTTCTGTCCATCCCGGCCCCAAAGCCCGCAGGCCGTGTCAGTTTCCATGCTCCCAGCGCGGCAATCCCGCCGACCATCAGTTGCAAGCCAGCCAGCCCGGCCGCCCGGCCCAGATCGAACTCGAACCGGACCGCCTGGTAGATCGCCAGCTCGATGGTAGTCGCCGACGGGCCTCCACCCAGGGTGATCACAACTGCAAAGCTGGTCAGGCAGATCACCAGGATTACGAGGGCCACCCCTGGAAGCACCTCGCGCAACAAAGGCGCTTCCAGGTGGCGAAAGGTCTCGGCCGGGCCGAAGCCCAGGGATTGCGCCAACCGGAGACGCTCGGTCGGGATGGACAGCCAGCCTTGCAGGATCATCCGGGTGGCGAGTGGCAGGTTCAGGAAGACATGCGCGATGACCACTCCATGCAGGCCGTAGATGGAGATGGGCGGCAAACCGAGACCGATCAGCCCTTGGTTCAGAAGACCGGAGCGCCCGAAGATGGCCAGAAGCCCAAGGACAGCGACCACGGCGGGAAGCAGAAAGGGAGCTCCCATCAGTGTTGTCAGGGCCGCGCGGCCGGGAAAGCGGCGCCGGGCCAGCGCGCGGGCGACAGGAACCGCAAGAAGCGTGGAAAACAGTGCCGAAAGAACGGCCTGAGTGACGGAAAACCGGACTGCTGCCCAGTCGGCGGGGCCAAGCGACATCCCGGCCCCCCGCCAGCCAACGGCCAGCAAAGGGGCGAGGACCAGCGCCAGCAGCAGGGCTGCCAACGCCAGCACGGTCAGGTTCAACGGGCGAGCGCGGCTTGCCATTCGGCCAGCGCCACATCGCGGGCGGATTGCGCTTCCTCGGGGGACAGGAGCAGCGATTTCGCCGGGCGGAAGGCATCGAAGCCTTCTGGCAGGCCGGCCACCGGGGTGATCGCCGGATACATCCAGTTCGTTTGCGGAATCACCGACTGGAAGGCGTCGGTCAGCATGAAGTCCAGGAACTGGTCCGCCAGCTCCGGCTGGTCGGAGGAAGCCAGCTTCCCGGCAACCTCGATCTGCATGTAGTGGCCTTCATCGAACAGGGCCGCACTCTTGGTATCATCGCTTTCCGCAAGCAGGTGATACGCCGGGCTGGTGGTGTAAGACAGCACCATATCCGCCTCGCCTTCCAGGAACAGGCCGTAGGCCTCGGACCAGCCGGGGGTTACGGTGACAATGTTGTCGGCCAGCCCCTGCCAGATTTCGGGCGCGCGGTCGCCATAGGCGGCCTTGACCCACAGGAGAAGCCCAAGCCCGGGGGTCGAGGAGCGGGGGTCCTGGATGACGATTGTCAGGTCCGAGGCAGCCAGAGCTTCGAAGGACTTCGGCGGATCGGGCAGCTTGGTCTTGTCGTGGACAAAGGCGAACCATCCCCAGTCGAAGGGCAGGAAGTCGGGGTCCGCGAAGTCGAGCGGCAAGTTGGTTTCTGGCGTTTTCCCATGCGCCGCAAAAAGCTGCGTGGCCGTGGCGGCTGCCGTAAGACTGGTGTCGAGGCCGAGGACAATGTCGGCGTCCGATGCCGCACCCTCAAGCTGGATGCGCGCCAACAGTGCCGCGCCGTCACCTGCGGGCACGATTTGCAGATCGCAGGCGCAGGTGGCCTCGAACGCCTTTTCGATGGCTGGGCCCGGACCCCATTCCGAAGTGAAGCTGTCGTAAGTCAGCACCGTAAGGACGGGAGTTTCGGCCAGCGCAGGCATCGCAATGGTCAGAAGGCCCGCAGCAAGGAGGTGTTTTTGCATCGTTTTTCTCCATGTTGCGACGGAATGGTCGGGGATGGAGAACCCATGCACCTTCCCTCCGCCGGTATGATCCGGTTCAGGTTCGACGGGTTCGCTTTCGCATCTCAGCCGGTCAGGGCTCCCCGAGGTAAGGGGGAACATAGGGGAAGGGACGGCAGGTGCAAGGGGTGTTTCGGGGGCTGGTCGCATCGCCAACGACCCACGGCCTGGTGGCGCGACCATCGGCGGATCAGGGCAAGCGCAGCTCCTGATAGTCGCCCCCGCTTCGAAGGGTCACCGTCACCGGCGCGTCACTCCTGTTCCGCCAGAACCACCCGTGGTTGCCGGTGAAGGCTGCGGTCAGGTCTCCGGCCAGTTCGGGCACGGCGCGGCCCTGTTCGTAGCTGACCTTTTGCCCGCTGCCATCGCCATGCATGTCGAAGTTCACCACGCCCCCATTCGCTGTCCAGGCGTAGCGGGCGGTCTGGCCTTCCTCCATCGCAAGCTTCACCTCGATTCCCTCACCCGGAGCCAGAGTGTAACTGACCTCGTCGCGCCATTCCGCTGTCGTCGCCTCGGCGACGGCGGCTTCGACGGGATCGGGAGCGGTCGCGATCTCCTCGGGTGCGGGCTCTGCGGTGGCCGGTGCCACCGGAACAGCTTCGGCCGGTGGCGCCGTCCCGATGACGGCAGAGATTGCGGCGAGCTGGGCGTCGATCCGGTCAAGCCGCCCAAGGATTTCGGGCGCGGCGACGGCGGGATCGGTTGACGTGCCAACCTCTGTTTCGGCGGCGGTCCGGGCATCTTCCTCGGCTTCGGCGGCAAGCTGCTGCTTGATCTCGCCCATCTCGGTGAGGCCGGTCAGCCTGCCTGCGCCGGTCGGGTCAATCCCGTACTCGGCGGGCATCCAGAACAGGACAAGGACCGCTCCCGCAGCCCCCGCAGACCCCGGCGATCATCGTGATGGAATGGCCGAGCGCGAAAAGGCTGACATAGGTCGCGATGTCCCTTGTCCGGTAGAGAAAGAAGATCACTCCGGCAAGGAAAAGAAGATGGTCGTCGCCGGTCACCATGTGCTTGGCACCGAGATAGATGAAGGCGATGGGCTGGAGGCCCGTGACCTCCTGCACATAGCCCGCGTCGCCTTCGGTGACGTTGTGGGCAAAGGCGGCTCCCGCGATGAGGATGGCCGATGTGACGCTGGCAAGCATCAACAGCGCCTGCTAGCGCAAGGGGGGACGCCGCTGCGACCGTTGGTTGGAAATCATGTGGACTTTCCTGACGAATGAAAACTGTCGGGCCGTCCTTTGCGGGACGGCGGCTCAGGTCATCATCGGGCGGGGCGGTCGCTTCGGGCCGTCAGGCGCAGAGCTGACGGCGACGACCGAACCGGAAAAGGCTTCGCGACCTGGCACTGAACGCATCTCGACGCCGTGGCTGGTCAGCAGGGCGACGCTGACATGTTCATGGTCGCTGGCATCGTGATGGGCCTCTGGGTGGTGGTGATCCGCGCCCGCGGGGTGGGCATGGTGATCCGCCTCGGCGGCCAGCGTTCCCGGGCCGTGATGTGCCGCATCGACTGCGGGGGCAAGCGCCAGCGCAAGCAGCAGACCCAGGCAAAGTACCCGTTCGATGCCGAAACTGGTTAGGATCGCTCGCATTCCCTGCCTTTCGGGGATGGTTTCCCCTGTCGTTCTTGCGCTGGTTCGCGGGAAGGTAGGTATTGCGACTGACTCCCGCAAGCCGGGCGCAGGATCATTCCCGGCGGAGATAGATCGTCCCGTTCGGCTCGCCGTTCATGTCTTCGGTAAAGCCAAGGGCGGCGAGGGCGGGCGCAAGTCTGGTGCGGGCCGCGGTGACCTCGGACGGGTCAAGAAAGGGCACCAGGATGCGACGGACGCCGGTGAGGGCGGCCTCGGTGAAGGCCTCGGCCGGGAGAAGCGGGCCGGAGAGGCGGAGAACTTCGGGGCGGGTCGCGGCCAGGAGCTTGTGCAGGCCAGACCAGATGCCCTCTGCGTTCAAAGTGGTTTGCGACCAGCCAATGCCGGAGGGGTCGGGAAAGTTCAGCGCGGCGATGCGACGCGACATCAGCAGCAGCGAGGGCCGTTCCTCGTGGATCGTCACGTGCAGGTCGGAGTTAGCAGCCTTGGCACGAAGGGCAACGAAGCCGATGCCGCAGTCCAAGTCGAGAAGGCGCGTGCAACCAGACAAGAATCCGCCGATGTTACGGGCGTGGCGGCGGTCGAACTTGCCGGATTTCAGCACCTCCATTGTGGCGGCGGTGAAGATCCGGGGATCAAGCGGGACCTTCACGGTCTGGTTCTCGACCACTTCCAGCGGGATCTCGGTGGAAAGGTCGGCGGAACCGGAGACATAGGGCGAGGCGAATGGCGAACCCCAGCCGGGCGGCGGCGGAGTGCGGCGGTCCTCTTTGGGCATCGCGTTGCGGCGCTGCTCCAGCTTCGTCTGGACCGCCCTTACCGCCTCAGGGTCGCGTGCCTTGGGCGGTTTGGCGACCACCTGGCTGATCGGGACGCCGGACCCCGCGATCAGATCATCGACCATCGTCAGGTATTCGGGAGAAAGCCGGATTTCCGCCAGCCGCGTCTCGGCCCTTGTATGAGCTGCCTCATGCAACTGGCGGACCTCGTCGTCCTGCAAGAGTGCCGCCATGACCGTGTCGCGGCGGTCGCGGTAACGGGCGATCTTCAGGTCCTCGACCTCGTTCCGGTCTTGCAGGGACCAGTAGTCCGAGCCGTACTTGGTCAGCTTCCCGTTGGCATTGCCGCGGAACTTGCGCAGCATGTAGGCGTCCATCGACTTGATGGCGTAGTGGTTGATCTGGGCCCAGTCATAGCCCACCGTCCGGCGGATGGAGCGCCAGCCGCGGAACTTGAACCATTCCTCCAAGGGGCGGCCCGACCCGTTCACCCAGTGCTGGCTGTCGGGATAATCGGTTTCGCGGAACTTTTCCTTGATCACCGGGCGGTGCATCCCAAGCCGCTGATGTTCGGCGTCGAAGCGCAGCATGGTCTTGGTGCCCCAGCCCTTGTTCCAGAACTCGGGTGCCGCGCGGGTGAATTGGTCGGTGATAGGCTGACGGGACCAGTCGCGGACGCCGGAGGAGCCGAAGATGCGCCAGGTCATTACCATGGCATGGGCATCCATCGCGTTGAGGTCGGCGACCAGCCCGTCCAGCGTGCCCGAGGGGTGGTTGATGACCATGAACTCATCG
>JANOCQ010000088.1:0-13212 GCA_031412255.1 Paracoccaceae bacterium | reverse complement strand
GCTGCCCGTCACAGGCGGGGTGCATCTGGCCTATCAGGGCAAGATCACCATGCTTGCTGGCGGAGACAAGGACTTGTTCTACCTGCACTACAAGGCGATGCAGGCGATGGGCGACCGGATCTTCCACATGGGGCCCCTTGGATCGTCCTCGATCATCAAGGTCATCACCAACATGCTGGCCTTCATCCATCTGAAAGCCACGTCCGAGGCGCTGATGCTGGCCAAGCGCGGCGGTCTGGACCTGGGGCAGGCCTGGCATGCGATTGCAGCCAGTTCCGGAAACAGTTTCGTGCACGAAACCGAGGGAGCACTGATCCTGAACGGCTCCTACGACATCGCCTTCAACATCGACCTCGCGCTGAAGGATCTCGGCTTCGCATTGGGGTTCGGCAAGGAATTTGGCGTGCCGCTGGATCTCGCCTCGATGACCAACCAGACCTACATCGCGGCCAAGGCGGCCTATGGGGGCGAGGCGCAGTCGCCGATGATCGCCAAACTGCTGGAGGACCTTCTTGGTACCGACCTGCGCGCCGAAGGCTTCCCCGCGCGGCTGGAATGACGGCTTGAGGGCGCGAGGGCAACCCGTTAAGTTTCGGTAAATGCCCGCGATCAAGTCCTTGATTTCAAAGCGGGTCCAGCTTTTGTCCACCGTGGACACCCGAGGGAGCCGCCATGACCGCCGAGACCGACGCCCGCATCGCCCGCCTGCTGCATCACCGGAAGGCAGGGCTGGCCCTTGGCGAGCCGGTCGTCCCGCCCATCTCGGTCGCGACCACCTTCCATCTGCCGGAGGCGCAGGGGGCCGCGCATTACTATGGCCGCTCCGGCCAGCCGACCTGGGACGCGGTCGAGGCGCAGCTTGCCATCCTGGAGGGAGCCGAAGTCGTCGCCTTCCCCTCGGGCATGGCCGCGATCACCGCAGCCCTCGTCTGCTGTCTGAAAGCCGGGGCGAAGGTGATGCTTCCATCGGACGGCTACTACGTGACCCGGCTTCTTGGGAGAGACCTTTTGGAAGTCTACGGGGTCGAGGTCGTGCAGATTCCGACGCTGGAGATGGAGACGGCGGATTTCGCCGGCTTTCAGGTCATCTACATCGAAACCCCGTCGAACCCCGGCCTCGACACCGTCGACATCGCCGCGCTGGCGAAGAAGGCCCACGCGGCGGGGGCGCTCCTCATCGCCGACAACACGACCATGACGCCGCTTCTTCAGCGCCCGCTGGATCTTGGGGCGGACCTTGTGGTCGCTGCGGACACCAAGGCTCCTGCAGGCCATTCCGACGCGCTCTTCGGCCATGTCGCGGGGCGTGACACGAACCTCTTGGCGCGCGTCCGGGAATGGCGGCGGCAGTCCGGCTCGGTGCCGGGACCGTTCGAGGCCTACCTCGTCCACCGCGGTCTGGAGACGCTGGAGGTTCGCCTGTCGCGCATGTGCGCCTCGGCCGCCGTGATCGCAGAACGGCTGGCGGCGCACCGATCGGTCCGGTGGGTGCGCTATCCAGGGCTGCCCGGGGACCGGTCGCATCGATCGATCGGCCCGCAGATGACCAACGGTGGCTTCCTGATCGGGTTCGAGCTGGCGGGTGAGACCGAGGCTGAGGGTTTCCTTGCCCGCTGCCCCTTGATCGAACAGGCCACCAGCTTTGGCGGGGTCCATACCGCCGCCGAGCGCCGCGCGCGGTGGGGCGATGCCGTGGCGGAGGGTTTCATCCGGTTGTCGGTCGGCGTGGAACCGGTCGAGGTCCTGTGGGCGGCCGTCGACACAGCATTGGTCGGATAGGAGCAAATCTTTTCAAAAAGATCTGCAAATTCCTTCGATGGAATTTGGCGTCCCCAAATTATAGCGTGTCAAGAACCCGCGCTGCCTCGACCTGGACATCCGCCAGCTTTGAGCGATCCTCGCCCGGAAAGAAGCGCGCGCGGGTGGCGGTGGGCAGGGCCTTGGGTTCTGCGATGACCACGCGTGGACCGTGCTTGGCCGTCTCGGCCTTCCAGCTGCGGGCCAGCGCCATCTGGGCGGCCTTCGACGCGCCGTAAGAGCCGAAGAAAGGCTGTCCTGCACGAGGGTCATCCAGGAAAAGTGCGATGCCGTCGTGCGCCTTCAACAAAGGCTCGACCATCGGGATCAGCATCCCCGTCGCGCGGGTGTTGGTGGCAAGCGATTTTTCCCAGTCTTTCTGGTCGATGTGACCCGCGGGCCCCAGTGGAGCCGCGTGGATGGCTGTGTGGACCCAAAGGCCAAGCCCGCCCCAGCGGTCGTGGATGGATCGGCACAGGTGACGCATCGCGTCGTCGTTGGTCACGTCCATCGGCGCCAGCGTCAGGCTGCCTGCGCCCGGCAGGCCCGCCCGTTTCACCCGGTCGTCCAACTCTTCCAGTCCACCAACAGTGCGCGCGACGGCCACGACCTGCCAGCCGCGCAGGGCAAGCTGTTCGGCAAACGCCGATCCAAGGCCGCGGGAGGCTCCGGTGACGAGGGCGATTCTGTCGGTCATGGGTTGGTCCTTCTGGCAGGCGTCCGAGCCTCCGGCGGGGATATTTGTCCAAAGCTGAAAGGGCAAGAGGCCCGCGTGCCGCGGTGGAATGGGCGCCCCAAGGTGAGCTCCTGCCGGCGCGGTCGGCGGGTCCCCGTCTGGACTACTCCGCCGCCTTCATCTCAAACCCTTCCTCGATCTTGTCCGAAGGGGCCACCGGGTAGTCGCCCGAGAAGCAGGCGTCGCAGTATTGCGGGTTCGCCATGTCGCGGCCCATCACTTCGCCCGCCGCGCGATAAAGGCCGTCGAGGCTGACGAATTTCAGGCTGTCGACGCCGATCCAGTCGCGCATTTCGTCCTCGGACATCGTCGCGGCCAGGAGCTTCGAGCGTTCGGGCGTATCCACGCCGTAGAAACAAGGCCAGGCGGTGGGCGGTGAGGCAATGCGGAAGTGGACCTCGGCCGCGCCTGCCTCAAGGATCATGTCCTTGATCTTGCGGCTGGTGGTGCCGCGCACCACGCTGTCGTCGACCAGGATCACCCGCTTGCCCTTGATCAGCGCGCGGTTGACGTTCAGCTTCAGCCGCACACCCATGTTGCGGATGCTGTCCGTGGGTTCGATGAAGGTGCGGCCCATGTACTGGTTGCGGATTATCCCCATCGCGTAGGGGATGCCCGACTGTTGGCTGTAGCCGATGGCTGCGGGGGTGCCGCTGTCGGGGACGGGGCAGACGAGGTCGGCATCGACCGGTGCCTCGATGGCCAGTTCCACGCCGATCTGGCGGCGGGTTTCATAGACCGAGCGGCCGCCGATGATGCTGTCCGGGCGGCTGAAATAGACGTTCTCGAAGATGCAGAAGCGCGATTTGGCGGGGGCGAAGGGTCGGGTCGAGTCAACCTTGTTGCCTTCGATCACGACCATTTCGCCCGGCTCGATCTCGCGGACGAAATCGGCGCCAATGATGTCCAGCGCGCAGGTTTCCGACGACAGCGCCCAGCCGTGATCGCCAATCCGGCCCAGCACCAGCGGGCGCACGCCCAAAGGATCGCGGACGCCGATCAGCTTGGTCCGGGTCATGGCAACGACGGAGAAGGCGCCTTCGACGCGGCGGAGCGCATCCTTGATCCGCTCGGCCAGGGTCTTCTGGATCGAGCGTGCCATCAGGTGGATGATGCATTCGCTGTCGGAGGAGGACTGGAATATCGACCCCCGCTCGATCAGTTCGCGGCGCAGGGCGCTGGCATTGGTCAGGTTGCCGTTGTGCGCGATGGCGCAGCCACCCATCGAGAACTCGCCGAAGAAGGGCTGCACATCGCGGATCGCGGTGGCTCCCTTGGACCCGGCGGTGGAGTAACGGACGTGCCCGATGGCCAGCGACCCCGGCAGGGTGTCCATCACGTCAGCCTTGGTGAAGTTGTCTCGGACATAGCCGAAGCGACGGGCGGAATTGAAGCCTTGTTCGGGGTCGTAGCAGACGATCCCACCTGCCTCTTGTCCGCGATGTTGCAGTGCGTGCAGGCCGAGCGCTACGAAATTTGATGCATCCGCGACGCCAACGACGCCAAAAATCCCGCACTCCTCCTTCAGCTTGTCGTCATCGAAGGGGTGCGAGCGGAAGGGAGCCATGCGTCCGAATCCTACCTTGGGCTTAGGCCCGCTGTTTAAGGCAGCGGGTCGGGGCTGTCACGCCCCGAAACGCCGGTCAGGATCACGGATTGGTGGCAGGTGCCGCGGGCGCGGGCGCTTCCGTGGCAGGAGCTTCGGTCGAAGGAGCCACCGTCGGCGCGCCGCCGGGGGCGCAGACGTTGGTCAGGTCGTTGTAGCGATCGACGATCCAGCCCGGAGCGTCCGAGGGAATGTTCTGGTCGATCTGGGCCTGGAAGTTCGCAAAGACCAGTGCAGTGCGAGAGTTGTCGATCATCTCGATCTGCTGTCCCGACAAGACCCGGTCGTAGACGATGAAGGCGATGGCGATCAGCAGGATGCCGCGCGCCGCGCCAAAAAGAAAGCCAAGCGCCTGATCGATGCCGCCAAGTGCGGACCGCTGCACCGCTCCGGAGAAAAGCGGGGTAAAGAGCGCGGCCACGATCAAGCCAACCACGAAGACTCCGGCGAAGGCCGCGACGACGGAAAGTTCACAGCTGTCGGACAGGAACTCGCCTACCACCGGCAACTCCTTCACCAGCGGCTGAACGCCGGGGGCGAAGTAGTAGGCGGCGATGGCGGCACCGATCCAGCCGAGGATCGCCATCAGTTCGCGCACCAGGCCGCGCGAGAAGGCGAGGATCGCCGAAAGGATGATGATGAGCGCTGCACCACCATCTACTGCGGTCAGGTTTTCCATCGTGCTGTCCCCGTTCCCATTCTTTGCAAGGGCTTATCCTGCCCCGAACATTTCGCCCACGAACGCCGTCAGGTCGGGCATCTGCCGGACCGTCAGACCTGTGGCCCCTTCGATTTTCGAATGGGACGGCACAGTCGCCTGTGAGAAACCAAGTTTCGACGCTTCTTTCAACCTGTTTTCAGTCTGACCGACTGGACGCAAGGCCCCGGAAAGGCTGATTTCTCCGAAAAGCACCATGTCGGGCGGGATTGCCACATCCTCCCGGGCCGACAAGAGCGCCCCGGCGACCGCAAGGTCAGCCGCCGGCTCGTTGACGCGGAGGCCACCCGCGACGTTCAAGAAGACGTCCAAACCGGCGAAAGGGATGCCGCAACGAGCCTCAAGGACAGCAAGGATGGTGGAGACCCGGCCGCTGTCGAGGCCGACCACCGTTCGTCGCGGGCTGGCCAAGGTAGAAGGGGCGACGAGCGCCTGGATTTCCGTCAGCACGGGGCGCGTCCCTTCGATGCCCGAGAAGACTGCACTTCCGGGGGCAGGCTGGTCGCGATTGGCCAGGAACAGGGCCGAGGGGTTCGGCACCTCGGCAAGGCCGCCGCCGGTCATCTCGAAGACGCCGATTTCATCCGCCGGGCCGAAGCGGTTCTTCACCGCGCGCAGGATGCGGAACTGGTGGCCCCGCTCGCCCTCGAAATACAGCACGGTGTCCACCATGTGCTCGACCACGCGAGGGCCGGCGATCTGCCCGTCTTTCGTGACATGGCCGACCAGAACCACCGCCACGCCCTTGCGCTTGGCAAAGGTCACCAGCTCGTGCGCCGAGGCGCGGACCTGAGAGACGCTGCCGGGGGCAGCTTCGATGCTGTCCAGCCACATGGTCTGGATCGAGTCTATGATCGCCAGGGCAGGGCGCTCGGCATCCAGCGTCGTCAGGATATCCCGCAGGTTGGTCTCGGCTCCAAGGCGCACATTGGCATCAGTAAGATTGAGCCTCTGCGCGCGCATCCGAACCTGCGCCGCCGCCTCCTCGCCAGAAATGTAAAGGCACTTCAACCCCTTGCGCGCGAAACTTGCCGCCGCTTGCAACAGCAGCGTCGACTTGCCGATCCCCGGATCGCCGCCCACCAGGATGGCCGAAGCCGGAACCAGCCCGCCGCCCAGCACCCGGTCCAGCTCATCGATGCCCGATGATGCGCGGGGCGGAGCGGCTTCCTCGGTCGCAAGGTCCGAAAGCGGGATGGTCCGCCCCTTGGCCCCCAGCGACTTTGGCCCCGTCGAGAGCGGTGCCTCCTCCACGATGGTGTTCCACCCGCCACAGGCATCGCATTTTCCGGTCCACTTCCGGTAGGCGGCACCGCAGACAGTGCAGGTGAACGAGGCAGTCTGTTTCATGATGCGCGACAGTGACCGGTGTTTTGGGCAGTATCAAGGCGATGGGCGACGAAGCGGCTTACGCGACAGGCTTCGAGTTCCAGGAGATCAGGATCGACGCCAGGATGCAGCCGGTGAAAAGGTACAACCCCCAGGCAGTCTCTATTGTTACATGCCCCGCGCCCTGCGCGATCACAATGTACAGCGCGATCAGAAAGACATCGGCCATCGCCAGTTTGCCCAGGATTTCCAGCGCCGGAAGCATGCGGGGGCTAAGGAGGTGCCAATGCAAAAGCGCAATGCCGATGGTCTTGGCATAGGGCGCGAAGATCGCAAGGAAGGTGACGAGGAGGGCAAGGGCCGCATCGGATTCCCAAAGCGACTGGAGGCCAGTGATGACGCTGACCTCGTCCATCCCGAAGATCGGCAGAAGCGCGGCCCGCAGGAGCGGCGCGAACCAGGCGATGGGGAAGAGGACGAGGAGGGCGAGGTTCAAATAGCGCAGCATCGCATCAAGATCCGACGATCAAGATCGGCAGCGCATAGGTAACCGCCAGTGCCGCGAGAAGGTAAATCATGACGACGACCATCGTCTGTATTACCTCACGCTCTCAATCGGCCCATCCGCCCGGCCATGGATGAACTGTTGCACATAAGGATCGGGCGTCGCGTCCATCTCGCCCACCGGCCCGGTCCAGCGGATCACCCCGCCATGCAGCATCGCCACATTGTCGGCAATCGCGCGGACCGAGGACATGTCGTGCGTGATCGTCATCGCGGTCGCGCCCATCTCGACCACGATCTCGCGGATCAGGTCGTTGATGACACCGGCCATGATCGGATCGAGGCCGGTCGTCGGTTCGTCGAAGAAGATGATCTGAGGCGAGGCCGCGATGGCGCGGGCAAGGCCCACGCGTTTCTGCATGCCGCCGGACAATTCCGCCGGAAACTGGTCGGCGGTCTCGGGCTTCAGGCCCACGCGGCGCAGTTTCTCGATGGCGATCTCGCGCGCCTGGGCTTTGGGCAGCTTCTTCTCCCCCCGCAACAGGCGGAAGGCGACGTTCTCCCAGACGTGAAGCGAGTCGAAGAGTGCGCCGCCCTGAAACAGCGTCCCGAAGCGCGCCAGGAAGGCATCGCGGTCGGCTTTGGTGACGTCCTGCCCGTCCAGCGTGATCGTGCCGCTGTCGTGGCGCACAAGGCCGAGGATGCTTTTCAGCAGCACCGACTTGCCCGTCCCCGACCCGCCGATGATCACCATCGAGGTGCCCGAGGCGATGGTCAGATTCGCGCCTTGCAGGACCCGGTTTTCGCCGAAACGCTTATGGACATCGCGAAGCTCGATCATGAGGTGAAGAACACCTCGGTCAGCACATAATTCGCGGCAAGGATCAGGACGCTTGCCGAAACCACGGCGGCCTTGGTGGCGGCCCCAACGCCTTGCGCGCCGCGCGCCGAGTTCATGCCGTGGTAACAACCCATCAGCGCCACGATGAATCCGAAGACCGCGCCCTTGACGAGGCCGGAGCCTACGTCCCACACCTCCAGGAAGTCGACCGTGTTCTTCAGATAGGCGGCCGAGTTGAAGTCCAGCCGCGTGATCCCCACCAGCCAGCCGCCCATGATCCCGATGGCGTCGCCCACCGCGACCAGGATCGGCATCGAAAGGGTGGCGGCCACGACACGGGGAACGGCCAGGTATTTCAGCGGGTTGGTGGACAAGGTGACCAGCGCGTCGATCTGTTCGGTGACCTTCATCGTCCCGATCTCGGCGGCAATCGACGAAGCCACCCGTGCCGCGACCATCAGACCGCCCAGGACGGGGCCAAGTTCACGCGTCATCCCGATCGCAACAATCGAGGGAACGACCGACTCGGCGTTGAAGCGAGACCCGCCGGCATAGATCTGCAGGGCAAGCGCGCCACCGGTGAAGATTGCGGTCAGTCCGACGACGGGAAGCGAGTACCAGCCGATCTGAAGCAGCGAGGACCCAAGTTCGCGCAGGTAGAAGGGCGGGCGCAGGATGTGACCCAGGATCGCCGCGCCGAACAGCACCACGCGCCCGACGGCAGCAACGGCCTGCAGGACCGGGCGGCCGAGCGACCCAAGGGTCGCGTCGATCATGCCGGGCTCTCCTGATAGCGGCGGGTATAGCGGGGGCCGAGTGCGGTCAGAAGCTCGTATCCGATGGTTCCTGCCATGTCCGCGAGCACGTCGACGGGCTGGTTCGGGCCGATGATGTCCAGGGTCTTCGGGACTTCGGGCAGGTCCGTGATGTCGACCGTGATCAGGTCCATCGAGACGCGGCCTACAAGCGGGCAGGGCGTGTCATTGTCCCAGAACTGTGCCTTGTTTGACAGGGTACGGGGCAAGCCGTCGGCATAGCCAGCCGCGACCGTGGCGATGACAGAGGGCCGGTCGGCCACCCAGGTGCAGCCGTATCCCACCGCCTCGCCCGGCGCGACCTCGCGCGTCTGGATGACAGGAAGCGACAGCGTGAGGGCCGGGATCGCAGCCTCATAGGGCAAGCTGCCGTAAAGGCCGATGCCGGGGCGGGTCAGGTCGAAATGGTAGCGCGACCCCAAAAGAATGCCGCCGGTGGCCGCAAGACTGCGCGGCAGGCCGGTCCCGTCGGTCATCTCGTGAAACGTCTTGAGTTGCGCCTCGTTCAGCGGATCGTCGGGTGTGTCGGCGCAGGCCAGGTGACTCATCAACAGTTCCGGACCAGCTTCGACCAGGATCGGTGCCACGGCCTGCCATTCCAGCATTTCAACGCCCAGCCGGTTCATGCCGGTATCAAGCTGCACTCCGAACGGGTGACCCGGAAGCGATTCCAGGTGGCGGGTGATCTGCTCCAGGCTGTTCAGCATCGGCGTCAGATCCAGATCATGGATCATCTCGGTATCGCCCGCCATGTGGCCCGACAGGACGGCGATCTGCGGCCCCGGTCCCAGGGCCTGGCGAACCGCAGCACCTTCCTCGGCCAAAGCCACGAAAAAGCGCCGCGCACCGGCCGCGGCCAGAGTTCGGGCAACCCGCGTTACGCCCAGGCCGTAGGCATCGGCTTTCACCACCGCCGCTGTCTGCACACCGGGGCCGGAAATCCGGTCCAGCGCGCGCCAGTTCGCGGCAATCGCATCGAGGTCAATCGTCAGAGTTCCAGTCGCCATGCGGCTGTTTCGACCGGGGCGGGGCCGCGGTCAAGGGAAAACCTCGGGCCGGGCAGGAGCTTGCCCTTTCCGGCCGCCTGCGCGACCTTGCACCGGAGAAAAGGAGACGCCGGTGTCAAATGACAGCGCTGATCATGACGAAGATGCCGACCTCTATCTGACAATCCTTTGCTGGATCGGCCTTGGCATCGCGACGCTGGACGCATTTCTGCAGCCCCTGCCAGAAGGACTCGTCTGGGCGGCGCTCGGGGTGTCGTTTCTGGCCGGCGGACTGCCACCGTTGCGCACGGCGGTGCACGAGTTGCGGGATGACTGGCGGCTGGACATCGACCTTCTGATGGTTGTCGCGGCGCTGGCGGCGGCTTCGGTCGGGGCGGCGCTGGAAGGCGCGGTGCTGCTCGCGCTTTTCTCGCTGTCCCACACGCTGGAGCATCGGTCGATGGGCAAGGCACGCCGCGCGGTGGAGGCGCTGATGCAGCTGCGCCCTGAAACGGCGTTGCTGGAAGGCCCGGACGGGGTCGTTGAAGTGGCGGTGGAAAGCCTCCGGCCGGGCGACCGGGTGATCTTGCGTCCCGGTGCCCGCGTGCCGGTTGATGGAAGGGTGGCGGAGGGGTCCGGACATCTCGACGAAAGCACTGTTACGGGTGAGTCGGCTCCGGTCCGGAAGGCGACGGGGGATCTGGTGCATGAAGCCACGGTGAACCTTGATGGTATCCTTGCGGTCGAGGTGACACGGGGGCTGGCCACCAGCACGGTCGCGCAGATGATCAAGCTCGTGACCGAGGCGCAGGCGATGAAGTCCCCCTCGGAACGCTTCTCGGACTGGTTCGGCCAGCGCTACACCGTGGCGGTGCTGCTGGGATCGGTCCTTTCGTGGTTCGGCTTTCGCGCGGTGGGTTACGACGCGGGCGAGGCTCTGTACCGCTCGGCGACGCTGCTGGTCGCGGCCAGCCCCTGTGCCGTGGTCATTTCGGTTCCAGCGGCGATCCTTTCGGCTCTTTCCGCGGCGGCGCGGGGCGGCGTCCTCTTCAAGGGCGGGGCAGCGCTGGAAGGTCTGGCCGAGGTCAGGACCTTCGCCTTCGACAAGACCGGGACCCTGACGACGGGCCTTGCCTCGGTGACCAATGTCCTGGCTCTGAAGGGCGGCGAGGATGCCTTTCTGGCCCTGACCGCAGGGCTTGAAGCGCAGTCCGAACACCCCATCGCCGCTGCCATCCGCCGCGAGGTGGCCGCGCGCGGACTGACCCCATCACCAGTGCAGGATGTGCGGGCACATCCCAGCGAGGGGATAACGGGAGTGGATGCGGAAGGGCCGATCTGGGCCGGCAACGCGCGGATGCTGGCCCGGATGGGGACAAGCCTTCCGCCCGAGGTTGCTCATATGGCCGACGGGGCCGAAACGATGATCCTGGTCGGTCGCGGGTCGCGCGTCCTTGGTGCCGTCACCGTGGCCGACGAACCCCGCATCACCTCGGCCGAGGCGCTGGTGGCGCTGAAGGCCGGAGGCAAGACCGACATCCTGATGATGACCGGCGACCGCGCCCCGGTAGCAGCACGGATCGGTGCCCGCCTGGGCCTCGCACCCGACGAGATCCATGCGGGTCTTCTGCCCGGCGACAAGGTCACTCTGGTCGATGCGGCCACCAGGCACGGCAAGGTTGCCTTCATCGGCGACGGGGTGAATGACGCGGCCGCCTTGGCCCGGGCCGATGTCGGCGTGGCGATGGGGGTCGCGGGCAGCGAGGTGGCACTGCAGGCCGCCGATGTTGCCCTGATGGCCGATGACCTGCGAAAGTTGGCCGATGCCCGTCGTCTGGCCCGCCGCACGATGCGGGTGATCCGGCAGAACCTGACGATTGCTCTCGGGGCTATGGCGGTTCTGGTGACCGGAAGCCTGTTCTTCGAGTTGCCATTGCCTTTGGCCGTGCTTGGCCACGAGGGTGGCACCCTTCTGGTCGTGCTGAACGGGTTGCGTTTGCTGGCTGATCCGATTCGAACAAGGGGCTAGAAGCCCACATCCGGCCCGCCCTGACCCTGCCAGGGCTTTGCCAGATTGCCGAACCGGGTGAACCGGCCCTCGAACGACAGTTCCACCGTGCCGATCGGCCCGTGGCGCTGCTTGCCGATGATGACCTCGGCCTTGCCATGCACCGATTCCATGATGGCCTGCCATTGCGCCATCTTTTCAAGCTCGTGATCGCCGGGCTTTTCGCGCTCCTTGTAGTATTCGTCCCGGTACACGAACATCACGACGTCGGCGTCCTGCTCGATCGACCCCGATTCCCGCAGGTCCGACAGCTGGGGTCGCTTGTCTTCGCGGGACTCAACCGCGCGGGACAGCTGCGACAATGCGATGACCGGAATGTTCAGTTCTTTGGCGATGGCCTTCAGCCCTTGCGTGATCTCGCTGACTTCCTGCACCCGGTTTTCCTTGGAGGTGCCTTTCAACAGCTGCAGATAGTCGATGATCAGCACATCCAGCCCATGGGTCCGCTTCAACCGCCGCGCCCGCGCCGCCACCTGACTGATCGGCAGGGCAGGGGTGTCGTCGATGTAAAGCGGGCAGGCTTCCAGCGCCTTGGCTGCTTCGACGAACCGGCGGAACTCCTGTTCGGTCATGTCGCCGCGGCGGATCTGTTCCGACGGCACTTCGGAGGCTTCCGACAAGATCCGGGCGGCCAGCTGCTCGGCGCTCATTTCCAGGGAAAAGAACCCGACCACACCCCCTTCGACCGAGCCATCCGATCCGTCCGGCATGCGGCCCCGCTTGTGCGCCTTGGCGATGTTGAAGGCGATGTTGGTGGCCAGAGAGGTCTTGCCCATCGAAGGACGGCCCGCAAGGATCAGGAGGTCGGAGGGATGTAGCCCTCCCAGCTTCTTGTCCATGTCCAGAAGACCGGTGGAAATCCCCGCAAGGCCCCCGTCACGCTGGTAGGCCGCGTTTGCAACATTCACCGCGTCGGTCACGGCCTTGAGAAAGCTTTGAAATCCCCGCTCGGCGACACCTTGCTCGCCCAGCTTGTAAAGCCGCTGTTCGGCTTCAATGATCTGGTCCTTTGGCTCGGAGGACACTTCGACCTTGGCCGCCTGCGCGGCGATGTCCCGACCCAGCTGGATCAGCTCGCGCCGAACCGCCAGGTCGTAGATCATCTGGGCATAGTCCCGCGCCGCATAGGCCGAGATCGCGGCCCCCGCCAGCCGCACCAGATAAGCCGGCCCGCCCAGCTCCTTCAGCCCTGCGTCATCCTCAAGGAATGCCTTAAGGGTGACCGGCGAGGCCAATGCGTTCTTCAGGATGCGGGCGGCGGCAATCTCGAAGATGCGCTGGTGCACGGGATCGAAGAAATGCTCCGCCTTCACCAGCGACGAGATGCGGTCGAAAATCTCGTTGTTGGTCAGGATCGCACCCAGAAGCTGCTGCTCGGCTTCGATGTTGTGTGGCAGCACCTCGGCATCCGACGCCGCTGCGGCCGGAGCCATTGGCCCAGGCCCCATCGCCCTGAGTGCGGTGATTTCGGTCATGTCTGCCCCCTGCCGTCTTGTCTGCTTTTTGGTGTCCACCGCCTAGCACGTCCCGCGGTGGAAAGGGTTGGGGGTAAGCTGTGCATAAGCCGCTTATCCACAAGTTATAGCCTACCATATCTTGCCCGGTCGGTGAAGCTCCCAGCTATACCTTGCAGGATTGGCAGTCATTAGTGGGTGTCACAACTGAGGCCGCGAAGCACGAAGCGGGGAATCAGGTCTTGCGGGCGTTCTGCCAGTCGCGGGGGGCTTTCAGGAAACTCTCCACCTCGGCCATTGTGGCAGCATCGAACGAGCCTTGTGCCCGTGCTTCGGCCAGTACGTCCCACCAGCTGCA
>JANOCQ010000087.1:0-41232 GCA_031412255.1 Paracoccaceae bacterium | reverse complement strand
GCCGCCAGTTCCTCGGCGCTGTCGACAAGCTCCAGCATCTTTATCGCCTCCTTGACCAAAGCCACATGCCGATGACCTGCCGGAATGGCCGCTGATACGGCCCTGTTCTCAGGCGTAACAATGGCGCGCATCGGTGGCAGGGGATTTATCCCTAGCAGCCCCTTGGCGGGCCTGTAGATGCCGCCATCGGGCCGGATCGACCACGGGCCAGCGACGTAGGCACGCGGGCCGGTCTTGATATCGACCGGCAGGCCCTCGGCGCGCAGGTTCGGTGCCTGTGCCGTGGCGCGGTAGTAGAGGTGGCGACCGCGTGGCGTGCTGATATGGACGGGGGAAGGTCCAAAGCGCGCCTCCAGGGCCGTGACAAGCTCGGCGCTGTCGGTGTCGCAGTCGATCACGGCAAGGCCATCAAGGCGGATGCCGTAGACCTGTGACCCCGCCCGGTAGAGCGGGGCCAGCACGCGGGCCAAGGCCAGCTTGGGGCCGGTCCATGCCTCGACCAATGGCCCCTTGCCATCGGCCCCCCCGCCCAAAGGCAAGAGGGGGAAGCCCGCCCGCACAAGGCGGGCAAGCTCGTTTCGGAAATCGTCGGGCAGGGATGATTTGCGAAGGCCCATGTCAGCCCCCCCAGACCAGCACGGCGATGACTTTGGCCTGCGCCTCGGTCAGGCCAAAGCGGCGCAGGTAGAGGATTTGAAGCCGGTTCATGCCTTCCCTCCATCTGACAGACTTGCGGCGCTGGGCGGGAAAGACAGGTTGGCAATCACGGTGCCGGGTCGCAGGCGGTAATGGGCCACGTTCTCGGCCCCACGATACTCAACCGTGATGGGCCAGCGGTATTTCGAGCGCAGAAGGTGGATGATTGCGCCAAGTCGCCATCCCTTCACCTCCCTGATTTCCGTCTTGTGGGAAATCACGCGCCCTTCGGTCAGTGCTTTGCAGGCCCAGAAAACTTGCGTCTCTCCCGAAAACCAACGGTCTTGCTTTGTCATGTGTTGCCCCTTGGCAATTGAAGCCACGGGCAGGTGGTGCTATTGTTCGGGTCATCCCAGACCGCCGAAACGAATAGGCCGCCGCCCCGCCAGGTGGCGGTTTCATTATGCTGCGGTTTCGGTCTTGGATGCTTCCCAAGCCTCGATTTCAGACAGACGCCAGCGAGTGCAACCGGGCGTCAGTTTGATGGGGCGGGGGAAAGTTGGGTCATCCTTCACCCAGCGGCGTGGGGTAAGGTGGTGAACATTGTATCGTGCGCCAATTTGGCGGTCAGATAGGTAGACCTCCAGAAAGACTTTGGTCATGAGCGGCACTCCATCGGATTGCGATTGAGTGCATTGAGGCGTTTCCATGCAGCGAAAGGAAGCTGGGCAAATGGGCATCAGATGGGCGTCCGGGGTGCCCAGATGATGCCCAAACCGTTGCCCTTATTCGTCGCCTTGGAACTGTTTGATAGCCCTCAACAAATGCCTGCGTGAGTATCCGGTCCGGGTTTCCACCTCCTCCCATGTGGCCGTTCCCTTGCCATCAGGGTAAGCCTGCATGTAGGTCTGGAAAACGTTTGACCATTTCTCTGCGTCGGGCGGTTTTGGCTTAGTCTGCGCCAGAACCCCCTTAATCCAAAAGATTGAATCCGTCGCATCTGATTCCGAAATAGCTACCGTTCGTCCATCATAGATTCGGAGTCGGTCTTCAAGTTGCCGGGTAATGTTATCGGCCGCTGTGCGGCTCCAGAAACTCTTCTGTGGAAGCTTAATTACTCCGAGAAGTGGGTCCACATACTTCCACGAAAGCAGAAGTTTACGCTCAAAATTCCTAAGGCGTTCCCTCGTAAGTGGTGAATGAAGGTCGATATCGAATGCAAGGTGCTCTGCTCCATCTACTGTTTGCAGGACAAAAACGGCATCAAGGCGCGCTGTATCGATAGTCTCAAGCAACAGGTAAACTTCGTTTGCTCGGTCGATGATAGTGCGCCATTGAAAAAGCGCCCAAACTCGCGCTCGTTCCTCTGGGGTGAAGTCGATCTGCTCATCTTCGAATAGTTCGCCTTCGGTGGATAGCTCAGATATTTCTGCTGCAAACTCACGATAAACAAGTTCCAAAAGCTGCGTGAAGTTGAGAAATCCGGTCTGTCGCAGCATCAAGCGACTCTCACAAAGTTTCCGGACCGCTTATCTCTTCCAAGAAACACCGCCCAATCGCCCATCATCCGCCGCCGCTTTTCGATCTGGTCGCCGCGCCGATAGCTGGCCTCGACCGCGTTGCTGATACGGTGCGCCAAGGCTACCTCGGCCATTTCGCCGGGATAGGTGGTTTGCTCGGCCACCCAATCGCGGAATGAGCTGCGCAGGCCATGCGGCACGGCGGCACGCTTGGACACGCGGTCAAGGAAGCCTGTTTTCCCCTGCAATATCTCGGCTTCGTGCATCCGCTTCATGGTGGCGGAAAGGGTCATGTCGGAAAGCATCCCGCCGCGTGCCGCCGGAAAAACCAGCGGATTGCCTTCAAGCCGGGGAAGCGCCTTCAGAAGCGCCACGGCGCGGGCAGAGAGGGGAACGCGATGTTCCTTGCCCATCTTCATGCGCGCGCCGGGTATGACCCATAGCGCCTTGTCCAAGTCGATTTCATCCCACTGTGCGCCCCGAACCTCTTGCGACCGGGTGGCGGTCAGGGCCAGAAGCTCCAGCGCCCGCGCGCCGAACCCTTCGCGGGTCTGCAAGGCGGCAAACCAGCGGGGCGCGTCATCCAAGGCTAAGGCGGGATGGTTGCCCTCTATAGACACCTTGGACGGGGCCGGTAGCAGTTCTTTCAGGTTGCCCGCCCAGCGCGCCGGATTGTCGCCTGTCCGATGGCCTGCAACGGTGGCCCAGCTAAGAACCGCCTCGATCCGCGCGCGCAAGCGTGACGCGGTTTCCGTTCGGTCGGTCCAATGGGGTTGCAGAACCCGCAACACGTCTTGGGTGGTGATATCCTGCACCAGCATCGCGCCAAGTTCGGGGATGGCATAGCTGGCAAGGGTGTTTTCCCATTGCTGGCGATGCTTGGCGTTCTTGAAGGCGTCCAGCTTTGCGGCAAGGCAACGGACCACCGCATTGGCGAAGGTCAGGCCACGGCGCTGGGCGGCCAGCAGAGCGGCCTTGGCGGCCTTGCGTTCCTCGACCGGGTCAACGCCGGTTTCTATCTTGGCGCGGGCATCGCGGGCCTTGTCGCGGGCCTGTGAAAGGGTAACGCCGGGAAAGCCGCCAAGGCCAATGTCGCGGCGCATGGTGCCAACCTTAGCGCGCAAGACCCAAGACCGCCCGCCATTCGGTGTGACCTGCAAGTGAAGGCCAGGCACGCCACCCACCGAAAACAGGACATTCCGCCTGCCCCCCGGATGGGCCAGCCGCTTCACATCAAGCGCACTTAGTTCCTCGGCAACTTTCGGCATCACGGCTATCCAACATGCTACCCCACATCAGAAAGGTAACTGGATGTATCGGGTTGCACAAGGTCGCATAGATGGGATGTGGGGTAAATGGCATAGGAACAAGGGACCGAAGCGCCCTATGCATTGGATTACAAATGATAAAAACGCCATCATGGCGGGCACCCTCTCCGCCACTTAACCCAGCGAAACCACGCTCCCAATCCGGCTGAGGCCGGGTTCTTCCGTTGTTTTCGGATGTTATGCCGCTGATACTGAGCACTAGCTCCTAGATATCCAAGCGGTCGGTCAAAATCGATGCCTTCGATCGCGGCAGAGCTGACGGCGCGAGGGATCACAACCCGAAGCGAAGGACGGTGGAGCTTGGGGAACGATAAGGCGTTGCTTTGGATAGCAGACTGAAGCCCTTCAGCCGTCATTCCGATAGCGCCATATGCGCGGCATGTTTCCGGAAGCAGTCATTCGGGTCGCTTTAGGGCAGTAGGATCCATCTAGACGGCATCGGAGCGATCTCAGTCGTTTCTGCTCGACGGGTTAGACCCCGGCATACCCGATTGGGTCACCTTCACAGACAAGAAACGTCACGCAGCTTTGGATGACTTTCTGGCTGGCTGCGCCGACATTCCGGGCATTAGACAGCACAAGCGCTGGCCGCCGGGGCGCTGGCCTGCGTCATCCGCGCGACCGAGGATGAACGGGCTTGATCCATCGCCACTCTTGGCGCTGCAGTACGAAGCGCGGGTCGTTTCAGCTCGACTTGGTCCAGGTCCGAGCCACAGTCATCAGGATGTGGTCGGCCAGCAGACCGATGAAGGCAACGGCAAGTCCCAGCACCAGCCCCTTGCCAACGTCGGTGGAGGACAGGGCGCGCTGCATCTCCTGTCCGAGGTCCTGGGTGCCGATGAAAGCGGCGATGATCACCATGAAGAGTGAGAACATGATCGACTGGTTGGCGCCCACGACCAGGGTCGGCACGGCAAGCGGCAGTTTCACATAGCGCAGAAGCTGACCGGGACTTGCCCCGGACATCTGGGCGGACTCGACGATTTCCGGCGGGATCATTCGAAGCCCTTCGATGGTATAACGCACAATGGGGACTGTGGCGAAGACCATGACGGCGGCGACCACCGCGACATCATTGACACCGAAAAGCATGATCACGGGTATCAGGTAGATGAAACTCGGGAAAGTTTGCGCGGTATCACAGACCAGAAGGAAGCGGCGTGCACGAGCCTCGGTCCCAGCTCCCAAAAGGCCAAGCGGCACGCCGATAAGAAGCGCAAGGAATACCGAGATAAAGACTGTATAGACGGTGATCATTGCGCGGTCCCACCAGCCCGACAGCGCGATGGGCAGCACGAAGGCCAGACAGACGAGTGCCGAGCGTAGACCTCCGACGCGCCAGCCGATCCCAGCCAGGGCCAGAACGACAGCCGAGGTCGGCAGCCACAGAAAGCCGTCGCGCAGCGGGATCAGCACCCAGGTAATGAGAAACCAGCGCAGCCAATCGGTCACCGGATCAATCAGGTTGATGAAACCGCCGACCACCGCGTCAACCGGGCCCGCCATGCTGAGCGCCTGCTTGCGCTCCACCTCGGCGAAATAGGGATGCAGCCAGGCCGCAACAAAACCAAGCGCGACCAGCCCCACCCAGATGACCAGAAGCCGATGGCGATGAATCCAGGTGGCGCCTTCCACATGCTCGGGTTGCTTGACCGCCCAGGCCTTGGACATCCGGTCCAGGACAATGGCCAGAAGAACAATGGTAATGCCGATTTCCACCGACAGCCCGATCTTCAGCGCCTGGAGAAGCTGGAGCAGCTTCTGCCCCAGCCCCGGCATGCCGATGAAGCTGGCCAGAACCACCATCGCCAAGCTTTGCATGATGACCTGGTTGACACCGATCAGGATCTCGGTGCGGGCGGCGGGCAGGCGGACGCGGGTCATGAGCTGCCAGCGGGTCGTGCCGCTCATCTTGCCGCTTTCGATGATCTCGGGCGAAACTCCGCGCAGGCCCAAGAGGGTCATCCGGATCATCGGCGGGACCGAGAAGATGATGGTCACGATGGCACCCGCCTTGGGACCGACGCCGATGAACACGACAACGGGGATCATGTAGGCAAAATGCGGAAGCGATTGCGCGATGTTCAGGACCGGGTTCAGGATACGCTCGGCGAGGCGCGACCGCCAAGCCAGAATTCCCATGAGCAGACCGAAGACCACCGAAAACGGGACGGCGACGACGATGACCGAAAGGGTCTCCATCGCCCATTTCCACTGGCCCATCACGGCGATCCAGACGAACGTGCCCCCTGCCAGTGCGGCCAGCCGCACCCCTCCAAGCGCGAAGCCCGCCATCATAGCGGTTGCCGCGATCACCACCCAGGGGATCGGCCCCACGTTCGGCCAACGCGACTTGCCGTAAAGGAGGTTCGCGGTCACATCCAGACAGAACTCCACCACATCCGAGAAGGCACGTGTAAAGGCCATCAGCCCAAGTTCGTCGCGGGCAAAGTCGAAGCTGGCGTTGATCCAGTCGGCGAAGGGCAGAACCATTCCCTCAGGCACACGGAGCAGCCCCGCTGGCAGGACATTTCGGAACACGACCAGCACAAGCGCGACCAGAAGGATCGCCTCTGCGATGCGTCTTTGGTCCAGGCTGAACCGGGGTTTTGCCACCGCTGTCGTCATCATGCCGCAGGACCGAGCAAAAGATCCAGCGCCGCCTTCCGGTCGATCAGGCCTGCGATCTGCCCTTTGTCCACCAGGGGGATCAGGGCACGGCTGTCACCTACTATCCGGCGCGCCAAGGCGTGCAGGGTCTCATTCGCCGGAAGTGGATCACCCTCCACGACACGACCCTCCACCGGTTGGGCCAAGGCCA
Source organism: Paracoccaceae bacterium (assembly GCA_031412255.1). Taxonomy (GTDB): domain Bacteria; phylum Pseudomonadota; class Alphaproteobacteria; order Rhodobacterales; family Rhodobacteraceae; genus Tabrizicola. The sequence goes on along the minus strand of JANOCQ010000087.1, from coordinate 34,927 downwards.
GCGCGCGAACGACACGTGTGCGGTCAATGGCTTCGGTGAATTTGGCAACGTAAGGCGTTGCAGGTGCCATCACGATGCGTTCGGGTGTATCGATCTGTTCGACGACCCCGTCCTTCATGATCGCGATCCGGTCGGCCAGGCGCAGGGCCTCGTCGAAGTCGTGGGTGATGAAGACGATCGTCTTGGCCAGCATGCCCTTTAGGCGCAGGAACTCGTCCTGCATCTCGCGGCGGATCAAGGGGTCCAAAGCGCTGAATGGTTCGTCGAGGAACCAGATATCCGGCTCAACCGCAAGGCTTCGGGCGATGCCAACGCGCTGCTGCTGGCCACCGGACAGTTCCCTCGGGAAGTAATCTTCGCGGCCCTTCAGGCCGACGAGCGATAGCATTTCGCGGGCGCGCGCGATCCGCGATGATCGTTCCTGCCCCCGCATCTCCAGCGGGAAGGCGACATTCTCAAGCGCGGTCCGGTGCGGCAGCAATCCAAAGCTTTGGAAGACCATCCCCATCTTGCTGCGGCGAAGCTCGATCAACTGGGGTTCGGACAGCTTGCCGATGTCCCGCCCCTCGACCTCGACCGCGCCGGCCGTGATGTCCAAAAGCCGCGCCAGGCAGCGGATTAAGGTAGACTTGCCCGAGCCGGAGAGCCCCATCACCACCAGCATCTCGCCCCGGCGAATGTCCAGAGATACGTCACGCACCGCCGGGATGTGGTTCGTTGCGCGTAACTCCTCCAGCGTCGTCTGAGGAGACAGGCGCAGCCGTTCCGGGCGGTCTCCGAAGACCTTCCAGACATTACGGCAGGAAATCACCACATCACTTGCTGTCATTTTGGCATCCAAGGGTGAAAGGACCACCCGGGAGGGAAAGCCCGGGTGGCCAGTTGCGAGTCACCCGAAGGTGACTCCGGAGTTCATTCGGTCCAGGGCTTCCACACAGCTTCGTTTGCCTCAAGCCATGCGGTCGCGGCGTCCTCGGGCTCCATCCCGTCGACATCCACAAGCTTGGCCATCTCGGCGATCTGCGCGTTCGTGAAGTTGACCTTCTGCAGCGTGGCATAGGCACCCGGCCACTTGTCCTTCATGCCATCCCAAGCTGCGATCTTGAGGTAGCCGTTGGCCGGATTGCCGCAATCGAAGGTCTTGTCGGGCAGCGGGCCCTTGGTCGGATCGACGTCACAACCCTCTTCCCACGTCGGGAATTCGACGAATTCGCCCGGCCAGACGGCTTCCGCGAAATTCGGGGTCCAGTTGAAGAGGACGATCGGGGTCTTGTCCTTCTCGGCCGCCGCGATCTCGGCCCAAAGCGCCGCAGCAGAGCCTGCGTTCACCACGACAAAGTTCATCCCCAGTGCATCGACCTTTTCCTGGTCATGCTTCAGCCAGTCCACCGGCCCGCCCAAGAATCGGCCCTTGTCGCCGGTTTCGGGTGTCACGAATTTGGCCGCGCATTCGTTAAGCGCCTTGTAGTCCGGCAGACCGGGGCAGGCTTCCTTGGTCCACATCGGATACCACCAGTCCTCGCGGGTGATGGCGGCGTGGGTGGCAACGTCGTGGATGCCACCCTTTTCCACCGCAGCCCTGAACGACTTGCCAAACGCGCCTTCCCACACTTCCAGTTCCAGCGTCGCGTCGCCCAGGCGCACGGCTTCGTAGACCGCCTGGCTGTCGGTCGAGACATATTCGACCGAGTTTCCCATACCTTCGAACATCTGGCCCACGACGTTCGACATCACGATCTGGCTCGACCAGTTGTGCGTCGGTATGACGATCGGGTCTGCCGAATCTTCGGCAAGGACGGGGGCGGCTAAAGCGGCAACCGCCGCGCCAAGAAGCAGTCTGGTCAGTTTCTGCATGAGTTTCGATCCCTGTTCAGGTCGCGCCCCAACCGGAGCCGACGTTTCCCCGGAAAGTCGATCGCTTTCCCGTGAGGCAACGTTATGGACTGGATGTGAACGTGTCAGACCCCAGGCGTGAACGGGCTGGAGAATGTTGTTACAAAATGTTAACAGTACTTCGCCCATGCCCGGAGGCTCTGGCCGCATGACCCCCGCTGCCCACATCGTCGTGATCGAAGACGACCCGGTGACCCGCACCGCGCTTGGGGGCTACTTGGAGGGTTTCGGCTACCGGGTCACGGCCTGCGCAGGGGCGGAAGCCGCCGAAAAGGTGCTGGCACAGGAAAGCCCGGACCTCCTGATCGTGGACATCAACCTGTCCGGCAAGGACGGACTCGAGATTACCCGCGAACAGCGCGCCCGGTCCGAAATCGGAATCATCCTGCTGTCGGGACGCACAGACGACGTGGACCGGATCGTGGGCCTGGAACTTGGGGCGGACGATTACGTTTGCAAACCCTTCAACCGGCGTGAATTGCTGGCACGGGTCAAGAACCTGCTGCGGCGCACGGCGGCAATGCGGCAGCTTACGCGGCGCGTGGTCCATTTTGCAGGTTTCAGCTTCGACACCGCTGCCCGGCACGTCACACGGTCGGATGGCCAAGGCGTGCAGCTGACGCGTGCTGAATACGAGCTTTTGCGCAGTTTCGTGCTGAACGCGGGAATCGTCCTTTCCCGCGACCGCCTGCTGGCCAGCATCACGCACCGGCAAAGCCTGACCGGCACCAGAACGGTGGACGTGATGGTCAAGCGACTGCGCGCAAAGTTCGGAGATGACCCCAAGCAGCCGAGGATCTTCGGCACTTCGCACGGCGAGGGCTATGTCTTCACTGCGCCGCTGTCCTGACAGTCGCAACGTCCCCCAGCACACGCAACGCGCGGGTCAACTCGCGCTCGGCCGCCGCAGTCGCGACCAAAAGCGACGCCGTGACCGCCGGAGTCGGATGTGCTTTGCCGCGACTCAGGGTTTCCAGGATGTCGACCAGATCGGCCAGGACAAAATTGCCGACCGCACCCTTCAGCTGATGTGCCCGGCGGTCGACCTCCTCCACCGCGCCGTCACGAAGGGCGTCCACGATTTCCTGCACCTCCGGCTGCAGTCGTTCAAGCATCAACCGGACAAGGTCACGCGTGGCCGATGCCCCAAGATCCGCCAGCAACTCGCGAACTGCCGGACCCACATCGTCCCCACAAAGCCGGTCAAGCGCCACGGCCAGTGTCTCGGGGGTCAAGGGCTTCGGAACCACCTCGTCCATTCCAGCGGCGCGACAAGCCGCCATGTCCTGCGGCTGGGCATGGGCCGACACGCCAATCACCGGAAGCCAGCGGAACTCTGGCAAAGCCCGCAAACGCCGGGTCGTTTCTATGCCCGAAATACCAGGCAGGTTCACATCCATCAGCACTGCGTCGAACCTGCCCTGCGTCAGCAACTCCAGCGCAGCCTCGCCCGTCGACGCGATCTCCACCTGATGTCCCATCGTTGCAAGATAGCCCGACGCCACGTCCTGGTTGACGGGATGGTCCTCGACCACAAGCACTTTCAACGGCGGGAGATCCTTTGCGTGCGTGACAATGGACACGGGCATTTCCGCAGCCCGCGCGAAGGGGAGATGAAGGGTGAAAGTAGCCCCCCTGCCCTGCTGGCTGGCAACCGTCAGCATCCCACCCATCAACCCTGCAAGGCGGCGGGAAATCGTCAGACCCAGTCCGGTGCCGCCATATGTTCGCGAGGTCTGCGGGTCCTCTTGCTGGAAGGCGTCAAAAATGCGCTCCAGCGCCACCGGGGCAACCCCACAGCCTGTGTCGCTGACCGTAAAGCGCAGACGCAGCGGGTTCGCATCGGACGGACCTTCTTGGGCCACCGCGATCCGCACCTCTCCGGCGTCGGTGAACTTCACACCATTCGACACCAGGTTGAAAAGGATCTGCCGCAACTTGCCCATGTCTCCAACAAGCGGGGGCAATGCGACCGAAGGCAGTTCGGTGACCAGAAGCAGTCCCTTTTCCTCGGCCATCGGGGCCATCAGCAGAGCGATATCGGTCAAAGCCTCGGCCAGGTCGAAAACAACTGTCTCGCCCGCGTCCTGTCCCTGCTCAAGCTTGGAGTAGTCCAGGATGCTGTTCAGCAATCCCATCAACCCCTTGCCAGAGGTAAGCGCCGCATCCAGCCGCGCGACCTGTTCACCGCTCAGACCTCCGCGCGGCAGGTTGCGCAGCATCCCCAGAACCCCGTTCATCGGGGTCCGGATCTCGTGGCTCATCATGGCCAGGAACTCGGACTTCGCACGGTCCGCGGCTTCTGCCCTGTCACGGGCTGCGTCATGTGCCGCGACTTCACCGCGCAAAGCTTCGGTCTGCTCGTCCACAAGTTCCTGCAACTCGCTGCGGTGTCGGCGAAGCTCCTCCAGGTGCCGCTCGCGTTCGGCAGCGAGTTCGCGGTTCGCGATCGCATGCTGGCGGAAGACTTCGACTGCGCCCTCCATCCGCGCAATCTCGTCGCTGTCATCGGGCTGGATCGACTCGCCCAGCTTGCCCTCGGCCAGCCGGGTCATTCGCACTGACAGCGCATCCAGACGCCGGATCAGGTTGCCCCGGACATAGAACCACAAGACCCCAAGCGACAGGACCAGCGCCAGCAACGCCGAAAAAGCATAAAGTCGCTGCGTCGCCAGGATCGCCTGCTGGGCAGACTGACCCGCCATCACCGCATTCGCCTCGATCCGGTCCGCCAATGCCGCCGCAGCGGCCTCCAGATCAAGTGCGGCCACCCGCAGCTCGGTTTCCGCCACGGCGATCCGCTGGGTGACAACAAGCACCTGCTCGGCGTTTTCGAACAGCGCAGCTGTCTCGGGAGGCGAGGCTGGGCCAGAACCGATCACCCGCAGCAGGACGCGAACCCGTTCCGCCCGGCGTGGGTCCTGAACCGATTCCAGCCGCCGCGAAATCACCCGCACCCGCGCTGCAAGTTCATCACGCAACACCTGCAACTCGGCTCTGGACTGCACCCCTGCCACGCGGTTGAGCAAGAGCCCGACCTCGGAGGCATGCGAGCGCAACTCGAACATGAGGCCCATCTGGAACAGGTCGACCTCGATCAGCTTGTCCAGCGTGTCCAGCCGGACCTCGGGGTCCGCCGTATCCGTTCCGTCCATGCCGTAAAGGCTGGAGATCACGGCCGAGGCCCCCATCTCGGCATTCGCGACCAGAGTATCGGCGATTTCCGTCAGTTCCGCCGCGGCTTCGAGACCGGACTTCAACTGCGACTCGCGCCGCGAGAACAGGCTGATCTTCTGTCGCACCAGCCGGTCAATAGTCGTCAATGCTTCACGCAAAGCGGCTTCGGCCGCCAGGGCGTTTGCCAGGGCATCGTCGGGCAGACCTTGCTGCCGGAGCAGCCGCGCACGCAAAGCCTTGGCCTGGTCGAACAGGAACGCCGCCCGCTCCACCCGCTGCCCCTCATTGGTCACTGCCGCCAGTTCGGGTGCCACGGCGACCACGCGGCTCGTCTCCTCGGCCACACCCCGCACTTCAGAAATCGCCGGAATTGCTTCGGTAACCATGCGGGACTGGTTGGCCGCCACATCCTTCAACTCGAACCAGCCCAGCACCCCGGTGGCCGCCGGGAACCCCGCGATCAGGGCAATGGCGATCAGAAGCCGTCCACCAAGACTCGACTTGTAGCCAAAGTTCCGCAAGGCTCGCCTCCGGTGCCACGTGTTGCGGACAAGGCTATCACCTTATCCGCGAAAGGGGAGAGTGGATGCGCAGTATCCTGCGGGCGGTGATCCTTGGATCGGTCCTGGCTGGCCCTATTTCTGCCGAGGTATGGCAACTTGAAGCTCGCGCCATCCCGTTCGACGACGCCAGCGCCGCAATTCCCCTTGCCTATACCGCGCTGGACCGTGCCGCCCGGCCCTGGCGCTTCTGCGTGCTTTATCCGCACCTGAAGGATGCCTATTGGTTGTCGGTGAACTACGGGATGGTGGAAGAAGCCCGCCGTTTGGGCGTCGCCTTCGACGTGTTCGAAGCCGGGGGCTACCCCAATCTTTCGCGCCAGATCGAGCAATTGAAAGGTTGCGCAAGCGACGAGTTCGACGCAGTCATTCTGGGGACAGTCTCCTACGCCGGGCTTACCGCCGAGGTGGAACGCATCGCCCGTCTGAAACCTGTGATCGCGGCAGTCAACGACATCGACGACAGCGGCATCACCGCCAAGGCCAGCGTCCCCTGGACCGAGATGGGCGCAGCTGCAGGGCGCTTTCTTGCACAGCGGCACCCCAAGGGCAGCCCACCCGTCACGGTGGCCTGGTTTCCCGGCCCGCAGGGAGCGGGTTGGGTGACCTTTGTCGAGGCCGGTTTTCGCAAGGGCCTCTCCGACAGCTCGGCGGAGATCGTGATGACCCGCTTTGGCGACACCGGAACAGAAGAGCAGGTCCTGCTTGTCGAAGAGGTGCTGGAGGCAATGCCGGACGTCGATTACCTGGTCGGCAGCGGCCCGATGGCCGAGGCCGCCGTCCCTATCCTGCGTGCCCGCGGGCTGGAGGGGAAAGTGGGTGTCGTGTCGACCTACATGAGCCATGCCGTCTACCGCGGCCTGATGCGAAAACGCATCCTTGGCGCGCCGACCGATTCCCCGGTGATGCAAGGCAGGCTTGCCATCGAAATGGCCGTCCGCTCCCTGGAAGGTAGCCTTGAGGTCCGGCACGCCGGACCCAAGATCGCCATCGTGACGCCCGACCAAGGCAGTGACGCCATTATCGAAAGCTCATTGGCCCCCGCCAGTTTCGTCCCGGTCTTTTCCTTGGGGGCCGAGTCTCGCAACGCATCGGGAAACTGATGGGTATGTCGTTTGGCATAGCTGGTTGTACGGGCATGGCGCTGACTGGAAAGCACATCGTATAGTGCAGGTGACAAGGAAAAGGGACGGCAGACGATGGCGGTGACGCTAAAGGAGGTGGCGCAGCGGGCGGGCGTGTCGCGGTCCGCCGTGTCCCGCACCTTCACCGAGGGCGCATCGGTTTCGGCCAGCACCCGCGCGAAGGTCGAGCAGGCGGCCAAGGACCTCGGTTATGCGCCCAGTGCATTGGCGTCGGGGCTGACCACCGGGCGGACCAAACTGATCGGCCTCATCGCCAACAATTTCCACAACCCTTTGCTGCTGGAGGTCTTCGATCTCTTCACGCGCGGGCTGCAGGACCGTGGGCTGAGGCCCCTTCTGGTGAATCTGAGTGACGCCATCGACTATGAGGCTGCGCTGCGGATGCTGCGGCAATACTCGGTCGACGGCGTGATCGTTGCCTCCTCGACATTGCCTCCCAGCTTTGCCGAGTCCTGCAAGGCGGCCGGACTTCCAGTGGTTCATGCCTTTGGCCGAAGGGCCTCGGCACCGCATGTGCATGTGGTCGGGATCGACAACGTCGCCTGCGGGCGGATGGCCGGCGAAGCGCTGCTTCAGCGCGGCTACAGCCGGCTTGGTTTCCTTGGCGGGCCTCCAGGCGCGACTTCGACCCAGGACCGCGAAACCGGGTTCCATTCGGCACTGGCGGGCAGATGGGAGGTCACTGTCTCCACCAGCTACGCCGAAGCCTACACTTTCGACGCAGGACGTTCCGAGATGCAGCGTCTTTTGGGTGGCGAGCCCGCCGAGGCTTACTTTTGCGGCGACGATCTCTTGGCGATCGGTGCTCTTGCAGCGATCGAGGAGGCCAGCCTGTCGGTTCCAGGTGACATCGGTCTGATCGGACTGAACGATATGGAGATGTCACGCTGGCAGATGATCGGACTGACGACGATCCGCCAGCCCGTCGTCGAAATCATAGCTGCCGCCATCGAACTTGTCGTGTCCACGATCGAAACCCCCGACCGTCCTCTCGAGACAAGGCTTTTTCCCTGCCCCCTGATCGAACGCCGCACCCTGCGGCCCCTGGCTTAGCGGAACATCGGCGGTCGGGCGTCCCTCCAGGCGCCTCCTGCCTTGGCCGAGGCAACTGCGGTATGGACGGCCGCCATCGACCGCAACCCGCTGGAGGCCGTCGGCAGCCCGTCCCGCGCGTCACCCCGGATCGCGTCCGCCAGGTCGCAGTAGATGTTCGCGACTGCCAGCGGAAAGCCTTCGGGATGGGCGATGGCCACGCGGCTCAGGCGCTTGGCGTCGTCGTAAAGCCCGGCTTCACCCTTCTCCATGATCTGCGTCCGCCCACCGACGGGCGTATAGATCAACTGGTTCGGCTGTTCCGAGGCCCAGCGGAACCCGCCGGTCTCGCCGAACACCTGAATGTCGAAGCCATGCTGCCGCCCGATGGCGACGGATGAGGTCCAGAGCCGCCCGACAGTGCCCTTCGACATGCGGAAGTTGACCATCGCGTCATCCTCAAGCAGGCGGGATGGAATGGTCGAGGCGAAGTCCGCGGATAACTTCTCCACTTCGTCGTCACAGATGAAGCTGGCCATGTGCAGCGCATGGATGCCGCAGTCGGCGAACTGCCCCGAGACGCCCGCCATCGCCGGGTCATAGCGCCAGCGCACCCGGGGGTTGTCGGCGTCGGTCGCGTCGCCGTGGTGACCGTGGCTGAAGTTGGTGACGACCAGCCGGACCTTGCCGATATCCCCATTGCGCACCATCGCGCGGGCTTGTCGGACCATCGGATAGGCCGAATAGCAGTAGTTCACCGCACAGATCTTGCCGGTCTTCTGCGCGATGCGGACGATCTCTTCGCCCTCCTCCACCGTCACGGTCATCGGCTTCTCGCACAGGACATTGAACCCGGCTTCAAGGAACGCCTTGGTGATCTGGAAATGGGTCGAGTTCGGGGTCGCCACGGTCACCAGGTCGCAGCGGTCGGGGCGGTTCTTCTCACCCGCCAGCATCTCCTCCCAATCGCCATAGGCGCGGTCAGCGGCGACACCCAGACGCTGCGCATAGTCGCGGCCCTGGTCGGCCCGGTGGTCCAGCGCGCCTGCGACCAGGTTGAAGTGCCCGTCGGCCAAAGCGCCCAGACGGTGGGCCGGGCCGATCTGGCTGCCTTCGCCCCCGCCAATCATGCCCCAGTTCAGTCGTGCCATGCTGTTTCCTCAGAATCCGATAGAGTGCAGATAGTCGCGGTTCTTCCGCGCGTCGTCGATGGGAGAGACGTCCAGCGTCGGATCGCAGTCCTGCTCGACCGTGCACCAGCCTTCGAAACCGGCACCGATCAAGATTTCGCGGACGGTCGGAAAGTCCACATCACCGGTTCCGAGGTTGCAGAAGATGCCCTGACCGCAGGCGTCGTAGAACCCAGTGCTTTTTGCAATCACGTCGGCTTTCACTTTGGGGTCGATGTCCTTGAAGTGCATGTAGGAAATCCGATCGATGTGCCGTCGCATGAAGTCCACCGGGTCAAAGCCCGCATAGGAATGGTGCCCCGTGTCGAAGCAGATTTTCAGGATCTTTTCGTCCACCTCGTCCAGCAGACGCTCAAGCTCCGGCTCAAAGTCGATGAACCCCGCCGCATGGGCATGGATACCCACGGTCAGCCCGAATTCCTCGGTCCCAAGGCGGGCAATGGTGGCGATGCGGTCGCGGAAGGCGGCCCATTCAGCGGCCTCCATCTGCTCGGCGGCTTCGGCGCGGCCTGCCGTGGGCGCGCGGCGGGGCGAGATCGAATCGATCAGCACCAGGTGCTGCGCGCCATGCGCGGTCAGCGCACGGCATGTGCGCCAGGCGGCATCGCGGACATCGTCCCAGGCGGCGGGATCATGGAATGGTCGGAAGACGACGCCACCGATCAGGTCAAGCCCGTTTTCCTCCAGGGCGTCAAACAGCATTGCCGGGTCTTCCGGCATGAAACCGATCGGGCCCAGCTCGATCCCGGTGTAGCCTGCATCGGCGCAGTCCCTCAGAACCTGCCGCCAAGGCGGGTTGCGCGGATCGCCCGCGAATTCAACGCCCCAGGAACAGGGCGCATTGCCGATGCGGATGGTCATGGCGTCCTCATGCCGTGAAGGTTTGTTGCGGGACGGCGTGCCAGCGGCCGTCGTCGGACGCCTTGAACGCAGTGTCGATGATCTGGCTCACGGCAAGCCCGTCCTTGAAGGTTGGCCAGACAGGTTTTCCGGTGGCGATCGCCTGCAGAAAGTCCCTCGCCTCGATGATGATCTGGTCCTGATAGCCGGTGCCGTGGCCGGGACCTTGGCAGAAGGCCAGGTAGTCCGGATGCTGCGGCCCGGTCAGGATGCGGGTGAAGCCGCGTGTCGCCTCCGGCCCCTCCGCGCGATACAGCCAGACAGCGTTCTGGTCTTCCTGGTCGAAACGGATCGACCCCCTGGTGCCGTGGATCTCATATGCATAGCCCATCTTCCGACCGGTAGCGACCCGGCTGATGAAAAGGTGTCCCATCACCCCATTTGCGAAGCGAAGCATCAGTTGTGCCTGGTCGTCGTTGTCCACCTTCACCGGACCCTCAGGGCCGGGGCGGGTCGCATGCACCGTTTCGATCCGCGCCGAAAGCTCGACCACCGGACCCATCAGGGCCAGCATGCAGTTGATCGGATGGGGTGCAAGGTCGCCCATGCAGCCATTCGCCCTTCCGGTGGTGCGCCAGTTGGCGGGCAGCGCAGGGTCGGCCAGGAAATCCTCCGTATGCTCGCCGCGGAACCAAGTGATCTGCCCGATGGCGCCCTCGGCGAGTAGTTGGCGAACAAATTGCGTCGCCGGGGTGCGAACGTAATTGAATCCGATCATGTTCGGCAGGCCCGCCGCCGCGGCCGCGGCGACCATGGCCCTCGCGTCCTCAAGCGACGCGCCCAACGGTTTTTCGCAGAAGACCGGCTTACCGGCGGCAAATGCCGCTTCCGCAATAGCGCGGTGGGTGGATTGCGGAGAGGCGATAACAACGGCCTCCACACGTGGGTCGGCCACCAGCTTGCGCCAATCGTCGGTGGCGCGGGCAAAGCCGTAAGCCCGGCGGTAGCCATCCGCAGAAATCGCGTTGGTGGCGGCGATCATCTCAAGCCTGGGGCGAAGCGGAGTGTTGAAAACCGCCCCAACTGCGGACAGCGCCACGGCATGGGCCTTGCCCATGTAGCCCCCGCCGACCAGTCCAATCCCGATGTCTCTCACCAGAGCCCCCCGTCAAAGGCCGATCTTGCAACCGGTTGCAAAAGCTGTATCGTCAACCGCCATGGCGTGCAAGTGGCGTCAGAAGCTGTGGCCAGGAGAGCGGATGTCATGATCGTCGCAGGCGACACAGACGGCGAGATCGGAACTGACCAAGCCCGGCGCACCGTCGGGTCGGGGACATGATGTCCGATCTCGGCCGCCTTGGGGGACGGAAATTCCTCGTCATCGGCCGCGCGGGAATGGACCTTTACGCCCATCCGCCCGGAACCCAATTCGAAGCTGCCACGTCGTTCACCACGGCACTTGGCGGATCCTCGGCCAATATTGCCGTGGCGCTTGCTCGACAGGGCTCCCAGGCATCACTTGTCACTTGCGTCTCCGACGACGCAGTAGGCCGCTTCTGCCTGGCGCAGCTCGACACCTATGGCATTGAGCGCACCCATGTCCGCACCGTGGGCGGCGAGGCACGAAACTCTTTGGCGCTCGTCGAGACGCGCCTCGAAGGGTGTCAGTCTGTCATCTACCGCAACAACGCCGCCGACTTCGCTATGACGGTCCACGACGTCGAACGCGTGGATTATACGGCTTTCTCGGCGCTGGTCACCACGGGAACCGTTCTGGCCGCCGAACCCTCACGCAGCGCCGCCTTCCGCGCCTTCGACCTGGCGCGGGAAGCTGGACTGCCACTGATCTTCGATGTGGACTACCGCCCCTACTCCTGGACCTCGCCGGCCGTCGCGGCCGAGGTCTACTCCCGCGCTGCTGCGCTGTGCGATGTGATCGTCGGCAACGATGTCGAGTTCGGTTTCATGGCCGGGCACACCGACCTTGGCCTTTCCAAAGCGCAGAGCCTGATCACCGGCGGGGCGCAGATCGTCATCTACAAGCAGGGCGAACTGGGTGCGGTGACCTTCTCCCGCAACCAGGAATTTGCAACTGGCATCTACCCCACCCAGGCCCTCAAACCTACCGGCGCCGGAGATAGCTTTCTCGGTGCCTTCATCGCCGGCTTGGCGGACCGCCTGCCCCTGCGCGAGGCTGTCCTGCGCGGCTCGGCGGCGGCGGCGATGGTCGTTGCCCGCGTCGCTTGCGCCCCCGCCATGCCGACGCGCGCCGAGCTTGACGCCTTCCTGGCCGCAAATCCTGCCCCTGCAGATTGAAAGACCTTTCATGCACATCGCGCCGCACGACAACCAGAACCGCGCCATCGTCGACCTGCATCACTCGCTGGTGCCACTGGTCTATTTCAACATCGTACGGCTCAGCGCGGGCGGTCACTTCGACTACCGCACACCCGGCTACGAGACCTGCATCGTCCCCGCCACCGGCACCGTCACGGTCGAAACGGCCGGAGAAACCTTCGCTGAAATCGGCAGTCGCGGCGCCGATGTCTGGGATGGCGAGCCGGAGGGGGTCTATGTCCCTCAGGACACTGGCGCGCGCATCACCGCGCTGACCGATACCGAGGTGTTCATCGCCGGCGCGCAGTTCGCCGAAACCCTGCGTCCCTTCGCCGTTCGCACGCCCGAGATCGATCTGGTGCAATACGGCTCGGACGACACCAAGACCCACCGCAAGATCAAGCATATCCTCGGGGCTGCCTATCACGACCGCGTCGGTCGCCTGCTCGTCTCCGAATTGTACACTGTCGGTGCAGGCGGCTGGTCGGGATTTCCCAGCCACAAGCACGACACCGACCGCCTTCCCGAGGAGACGCGGCACGATGAGTGCTACAACTTCCGCTTCCGGCCCGACTACGGATCGGGGCTGCAAATGCTGCAACGGGTGGATAACGAACCAGGCGACGCCTATCACATCATGAATCGCTCCACGGTTCTGATCGACAAGGGCTACCACCCCTGCTGCGTGCTGCCGGGTTACGAGATGTACTACTTCACCATCCTTGGCGGCCAAAGCCAGCGCAGCCTCAGGCAGTACTTCCAGCCGACCCACGCGGCGCAACTGCACACGATCCCGGGCATCATGGACATGGTCGCGAAGTTCAAATGACAGTGGCGACGCTTGCGGATGTCCTGCAACCGGCGCTGCGGGATGGCTATGCCGTCGCCGGTCTGGTCTGCCTCGGTTGGGAGGACGCCCGCGCCTACGTCGCGGCGGCAGAAGCTGAGCACTCGCCAATAATCCTGCAAGCCGGTCCCGGTTGTCGCGAACATACTCCCCTGCCGATCCTGGGCCGAATGTTTCGCCATCTGGCTGAATCCGCCGGCGTCCCGGTCGTGGTTCATCTCGACCACGGTGCCTCTCTGGACGACTGCCGCGCTGCGCTGGAGGTCGGCTTCACCTCGGTCATGTTCGACGGCTCGCGGCTGCCCTTGCACCAGAACATCGACCTGACCGCGGCCGTGGCAGAGCTCGCACATGCTGCGGGCGTCAGTTGCGAGGGTGAGATCGGCTTCGTGGGCTATGCCGGTGGCGCCACCTCGGCAGGAACCGATCCAGACGAGGCCGCCCGCTTCGCCCGTGACACCGGGGTTGATGCGATGGCAATTTCCATCGGCAACATCCATCTGCAGCAAGGTCCCGGTGCCGGGCTGGACCTCGCTCGCCTCCGCGCCATCGAGGCCGTGACGCATGTCCCGCTGGTCATCCACGGCGGCTCTGGCGTCCCGACGCGCCAACGGGCCGAGCTGGCTGCAACCAGCCACATCGTCAAGTTCAACATCGGAACCGAACTTCGCATGGCCTTCGGCGCGGCGCTGCGCGCGGCGGTGTCGCGAGACCCCGCTCGCTTTGACCGCATTGCAATCCTGAAGGAAACCGAAGCTCCGGTGATGCAGGTCGCACGGACAGTGATCAGGAACCTTAGCGGAACCAACCGCGCCTGAAGGTAATCGCAGACTGATTGCGGTTGCTGCAACCATCGCACCTCAAGCGGCGTGGCGACCGCGGCGGTCATCTGCCTCGGCCGCCGTTGCTAGCTTGCCTTCAATCCTTCGCTTCCATGTAGCAACGGATTTGCAGCATCGAAATGCTGTCGTTACCCGAAGACAGAGGCGCGCATGCACCGCTGTCTTCCTTGCGATTGTCCTTGACCTTCGCTCCACTCAACCGTTGTTGACTTGTCTGAACCTCTGCTCGGCGCAACTTTGCCGGACGGAACCAACGTGAGGGGCCGTAGAAGTCTGGCCGGGCCGTCTCGGGACCGGAATCAACACATGGAAAGGCCGGTATGAACGTCGCCTCACAGCTTTTGGCAGTCGCGCTGATCGGGGCGCTTGCCGTTCCGCTTTCGGCACGGTTCGTTCCCGGCACGCATCCCTGGTTGGCGCATGTCGGCCTGCTGGCACCATTGGAAACGCTGGGGGTTGTCCCGGCCAATGCTGCCGTGGACGCACCTGGCGGACAGGGCGGACGACCCGGCGCTGATGTGCAGGTCGTGGCCTTGCCAGTCACCCGACAGCCGCTGAAGGACATCGTTTCCTTGATCGGTTCGGGCAAGGGCGCGACCTCTGTCGATTTGTCCTTCGAGGTGACCGGGCGGATTACCAGCATCCTTGCCCGCCCCGGCGATCTGGTAGAGGCCGGCACTGTCATAGCCCAGTTGGACCCAGAATCCGCCCAGCTTTCCGTTGATCGCGCGCGCCTGGTCCTTGAGGATGCCCAGCGGACTGTGGACCGGCTGGATCAGCTCTCCCAGTCCGGGGCCGCCACCGCCTTGCAGAGACAGGAAGCCGAACTCGCCCAGCGCACTGCCGAACTCGAACTCAGGACTGCCGAACGTGTGCTTCAAGACCACCAGCTGTCGGCACCTGTTGCAGGCTACATCGGGTTGATCGAACTGCAGGTGGGCGACACCGTCTCGCCCTTGACCATTGTCACCTCGGTCGAGGACCGGTCGACCCTTTTCCTGGATTTCCGCGTTCCCGAGCGGCTTGCCTCACTGATCCATCCCGGAGACAGCCTTTCAGCCACGGCAGTTTCAGTAGCCGGCAGCATGGTGCAGGGCCAGATCACCGCAGTCGACAACCGCGTGGATGAAGCCAGCCGCACACTGCGGGTCCAGGGGCGCATCGCCAATTCCGACGACCAGTTTCGGGCCGGTATGGCATTCCGTATCGACCTGGCATTCCAGGGCGCAGACTATCCGACCGTGGACCCACTGGCGATCCAGTGGGGATCGGACGGCCCCTTCGTCTGGGTGGTGCGCGGTGGCAAGGCCGACCGACAGCCCGTTCGCATCATCCAGCGCAATGCAGACATGGTGCTGGTTCAGGCCGACTTCACGGAAGGCGACATGATCGTATCCGAAGGCGTCAACCTCTTGCGTCCGGGGGCAGCCGTCACCGCAACCCCGCCGCGGAGCTGACGAATGGTCCCGCCCTCGCACCCGTCGCACCGGATCGCGCTTTTCGTCCGCCGGCCGGTCCTGGCCTTCGTTCTCAATGCACTGATTGTGATCGCGGGCCTCGCCGCCCTTCTTGGCGTGGATGTCCGCGAATTGCCTGCCGTCGAACGCCCGGTCGTATCGATATCGACAAGCTATTCCGGCGCCGCACCCGAGACGGTCGACCGCGAGATAACCGCCGTCATCGAAGGCGCGGCCAGCCGCATTCCGGGGGTCGAGACGATCTCGTCCTCCTCGCGCTTCGGGTCCAGTCGGGTGACGGTGGAATTCCAGGACGGCTTTGATCTCGACATTGCCGCCACGGACCTGCGCGATGCTGTTGCGCGCCTGACCGGGTCCCTGCCGGACGGGACCGAGGCCCCGCGTGTGGTCAAGTCCGACGCCGATTCCGACGCGATCTTGCGCATCGCCGTCACCTCCAGCCAGCGGACGGCGGACGAGTTGACAGAACTTGTCCGCGACCTTGCCGAGGCGCGCCTTTTGGCGGCACCCGGTGTGGCGGACCTCCAGATCTTCGGTGACCGCGAACTGGCGTTCCGGGTGGACATCGACCTCCTGCAGCTTGCAGCGCGGGGCCTCACTGTCGCCGACCTCCGCGCCGTGCTGGCCGGCGTCGCGCAAGAGGCCCCGGCCGGTGCGTTGTCCTCCGACCGCCAGACCCTTCAGGTCCGCACCACGGCCGCCCTGCAGACCGCCGAAGAGATCGAAGCGCTGACCATCGCCCGCGATGTGCGTCTGGGCGACGTGGCGCAGGTCACACTTGGCCCCGAACCGGGTGCTTCGATCCTGCGCGCCAATGGCCAGACCGGCATCGGCCTTGGCATCATTCGACAGGCGAACGGCAACTCGCTGGCCATTTCCGCAGCCGTGCGCAAGGTCGTCGCCGACCTCCAGCCGCTGCTGCCCGAGGATGTGCAGATGTTCGTCACCTCGGACAGCGCCGACTTCATCCAGGGCGCCATCCACGAAGTCGAGCTGGCTTTGATCCTGTCGGTCCTGATCGTGACGGCGGTAATCTACCTCTTCCTTCGGGATGCCCGGGCCACGCTGATCCCGGTGGTTGCCATCCCCGTGGCGATGGTGGGGACCCTGGCCGCAATCTGGCTGGTGGGATTTTCCATCAACATCATGACCCTGCTGGCGCTGGTTCTTGCCACCGGCATCGTGGTCGACGACGCCATCGTGGTCTTGGAAAACATCGTCCGTCGCCGGTCCGAAGGCATGGGCGCACGCGCTGCCGCCGTTCTCGGCGCCGAACAGGTGTTCTTCGCTGTCCTTGCGACCACCGCCACCCTCGCGGCTGTCTTCGTGCCGCTCTCGTTCCTGCCGGGCCAAACCGGTGGCCTGTTCCGCGAGTTCGGCTTCACACTCGCGATTGCGGTCCTTCTGTCCTCGGTCACCGCCCTGACGCTCTGCCCCGTTCTTGCCGCGCGCCTTCTGCGACCTCACACGGTGCGGCGCGGCTGGCTCGACAGGGTCGGGGACCGGCTCTCCAGCTTCTACGGACGCACCCTGCGCCTTTGCCTCGCAGCGCCCCTGATCTCTGTCGCCGTGGCACTTCTCTTCGCCGCACTCGCGGTCGCCACCTTCCCCAGCCTCCGCCAAGAGCTGACTCCGACCGAGGACCGGTCGGTCGTCCTGCTCTCGGTTTCCGCCCCGCAGGGCGTGGCGCTGGAGTATACCGACGCCAGAATGCGCGAGATCGAAGCCCAGATCGAACCCCTGCGCGCGTCCGGCGAGGTCCGCAGCGTCTTTGCCATCACTGGAACAGGAGGTGGCAGTCGTGGCTTTGTTGTCATCACACTCGCCGACTGGGCCGACCGGACCCGCAGCCAGCAGGAGATCGCCGATGAGATCTCTGCCAGTCTGCGCAGCATCATCGGCATCCGCACTTTCGCGATCCAGCCGAACTCGCTGGGCATCCGGGGTGCGGGCCAGGGCCTTTCCTTCGCGCTGCTCGGAGATGACTATGCTGAAATGGCAGCGATTGCGCGCGGCCTGGTTGACAAGATGGAACAGGACCCCCGCTTCGGCCAGGTCCGACTTGGTTACGACACGACGCAGCCCCAGCTCTTTGTCGAGATCGACCGTTCCCGGGCCGAGGACCTTGGCGTCCGCATCGACGGTCTGGGCGAAGCCTTGCAGGCGGTGCTGGACGGTCGCACCGTGGGCACCATCTTCCTGCAGGACGAAAGCTACGACATCCGCCTGATCTCCACCACGACGCCCGTCGACGACCCCGGCGACCTGGAGCGGACCTTTGTTCCCTCGGACAGCGGCCAACTGGTGCCCCTTTCCTCCTTCGCCACCCTGACGGAACGCCCCGTTGCCCCCGAACTCGGGCGTGAAGCGCAAAGCAGGTCGGTGCCGATCACCGCATCTCTTTCGCCCGAGTTTGCCCTTGGAGACGCGTTGACCGAAGTCCAATCCCTCTCCGCCAACCTCTTGCCCGAGGACATCCGCCTGGTCCCCATGGCCGAAGCCGCCACCCTGGGAGAGACCTCCTCCGGTCTGGCAGTCACCTTCGGCATCGCCATTGCCATCGTCTTTCTGGTTCTCGCCGCGCAGTTCGAAAGCTTTGTCTCGGCCGTGATCGTGATGGCGACTGTGCCGCTTGGCCTGGCCTGCGCCGTCTTCGCGCTGCTGCTGACCGGGGGCAGCGTGAACGTCTACTCCCAGATCGGCCTGGTGCTTCTGGTGGGGATCATGGCCAAGAACGGCATCCTGATCGTTGAATTCGCCGATCAGTTGCGTGAACGCGGCCGCACCGTGCGGCAGGCTATCGAGGAAGCCTCGGTCGTTCGGTTGCGCCCGGTCGTGATGACGATGGTCGCCACGGTCCTTGGCGGCGTGCCGCTGGTCCTGGCGCAAGGCGCAGGCGCCGAAGCGCGCGAAGTGCTGGGCTGGGTGATTGTCGGCGGCCTTGGGCTTGCGACGGTGGCCACGCTTTACATCACGCCCGTGGCCTACCTTCTTTTGGCTGGCCTGTCTCGGCCACGGTCGGCCGAGACGCAGAAGCTTGAGCAGGAACTGATCCAGGCTGCGTCCAGATCGAAACCTCAGCCGCAGGATTAAGCGGCCGAGGCATTCAGGCACCCATCGGCCGCGGCATCTCTGCAGGGACGTGGATCTGCAGCCGCCGAGGCACAGCGCGGCGCGGCGCTGCCATTGGGGCAGTCTGGATCTCTGGCGCAGGCTCTTGCGCGCGCATCGGACGCGCGGTTGTCAGCACCACGCCTTCTTCCGCCACCAAACCGGTCAGCGGGTCCACGCCCACGTCGACCAGAAGATGCGGCGAAAGGTCCGCCAGGCGCATGATCGCTGCATCCAGCGCCGCTTGCCCGTCGGGTTCGCCGCGCATCCGGCGGACCAGACGCGTGGCGAGGCGCTTCAGCGACCAGGCTTCAAGCTGGGCCCGGCGGCCGCGTTCGATCGAGCTTTCCTCGTCCTGATGCGTGGTCGGTTCGAACTGCGCGGTGAAGATCTGTGCAATGCAGCTATGGGTCGTGGACATTTCCGTCTCTCCCTCAAATGGGCGGATCTGACCGCCTCTGATGAACAAACCATCGCATGCACTCTCCGAATCGTCTGTTCCCTGCGGAACACCTGCCAGATTTTTCGCGGCGACCGTGGCGCGGCGCTGCTCGCCATGCCACAGGGCGACCATTGCCAGCATCAGAAGCAGACAGCCGGCAAGTTCCTGGGCCGACAGCAGTTCGCCGATCAAAAGCCAGGCCAGCAAGGCCGCCAGCGCCGGCTCGACCATCGACGCAACCAGCCCGACGTTGGCCGTCCTGCAGCGCGCCATCCCGGTACAATAAAGGACATAAGCCAACGCCGTCGGCCCTAGCCCCAGGTAGACCAGCAGACCCACGACCTGCCAATCCATCGCGGGCGGGGCTGCAATGTCTTCTCCCGCAAGCAGGACACCCACGACGGCAAGCAGGACACCAGCAAGGCACAGCCCCACGCCGGCAACCAGCATCGGGCTGACGACCTGCGACAAGGATCGGGCCGCCGCCGTCATGATCACAAAGGCCACAGAGCCTAGAACAGCCACCGCCAGGCCCTGCATCGTCTGCCAGTCCATGATTGTGCCGGGTTCCCAGCCCGCAAAGACCACAAGCCCCATGACAGCCATCGAAAGCGCTTGCAAAGTCTCGGCCCCGTGCGCGCGCCTGTGACGCAGCATGTCCCAAAGCTGGCTGATGACAGGAGGCAGGCAGACCGTGAAAAAAACGGTTGCCGTGACGCCCAGAAGCTCGAACGACTTGAACAGGCAAAGCTGGAACACCGCCGCTCCAGCCGCAAAATCAACCAGTCCCCGCGGGTCCAGCGACAAGGCCGGGCGCAACGAGCCGCGCAAGCCGAACACCAGCACAAGCAGAATCGCCACTCCGCCGATCAGCATTCGGGCGGTGCCCAGAACCTCCTGCGGAACGGCTTTCGCGGCCGGAACCAGCTCGGTAGCGACCCCCACCGTGCTCCACAAAGCGGCCGCCAGCATTATTTGCCCGATTCCCAGAATGGCATTGTTACGGGCGCCTTGCAGTGCCTGCGGCACCTGAATGACAGCTGGCAGAGACATGGACATGCAGAAGCTCCGGATGGAATTGCCTGTCCCGTGACCATTGCGCAAAACCGGAAACCCGGGCTGTTCCCAGGGGAACACGCGCGCAAGTTCTTGGCCTGCAGTCGCTGGCCATACTCGAAACCAACGCTCTTTCTTTGCATCAGGAATGCTGATACAGATCACGTACCAGTGACCATTGTGCCAGCATGACCAACCAGATCATTGTCGTTGACCCCCTGGAGCGACCAGACATCCTACGCAGTCTGGCCAGCGAGGTGCGGGTCCGGATTCTGGAACATCTGACCCGGCGAGGTCCACGCAACGTCAATCAGGTCGCGGACGAACTGGACCTGCCGCAGTCCACCGTTTCCTCGAACATCCAGATCCTCGTTGACGCGGGGCTGGTGCAGACCCGGTCGGAAAAAGGCCGCAAGGGCAGTCAGAAGATCTGCCACTCGACCTTCACCGAGCTTCTGATCGCCTTCAAGGACCCGCCCCCGGCACAGGTTGCCGACGCTATCCAGGTCGCCATGCCCATCGGGCTTTACACCCGGTGCGAGGTTTCGGCCCCTTGCGGCCTCTGCTCAGCCGACGGGGTGATCGGCCTTCTCGATGTCCCCGACACCTTCCTCGATCCCGACCGCATGCGCGCGGGGCTTTTGTGGTTCACCCGAGGCTTCGTGGAATACCAGTTCCCGAACAACGCCAAGCTCGCAGGGACCTTGGTAAAATCCGTGGAACTCACAATGGAATTGTCGTCCGAGGTCCCCGGCACTTCGAAAGACTGGCCATCCGACATCACCGTTGCGATAAACGGACACGAGATTGGCACCTGGACCTCTCCCGGCGACAATGGCGACAAGCGTGGCAAGCTTACGCCCGACTGGTGGAAGCTTGCCGGGTCGCAATACGGTGATCTCAAGCGATGGGAGGTTACCGCTTCCGGCACCTTCCTGGACGGCTTGCGTGTATCCGACTGCTCTCTGGACGATCTGGAACTAAACGATCATCGCTCGATCCGGGTGCGCATCGGCGTCAAGGAAGATGCCCGCCACCCCGGCGGCATGAATATCTTCGGCCGGGGCTTCGGCAACCACGACCAGGACATCACGCTCCGCCTTCGTCGGGGCTAAGCGGCCTCCCCCCTTTAGAGCGGCTCAAACCTTTTCGCTTGACCGACTCTGCCGTCCCGGCCAACTATACCGGAAAAGCTGGTATAGACCGGAACTGCCGATGTGCATTGTCCGGACGGGAGGATAGATGAAAGCCAAGGTCACGGCGCACAGCGCCTATACGATCGCCGATATCGACAAGCGGCTGTACGGGTCGTTCCTCGAACACCTGGGGCGCGCCGTCTACACGGGCATCTACGAACCCGGCCACCCGACCGCCGACGCCCAAGGCATGCGCCGCGACGTCATCGATCTTGTCCGCGCCATCGACACGCCGATCTGCCGCTATCCCGGCGGCAACTTCGTCTCGGCCTACAACTGGGAAGACGGGATCGGTCCCAAAGACCAGCGTCCGAAACGGCTGGACCTCGCCTGGCGGACCACCGAGACCAACCAGGTCGGCATCCACGAATTCGCCGACTGGGCCGAAAAGGCCGGGACCGAGATGATGCTGGCCGTCAACCTCGGCTCGCGCGGGCTGGACGAGGCGCGGGCCTTCGTCGAATACGTCAACCACAAGGGCGGGACCTACTGGTCCGACCTGCGCGCGAAGAACGGGCGGAAAGAGCCGTGGAACTGCCGGCTCTGGTGCCTGGGCAACGAGATGGACGGTCCCTGGCAGGTCGGCCACAAGACCGCTGGTGAATACGGTCATCTGGCAAACGAAACGGCGAAGGCGCTGCGCGGTCTCGACCCGACTCTGGAACTGGTCGTCTGCGGCTCCAGCCATTCCAACATGCCGACCTACCCGCAGTGGGAAGCCACCGTCCTGGAAGAAACCTACGACCAGGTCGACCACATCAGCCTGCACATGTATTTCGAGAACTACGAGAAGAATTCCATCGAATTTCTCGCCTTGCCACAGAAGCTGGACAACTACATCGGGACCGTCGCGGGCATCATCGACTATGTGAAGGCCAAGAAGCGGTCAAAGCGGCAAGTCACCATTTCCTTCGACGAATGGAACGTCTGGTACCACGAACGCAAGGCCGATGCCGAACGGATGCGCACCTGGGACTGGCCCGAGGCGCCGGTCCTCTTGGAAGACCAGTACAACTTCGAGGACATCCTGCAGGTCGGCTGCATCCTCAACACCTTCATCCGCCGCGCCGATGTGGTGAAGATCGCCTGCATCGCGCAACTGGTGAACGTGATCGCGCCGATCATGACCGAACCCGGCGGCGCGGCCTGGCGCCAGACGATCTACTGGCCCTTCCTCTTCGCCTCCAAGCACGGGCGCGGAACTGCGATGCAGTTGGCGGTCGAGGTTCCGACCTACGACGCCGATGCCGCCGCCAAAGTTCCCTGGCTGGATATCGCGGGCGTCCGCGACGACGATGCCGGGACGCTCACCTTCTTCGCCATCAATCGCTCGGGTACCGAAACCATGGACGTCGACCTTGCGCTTGACGGCTTTGCGGCCAAGACGGTGGAACACACGCTGATCAAGCACGCGGATCTTGAGGCGCGCAACAGCAAGGCCAATCCCGACAACGTCGCACCCCAGAAGGGCAGCGGTGCCAGACTGGAGGGCGCGGGTGTCAGGCTTACCCTGCAGCCGCACTCGTATTCCATGATCCGGGTCGGACTTTAGTATCCACGTTTCGGATACGTATCAGGTTTTCGTTGATCGAATCGGGAAAGGCGATACGCTTTTCCCAGGAGACGCGGCGAACCACGCCGCCATGAGGGAGGAAATGATGACCATAAGTGGAATGCTGAAGGCCGCCATCGTCGCAACCATCGGCTTTGCCGGTGTTGCGCGTGCGGAAGAGACTGTCGTTTGGTGGGACTTCCTGGGCGGCGGTGACGGCGTCCGGATGAAGAAACTCATCGAGGACTTCAACGCCGCCCATGCGGGCCAGATCAAGATCGACGCGACCACGCTGGAATGGGGCACGCCCTTCTACGCCAAGGTCCAGACCTCGGCCGCCGTGGGAGAGGCGCCGGACGTCATGACCTACCACGCCAGCCGCATCCCGCTGGCCGTCCAGCAGGGCGTCTTGCAGGAAATCACCGCCGACGACTGGACCGCGATGGGCATCAGCCAGGCCGACTATGCGCCCGCCACCTGGGACGCCGTGACCATTGACGGCAAGCAATATGCCGTGCCGCTGGATACGCACCCGATCGTCCTTTACTACAACAAGGATCTGCTGGAAAAAGCCGGGATGCTGGATGAAACCGGCAAGCCCAAGGGTCTGGACAGCCGCGAAGGCTTTACCGCCACTCTGCAGGCCCTGAAAGAAGCAGGCGTCAAGTTCCCACTCGGCAGCGTCACCGCCGACGGCAACTTCATGTTCCGCACAGTCTACTCGCTTGTCGGCCAGCAGAACGGCGAGTTGATGACGGATGGCGAATTCCTGGCCGGTGACAACGGAGAGAAGCTGGCGAACGCGCTTGGCGTGCTGGCGGAATGGACCAAGGCGGGGCTTCAGTCGACCTACACCGACTACCCGGCCACCGTTGCCCTGTTCACCAGCGGCGAAGCGGCGATGATGATCAACGGCGTCTGGGAAGTGCCCACGATGACCGACCTCAACGCGCAGGGAAAACTCTTCAACTGGGGCGCGGTGGAACTGCCGGTCATCTTTGACAAGCCGGCGACCTACGCTGACAGCCACAGCTTCGCGATCCCGGCCAACCAGGGCAAGGAAATGACGCCCGAGAAGCGTGCCGCCGTGCTTGAGGTGATCTCCTGGATCGAGAAGAACTCGCTCTTTTGGGCTACCGCCGGCCACATCCCGGCTTACGGCCCGGTGACGGCCTCGGCTGAATACAAGGCAATGGAGCCGAATGCGACCTACTCCTCGCTCACCGCGAACATGATCTTCGACCCGAAATCTCCCATGGCAGGCGTTGCCGGGCCGATCTTCGACGTCATGTCCACCTACTTCGTGCCGACGCTCAATGGGGAAATGGATCCCGCGGAAGCTGTGGAGTCGATCAAGGAAGAGCTGAACGCTCTGTGATCTGACACCATAGCGGGCCGCCTGTCACCGGGCGGCCCCAACCTATCCGGGGACGAGCACATGCTGACCAATCGCCGCAAGGATGCCTGGATCGCCGCCGTTCTGGTGGCTCCGTTTCTGGCGATCTATCTTCTCGTCTTCGTCTGGCCCACGATCCAGATGTTCGGCATCTCGTTCACCAATGCCCCGCTGATCGGCAGTGGCGACTGGGTTGGCACCGAGAATTACGAAAAGCTGCCCAAGGACCCGCGCTTCCGTACCGCCGCGTGGAACACGATCTATTTCGTCGTCCTCACCGTCCTGCCCGGAACAGTCGTGGCCCTGGGGATCGGGCTAGGCGTCTCAAGACTCAAGGGTCGGTTGCAATCGGCCATCCTGGCGCTGTTCTTCCTGCCCTACATCTTGCCTGTATCCGTGGTCTATCTGATCTGGGATTGGGTGCTGAACTTCCAGTTCGGCATCCTGATGCACGTTCTGGACCTCTTCGACATGGACCGCATCCCGATCATGAAGACCCGAGAATGGTTCATGCCCGCCGTCGGCGTAGTGACGATCTGGTGGACCGCGGGCTTTTCGATCCTTCTATTCCTTGCCGGCCTCCGGTCGATCCCACCCGAGATCTACGAGGCTGCAGCCCTGGACAATGCCAGCCGCTGGACGACCTTCCGCCGGATCACCTGGCCGCTCCTTTGGCCTGTGACCAGCCTCGTCTTCACCATCCAGCTCATCGCGCAACTTAAGATTTTCGACCAGGTTTACCTGTTTTCCCAAGGCGGACGGCCCAACGACAACATGGTGCTCGTCTACTACGTCTTCCAGCGCGCCTTCCAGCAGGACCAGGGCGGCCGCGCCGCCGCCGTTGCCGTGACGCTTTTCGTGCTGGTCGTCGTCGTGTCGGTGCTGCAATTCCAGCTTCTGCGCCTGGCGGGGGGACGCAAATGACCACCATCAACCTGCAACGCGCGAATTTCTGGGGCGGAATCCTCACGGTCGTGACCGTTCTTCTCGCCCTCCTGTGGGCCTTCCCGCTCTATTGGGGCGTCATCTCCTCGCTGAAGCCCGAGGACGAAGTCGTTCGCCCCTATATCGAGCTCTGGCCCGAAAACCTGACCTTCAGCCATTACTACACCGCGATCTTCGACACCCAGATCGTGACCTGGTACATCAACTCCATCGCGGTCGCGGTGGGGGTGACGCTGATCACCATCGTGACCTCGATGCTTGCCGGTTATGCGCTGTCACAATTGCAGTTCCCGGGCCGCAAGGCGCTGTGGTGGCTGATCCTGGCCAGCTTCATGGTTCCGACCCAGGCGCTGATCATCAACCACTTCGTGCTGATCGCCCAGCTGGGCCTGATCAACACCTGGGCCGGGATCATGCTGCCGCAGCTGATCCACCCGGTGATCATCATCGTCTACAAGCAGTTTTTCGACCAGGTCCCCAAGGACTTCCGCGAAGCCGCCGTGATGGACAACGCGGGCGAATTCCGCATCCTCTTCAAGATCTATCTGCCGATGAACTGGGGTGTCACCACGGCCCTCTCGATCGTCACGTTCATCTGGACCTGGAATGCCTTCCTCTGGCCCTTCCTGTCCGTGACCAAGACCGAGATGATGACGGTCCCTGTCGGCATCACCAGGTCAACGACGCCTTCGGGGTCTACTACGCCCGCCAGCTTGCCGCGGCCGTCCTGGCCGGTCTGCCGGTGGCACTGGCCTACCTGCTGTTCCAGCGCAAGGTGACCGAAGCCATCACCCTGTCGGCCGGGATCAAGGGCTGACGCCGGTCGCAAAGTCATTCGAGGAAATCTGCCCGCAACCTTCAAGGCCTCCGCACAGATCAGACCAGAACCGCCCGCCCCTGCCCATCGAACAGATGCAACTCCGCGGTGTCGAAGCTTAGGCCGATGGTATCCCCCGCCTTCGCCTGCGACTTGCCGCCGTCCTGCGCGATGACCTGTGTGCCGTCCGACAGCTTGGCATAAACCAGCGTCCGGTCCCCCAGCCGCTCGACCACGGTGGCCTGGGCGGTCGTCAGCCCACCTGCCACGACGGTCAGCGCCTCGGGCCGGACACCCAGTTCCCACGGCCCTTCGCCCTTGGGCGTGCCACGCAAAGGCACCACCGCGCCGTCCCCCAACCGCGCCGCCGCCCGGTCGCCTTGTCCTGTGAGCGTCACCGGCAACAGATTCATCGCGGGCGAGCCGATGAAGCTGGCCACAAAGCGCGAGGCCGGGCGCGAGTAGACCTCCATCGGAGTCCCAACCTGCTCGATGTGGCAGTTGTTCAGAATCACGATCCGGTCTGCCAGCGTCATCGCCTCGGTCTGGTCGTGGGTGACGTAGATCATCGTCGATCCCAGCCGCTGGTGCAGCTCGGCCAGTTCCACCCGCGTCCGCACCCGCAAGGCCGCATCCAGGTTCGACAAAGGCTCGTCGAAGAGAAACGCCTTCGGCTCCTTCACGATGGCCCGCCCGATGGCGACGCGTTGCCGCTGACCACCGGACAGTTCTGCCGGCCGCCGCGCCAGAAGCTTGTCCATTTCCAGCATCCGCGCCGCCTCGGCCACGCGCGCCTTGATCGTCCCTTCGGGCAGACCGATGTTGCGCAATCCGAAAGCCATGTTTTCGGCCACCGTCATGTGCGGATAAAGCGCGTAGTTCTGAAACACCATCGCCAGGTTGCGCTGACCCGGAGCCAGACCCTCGGATCGCACCCCGTCGATCACCAGGCCGCCCGCGTCGATGCTTTCCAGCCCCGCGATCATCCGCAAAAGCGTGGTCTTGCCCGACCCCGACGGCCCCAGGAACACCACGAACTCGCCGGCCGTGATGTCCAGGCTCAGCTCGCGTATCACCTCGACATTGCCGAACTTCTTGGACACCCTCTCGAGTGAGATTCCGCCCATTGCGCCCTCCCGGTCTGCTTCAGGATCATACTTTCGGGTATGTACCGGAAGTCAAGACATAGTTGGGCACGTCAGGGTTTCAGCACCACCTTCGTCCACTCATTCTGGTTGTCACGGAAGTTGCGATAGCCCGTTGCGGCTTCTTCCAGGGGCAAACGGTGCGAGATCAGGAACGTCGTGTCGATCTGGCCCTCCATGATCCGGTTCAAGAGGTCGCGTGTATAGCGTTGCACGTGGGTCTGGCCTGTCCGGATCTGGATCCCCTTCTGCATAAGGGCCCCCATCGGGAACTTGTCGACGAACCCGCCATAGACGCCTGGGATCGACACCCGCCCGCCCTTTCGCACCGCCATGAGCGCCATGCGAAGCACATGGCCACGGTCGGTGCCCGGAAGCACTTTCTGCTTCAGCGTGTCCAGCAGGTTGTCAGGGGCAAAACCGTGGCTCTCCATCCCGACAGCGTCGATCACCGCGTCAGGGCCAATGCCGCCCGTCATTTCCATCAGCGCTTCCAGGACATGGGTCTGCGTATAGTCGATCACCTCGGCCCCGAGGCTCCGCGCCAGGTCCAGTCGGTGCGGATGGTGGTCGATGGCGATCACCTGTTCGGCGCCCATGATCAGCGAAGACTGCACCGCGAACAGCCCCACCGGCCCGCAACCCCACACCGCCACCGTATCACCCGGCTGGATCTGCGCATTTTCCGCGGCCATCCAGCCCGTCGGCAGGATGTCCGACAGGAACAGCACCAGCTCATCATCGACACCGTCGGGGACCACGATAGGCCCCACGTCCGAAAACGGCACCCGAGCGTATTGCGCCTGTCCGCCGGGATAGCCCCCCGTCAGGTGCGAATAACCAAACATTCCGGTCAGGGCATGGCCGTAAGTCGCTTCAGTGGCATCCTGCTTTTCTACCGGGTTAGAGTTGTCGCAGCCCGAGAACTGCCCCAGCTGGCAAAAGAAGCACCCCCCACAGGAAATGGTGAAAGGGACCACCACCCGCTGCCCCTTCTGCAAGGTCGATCCGGGACCAACGTCCACGACGCGACCCATGAACTCATGCCCCAGGATGTCGCCCTTCTGCACTCCGGGGATGACCCCGTCATAAAGATGCAAGTCCGACCCGCAGATTGCAGTCGAGGTGATTTCGATGATCGCATCGCGCGGATTGACGATCTCGGGGTCGGGAACCGTGTCGACCCGAACATCAAGGGTCCCATGGTAGGTCAGTGCGCGCATCTCAGGTCCTTTCCTCGCGGCGATTGGCCGAAGTCGCAATCTCGCCCGTCTCGACCAGCATTTTCAGCCGTTTCAACTCATGCCGGCCCTGCATCCGGGGATCGGCGCGGAATGCCTTGGCGATCCAGTGGCCTACCGTCCCGCCCGGGGGCTGATAGGCGATGATCGCCTCGACGACGGTTCCCCGCCCGGCCGGCGCATCGCGGAAGAAGACCTTGCCTTCGGCCTCGATCTCAGAGCCTTCCACCGACCGCCAGGCGATGAATTCAGCTTTTCGCGCCTCGACGATGCGGGTGACCAGCCTGACCTCGGTCCCTATTGGACCGCTGACAGTCCAGCGCCAGGTCCCATCCGGGCCCTCCTCCACCGCACGAACATTCTCCATGAAGCGGCCAAGTTGCGCGGGATCGGTCCAGCGCTGGAACAGTTCCTGACGCGGCGCCGCGATGGTCACCGACCGGCCCGCGACCTTGTAGTCGCCGAACCAGCTTTGTTTGGCGGTGCGTCCGGGGGCACTGTCGGGCGGATGGGATGTTCGTGACTGTTGCGAAAGGTAGTAGACCGCGACTGCAGCGCCAGCGAGGGCAAGCGGTACTGCGATACGGGTAGAAGATCGGGACATGGAAGTTCGGGTCATGGCAGGGTCCTTTCACCGGGGCCAACCGGAGACCTTGCCGGAATGTTCCCTGGGTCGGACCGACAGCCTCCGGGCGAACGCGAATATCGTCCTGCCTTTTCCATCCGGCGTTGGCCAGCGGCCTCAGTCCGTGCGCGTCTTGTGCAACCTGCAGCGTGCAGAAATGTAGCCGGTCCAGCCGCCTTGCAGTCAGGCGCACCCCATTCCGACGGGTCCGCGACCAGTGCCTCGGCCTAGGTCTCGAATGCCTGCATCCATCGTGACTCTTTCTCCCGGCCAAGGCTTTCTGCAAGGTCACCAATGGCCCCAGCCACCGTGGTGGTGGTCGGGTCGGAATGGTCGATCCCGGCGGCCAACTTCCGCGACCGCGAGGCGGTCGCCAGCTTGTCCGAAATCCGTCGCCGTTATGCCCCCCGGGGCCAAGCGCTGACCGGCCTCGACGGCCTAAGTCTGGAATCTCGATGGTCGCTTCAACCTGCGGACTTCTAACACAAAGCCGCCCCCGCGTCTCATTGTCAGACCGCTGGCCGTCCGCGCCTGCTCGCCGAACGGCAGGAAGCGCCGTCCCATGGCGCGGGTCCCAGACCACTGCGACAACCTCGGCCCGCGCCAGACCGCCGGATTTTTGCTTTCCCGCCCGCCGGAGTGTGCACGACCGCTCGGCGCTCGCAGAACGGCTGAATAAGCGGCGCGCCGAACACCCGTCGGACGCGCCGCCCTTTCCTTAACGCTTCCTGAACGCCCGCAGCTAAGCCATTGATTTCTCAGCCCAGCAAAACCGCCCACGCGCGGGCAGCCCTCAGGCCTCGACCCAGAGCCCCTCGTCCCGCACGATCTTGTAGGCCTCGTCCAGCGACTTCCTGGCCCGCTCCATCAGCACGTCGATCTCGGCCGGGGTGATCACCAAGGGCGGCGCGATGATCATCCGGTCCCCCACCGCCCGCATGATCAGGTTGTTGGCGAAGCACCGCTCCCGGGTCCGGTAGCCCACGTTCGCCGCCTCCGGAAACTTCGCCCGCGTCGCCTTGTTCGGGGTCAGCGCGATGGACCCCATGAGGCCCACCAGCTTGGCCTCGCCAACCATCGGATGATCCACGAGCGCGTCCCAACGCTCCTTCAGATATGGGTGCGCCACGTCGCGAACATGCTCGACGATACCCTCATCCTGCATGATCCGCAGGTTCTCCAGCGCCACCGCCGCCGCCACCGGATGGCCCGAATAGGTGTAGCCGTGGAAGAACTCCCCCGCCCCGCCGACAACCTCGGCCACCTCGTCGCAAACGATGCTTCCCCCGATCGGCT
Source organism: Paracoccaceae bacterium (assembly GCA_031412255.1). GTDB lineage: Bacteria > Pseudomonadota > Alphaproteobacteria > Rhodobacterales > Rhodobacteraceae > Tabrizicola. Next base: position 4,764 of record JANOCQ010000087.1, on the reverse strand, counting down.
GATACCCCGACGACAGCCCCTTGGCGATGGTCATGATATGCGGCTTGATCCCGAAGGTCTCCGACCCGAACCAGTTCCCGGTCCGCCCGAACCCGGTGATCACCTCATCCGCGATCAGCAGGATCCCGTACTTGTCGCAGATCCGCTGGATCTCGGGCCAGTAGGTGCGCGGAGGAATGATCACCCCGCCCGCGCCCTGCACCGGCTCGCCGATGAAGGCCGCCACGTTGTCCGGCCCCAGCTGCAGGATCTTCTCCTCCAGCTGCCGCGCGCGGGCGAGGCCGAAGTCCTCGGGCGTCATGTCGCCGCCCTCGCTCCACCAGTCGGGCTGGTCAATATGCTCGATCCCATCGATCTTGCCGCCATGGGCATGGATCGGCTTCATTCCGCCAAGCGAGCCGCCACCCATCGTAGATCCATGATACCCGTTCCAGCGCGAGATGATCGTCTTGCGCCACGGCATCCCTTTAACGTCCCAGTACCGGCGCACCAGACGGATGTTGGTGTCGTTCGCCTCGGACCCCGAGCCTGCAAAGAAGACGTGGTTCAGATCACCAGGCGCAAGCTTTGCAATCTCGGCAGCCAGCGCAATCGCCGGCACATGGGTCGTCTGGAAGAAGGTGTTGTAATAGGCCAGCTCTTCCATCTGCCGCGCCGCGACCTGGGCCAGTTCCTTGCGGCCATACCCGATGTTCACGCACCACAGGCCCGCCATCCCGTCGATGATCCGGTTGCCCTCGCTGTCGGTCAGCCAGACCCCTTCGCCCCGCGTGATGACCCTGGCCCCCTTGGCCGCCAGCCCCGCCTTGTCGGTGAAGGGGTGGAAGTGATGCGCCGCGTCCAGGCGCTGCAACTCTGCCGTCGGCATGTGGTTGGTGATCATGTTCATGGGGTGACCTCGCGGAATCAGCAGGGCCGAATGCCCCGTCTTGCCCCAAGGATATGATCAAACGCGCCGCCGTTCAAGAAATTTGATCAAATTCCTGAAGCTGCCAAAAACCCTTTCACTTTTGCCCAAATATCCCCGCCGGAGGCGACCGGGTTTGTCCACTGGTGCAGGCAAACCATGTCGCGGCCGAGCCGGAATTCGTACTTGACGCAAAACGGCGAGACAAAAGCCTCGCGCCGCAAGGCGCTCCATTTGATGACGTCAGTGACCCTCGGCCAGCGCCTGCCGGATGTGTTCCACACCCTGCTGGATGTCCTGCTCGATGGCCCGCGCAAGACCCTTCGCATCGCCTGCCCGCATCGCGGCCAGCGCCTCGCGGTGCAGATCGGGCGCCACGTCGCGGCCATAGCGGTCGATCACTGCCCGCAAGGACGGTCCCGCCCGCAGCCACAGCGACCGCGCAAGGTCCAGCAAGACAGGTGCCTCGGCCGCTTCGTAAAGCGCGAAGTGGAATGCATGGTTCGCCGCCAGATAGTCCGGCAGCTTCCCCGCCGCGATGGCCCGGTTCACCGCACCGTCGATCGCCTCCAGCCGGTCGATCTGCGCGGCAGTCAGCTTCGGCGCCGCGAGTTCAGCCAGCTTCGGCTCGATCGCCAGCCGCGCGAAGGCCACCTGCTCCAGCATCTCTGCTGACAGTTCCGGCACTGCCACCCGACGGTTGCCTTGCGGCAGAAGCGCGCCTTCGGCCGTCAGCCGCCGGATCGCCTCGCGGACCGGGGTCATCCCGGCCCCAAGGTCGGTGATCAGCCCTTGGATCGTCACTGGAGCCCCCGGCGCCAGATGTCCAAACAGGATCATGTCGCGCAACCGCGTGTAGGTGATCTCGTGGCTGGGGATCTTGCGGCTGTCAGCGTCCATCGGGCCTCCCTTTGGCTGCCCTCTTTATGACGCCATCTTCCCGGCAATCAAGAGTTGATCAAATCCTCAACCCGCTTTCGGCGCATAGCGGAACCGCGTCACATCTGCCGTCCAGCCCTGACCCGTCAGGTCATGCGCCACGACGCCGACGAAGGCCCCCGTAAAGCTGGCGTGTTCACCCCGCCCGCCTTCGTCCGACACGACCGAAGCATCCAGTTCCGGCCCGACCGCTATTCCGTTCACAGTGAACCGCTGCACCGCCAGGTCCACCGTCACGGCCAAAGTCACCTTCCCCTCCGCCAGCGGAAACCGCCCGTGGAAGGTCAGCGCTTCGCCCGGCCAGTCGCCTTCGCACGAGACCAGCGTCACCACCCGCTCCCCCGCTTGCCGTGTCACCAGCGCCGCATGGAACTTGTGCCGGTTGTAATAGGTGATCAGCCCCGCCGCGCGCTGCCAGTTGGGCGGGTCGGCCAGCACATCGCACTCGGCCTCATAGGAAGGTTCATCCTGCCGCCGCGCCACGAGGCTCTGCTCGAACCACGACCCCAGACTTTCCCGTCCGATCAGACGCAGCGCACTCCCCGTCATCCGGAAGATCCGTTCCGGCACCGGCGTGCGCAGCCACTGGAAATCCTCCGGCAATGCGGGACCGGAGAAGTCATACTCCACCGCCCCCGGCACCACCCGCTCTGCCGGCAGATCGACCGCTGTCGGGGGAAGCACTCCCCCGTCCTTCAGCCACAGCCAGCCGTCATGCCAGACGACCTCGGCCAGTCCGGTCTCGCGCCCAGTGGCACAGAACAGACCCTTGGGACCCTGCTGCGGCCGTCCGCACAGGAAGGAATGCCAGAACCGCCCGTCATGCCCCTCGACATACTGCCCGTGCCCCATCCGCTGGATCGGGCTTTCGGGGTTGAACCGCGCGGTGATCACATGCTTCTGCGGATGCGTCTCGTATGGCCCGCGAATGTCCTTCGACCGGGCCAAGGTCACCGCATGGTCATAGCCCGTGCCGCCTTCCGCCGTGGTCAGGTAGTAATATCCGTCATGCCAGAAGAGATGCGGCGCTTCGGTCAGACCAAGGTCGGTCCCGACATAGATCGTCGCGACCTCGCCCAGCAGCCCCTCCTCGGGATGCCACTCCTGCAACTCGATCCCGTCGAAGCGGTCGTTGGCCGAATTCAGCCCCGTCCCGGTCTCGCGGTGGTTCCAGCGCATGTTGACGAAATACTTCCGCCCGTCACGGCCGTGAAACAACGACGGATCGAAGCCGGATGAGGTCACATATTTCGGGTCCGACCAGTCCCCGTCCACCGTCGCACAGGTGACGACGTAGTTGTGAGCGTCCTTGAACGCCCCGTCCAACCGCTTGACGTCGGTGTAGACCAGCCAGAACCGCCCGTCCGCATGGGACAGACAGGGCGCCCAGATACCGCAGCTGTCGGGGTTGCCCCGCATGTCCAACTGGGACGCCCGCCGCAGGGGCCGCGCGACCAGCCGCCAGTTCACCAGATCGCGGGAGTGGTGGATCTGCACCCCCGGATACCACTCGAAGGTCGAGGTCGCGATATAATAATCCTTGCCCACACGGACGAAGGAGGGGTCGGCATTGAAGCCGCGGATCACGGGATTTTCCAGCATCATCAGCCCTTTAAAAGACACGGGCGGAAGGAGCCTTGGGTCCATCCGCCCGTTGCGGCCGACCTGACAGGGAGGTGCCAGGTCTAGGCCAACCTCAGACCAAGAGCGCCCGCGCCTCGTCCGGCGACAGCGCCGCTGGCCGGGTGCAGGTGGTGGTCAGCGTCACAAAGCCGCCCGTCTCGCCCGAGGTGAGGCAGGCGGTCATCACGTCTACTCCGTGCAGCGTCCGCTCCAATGAACAGCGGGCGTCCCGGCCGTCCTGCAAGGCCGCGACCATATCGGCGAGCCCCGCCGTGCGGTAGTTCGCCAACGGCCCGCGCTGCGGATGGTCCTGGTTCGGGATGCCGAACGGGTGGTCCCAGGGCGCAACCTCGGTCAGGGTCCCTGACTTGTCCGCGACTTCCACGGTCCCGCCGAAGAAGTTCGGGTCGGGAACGTACAGCGTGCCTTCGGTGCCATAAAGTTCGAAGTGGTTGCGCTTGTGGTGCCAGACATCCCACGAGGTCGTCAGGTTCACCACGGTGCCGTTGTGGAACTCCAGAAGCGCATGGATGTTCGTCGGCGTCTTGACCGGAATCTCCTGCCCCGCCCGCGCGCCGGAACCGATGGTCCGTGTCGGCGTCTGCGAGGAGGTGATCGCCCCGACGCGCCGAACCGGCCCGAGGAAGTTGATCAGGTTGGCGATGTAGTACGGCCCCAGGTCCAGCATCGGCCCGGCACCGGGCAGGAAGAAGAACTCCGGGCTCGGGTGCCAGCCTTCCGGCCCGTGGTTCTGCACGCAGGCGACTGCCGAAGTGACCGTGCCCACGCGCCCTTCGTCCAGGATCGCCCGCGCCTGCTGGTGCGCACCGCCGAGGAACGTGTCCGGCGCACAGCCCACGGCCAGCCCCTTCGATGCCGCCAGATCGCGCAGGGTCTTGCCCTGCCCCAGCGTCAGGACCAGCGGCTTTTCCGAGTAGGCGTGCTTGCCCGCCTCCAGAATCCGCTTCGTCACTGCGTAGTGCGCGTCCGGGATGGTGAGGTTGATCACCACATCCACGTCCTTGTTGGCCAGCAGGTCATCGACCGACTGCGCACGCACGTTGAACTCTTCGGCCCGCAGCTTTGCGGCCTCCATGTTCACGTCGGCGACCGCGCGGACCTCTAGACCTTTGAACAGGGGCGCAAGCCGCAGATACGCGCTGGAGATGTTGCCCGCCCCAATGATCCCGATACCAAGATTTGCCATTTTCTCTATTCCTCAGAAAGCTTTGGCCGAAGCGATGGAGCGGGCAGCGAACCGCGCGTCATCCTTCGGATTGTCGTGTTCCATGACG
>JANOCQ010000086.1:0-26986 GCA_031412255.1 Paracoccaceae bacterium | reverse complement strand
GGCGTCGCCGCGATTTCCGTGGCGATCAGGCGGGGGATCTGGGTCAGGCTCATGCGAATCCTCATGGTCAGGGGCGGCACCTTAGCCGCGCCCCGTGCAAGGGTGAAGCCGTCAGGTAAAGCGCCACACGCGCAGGGCCTGGTCCTTCATCCGGCCCTGCAGGATGCCCGCCCGGCCCCACAGCACCGCCTGCACGACCAGCAAGGCAACAGCCCAGGGCCATATGCCGCAATAAAGCGCCCATAAAGGCTCGAAAGACAGTCGCAGAGCCGAAATCAAAGCCTGCGTGAGCGCCTTGCCGTTGGCCCACAGACTTGCCACCAGCGACGCCTCCGTCCGCTCAGGCCGGTTCAGCAGAGGCAGAAGAACCAGCCCCAAGGCGAGGAATATCTGTGCTCGGTTCAGTTTCACCCGCAGGTCCACCAACCGACGGACGAAAGCGTCCGCTTCGGGATCTGCGACCATCGGCGCGGGAACGCAGCCACCGCTATCCCGCGGACCATCGCAGACCAGGACCTGTGGCGGGAGCAATAGGGGCGCATAGCCGTCGGCCCCGGTGCGCATCTTGGTCAGGGCAGACCGATGAAGAACCGGCGCGCCGCCATGCTCGGGACCGGCGGGCTTCGGGCGGGGCTGGTAGCGGTAGCTCGCGGCCAGCCCGGCACGGGAATCGTGGATCACCGCGCGGGGGTAACGGCGCGCCTCGAACCCCTCCCGCGCGCCCTGAGAAAAGCGCAGTCCTTGCGCCTCTGCCGCCGTCAACACCCACAAAAGAGGGTCCATCGCGACCGCATCGTCGGGATAACCACCGCCCACGTCCGAATGCATGCCAGAGAACCAGCGCTCGCGGATCACCGTGGGCGCAGCAGGGGTAAGGGCGTGACGCTGGTCAAAGCGAAGGGGATGGAAGGTCAACCGTTCGTCATCCAGTGCCAGCACCTGATCGGCCCGGGCGACGATGCGGGCGCAGACCCGGTTGCGAAAGGTGATCGGCCAGACGCACCAACTCCAGACCGTGCGAAGGAACTCGAACGGAAAGCCGTAGGCCTCGACCGTGTCGAAGACAGCCATATAGCGGACGGCGACCTGCCCGCCCGCCTCGTTCGCTTCGCCCAGCGCCGGTCGCAGCGAGGGGTCGCGGCCGGTCAGCAGGTCGTCATGCGTGGGCTGGCGCAACATCCGCCTCTTCAAGGTGATGGACCGGTCGCGCAGCCAGCGCAGCCCGCCGATCCACGGGGCCATCTGCAGGCCGTCCTTCCACAGCGGCGCGGTCTGGGTTCTGTAGCGTTCCCAGGCGCGCTGCACGTTTCGCCGCATCTCGGCGTCAGTCACCGCCCGCCCGCCGATCATCAGCGGCATCAGCCCCTGAAAGCGCAGCATCCCGGCCAAGGTCCGCACCGTGAATGCGCCCCGTGAAAAGCCGAACAGATGGATTTCGTCGCCCGGCATCCAGTTCCAGCACAGGAAAAGGTAAAGCTTTCGCACGTTCGACGGCACGCCGATCCCTGTCGCCCCGTCGATCACACGCAGGATACGGTTGGACGAGGTTCCCACGCCGGGGATGTAGCGCGCAAGTTGCAGCTCTTCGGGGGTAAGGCCCGTCTTTTCCGTCTTGTCCAGCGCCGCATAAAGCCGCCAGACGTTCGATTCCTGAGTGGCGAAGCTATTGCCGGTTCCGTCGGCGAATATGACGATCTTCTTGCCGCGCATCGGCGGCGTGAGGGGAGTGTCCTGCATGCACGTCTCCAATGGGCGGATCAAAATGCGCTTGGGCAGCAAAGTGCCCGACTATCGGTTCAGGATGCCAGAAATCGGGGACCGATCAAGCCTAGCGATAGCGGGCGGGACTCATCCCGAAACGCTTCTTGTAGGCCTTGGAGAAACTGGAGCGGGAATTGAAGCCGGTGGCGATGGCGACTTCCAGGATCGAGAGGGTTGTGTCCGCCAGCAGGTTGCGCGCCTCTTCCAGGCGAAGACCGAGGTAATAGCCCTTGGGGGTTTCCTGCACGACCGCCTGGAAAATCCGCTCCAAGTGGCGGGGTGAACGGCCGAAGATCCCGGCCAGCTGGTCGCGGTCCAGCGGCGTGGCAATGTTCGCCTTCATTGCCGCAATCACCCGTGCGACCGCCGGATTGCGCGCGGACATTGCCGGATAGGCGGTCTTCTGGGTCGCATTCGCCTCGCGTCGGCGACTATGCAGGCACATCTCGGCCACCGCATCCGCCAGCTTCTGCCCGTGGTCCTGCGCGATCAGCGCCAGCATCAGGTCCACCCCAGCCTCGCCGCCCGCGCAGGAGAAATGCTTGCGGCCGATGACGTAGATCTGCTGCAACGGTTCGACGTCATATAGCTCGCGGAACGCCGGGCGGTTTTCCCAATGCACCGCCGGGGAATCGTCGCCCAGCAACCCCGCGCGTGCCAGAGTATAGGCCCCGGTGCAGATCGCCCCCAGCCCCCCACCCTTGCGCGAGTGCTCCCGCAGCCAGCTCAGCACCTTGCGGTCCGCCGCCTGGCTTGCATCGGTGCCCGAGCAGACAATGGCCGTCGTTTCGCGCCCCAGGGGCTCCAGCCCCTGATCCACTTCGATCCGCACGCCGGCCGAGCTTTCGACGGGCGCTCCGTCCATGCTGACCAGCTTCCAGCGGTAAAGCGGCTGCTGGGTCAGCTGGTTGGCGATCCGCAACGGCTCGATTGCCGAAGAGAAAGCCAGAAGCGTGAAACGCGGCAGCACCAGAAACGCAAAGTCGCGGGTGGCAACGGGACCGACCAGGTGGAAGTGCGCCACCCCCCGCGGGATGACGGCTGTGCCACGCAGGAAGCTGATATCGTCGGCTGGGCGGGTCACGGGCGAAATCCCTGGCGGGCAGCGGAGGGGGATCGGTCTACGGAGAATTCCGTCGCTAATGATCCTGCCGGGGGATTCTGTCAACTGTCAGGAAAGGCGGATTGTCCCGTCGGCCAGCCAGCCGTCGATCACCGCAAGCACCGCGTCGGAAAATGCCTGGTCGTTGATATGGGCGTCCACCTCAACCACCTCGACCGGCGGCGCAAAGGCAAGGCGCACCTCGTCCACCATCGCGGCCAGCGCCTCCGGGTCATGCGTGGGCTGGCCCTCACGGTCCCATTCCTCGACGCCCTGCAAGGGCATCAGCACCTTCACCGGAGCTTTCGCGGTAGCCACTCGCGTCGCGATGTCACGAACCAGCGCCCGACGCTCGGCACCGGAAAGGGCGGAAGACTTGATGAGCCGGTTGTGGGAATGGAAGGGCCGGTCGGCGTAGGCGGCTGGAATCTCTTGCCAGCCGGCAAAGTCGATCAGGTCGGCACAGCCCGGCGCCACGATCTGCGGAATGCCTGCAAGCCCCGCCCCGGTCAGCCGGTCCGGGCCGGAATGGACGACCGAGCCGACCATCAGATTGCCGACCTCGGGCAGCGCCAAGTCCAGCGCGACGGCGAAGTAGCCCTGCCGGGCCAGCGCCTCATAAGCCATCCCGCCCATCCCCGTCGCATGGAACACCGCCACCTCGAAGCCCCTCGCCTGCAGGGGCTCGCGCAGGTGCTTCATGTATTTCAGACAGGAGGACCCCAGGCTGGTCATCCCGACCACCGGCCGGTCCCGCACTGGCGGCTCCACGGCCATCGCCGCGCCAATGACCGCACCCGCCGCCTGGGACAGCGACGACTTGCAGACCGAGTTCAGGCCGTAAAGCCCGCCCGCCCAGAGGATCATCTGGATGTCCGGCGACAGCCGGTCCGCGGGGATCAGCGGCGAGAAGGACACAGTCGACACCACAACCTTCGGCACGCCCAGGGGCAGCGCCTGGCAGCAGTCCAGCACCAGGTCCGTCCCCATCGTGCCACCCAGCCCGATCATCCCGTCGATCCGGCCTTTAGCATGCAAATCGGCCGTCAGCCGCGCCGCCCCTTCCGCCATTATCTGCATCGCCAGGTTTTCGTCGCCCGCGTCGATCACCTGGGCGATGGTGCGGCCAGCCGCCCCCGCCACCTGATGCTTCGAAATTTCCACCGGTTGCGCGGGATCGCCCAGCACGCTGACATCCATCGACACCACCGCCCCGCCCATCCGGCGGATGCATTCGGCGACATAGGTCAGCTCCTGGTCCTTGGTGTCATAGGTCCCGATCACCAGGATCGTCTTCGTCTCAGCCATAAGTCCGTTCCCCCGTTGGTCATGCCGCCCCACCGCAGGGTTCCCCTGTCTGGCGCGAGGGCGGCGTCAAAGCTGTATCCAGGCGGTCTTCAGGTTGGTGAACTTGTCCAGCGCGTGCGGCGACTTGTCGTGGCCGTTGCCGGACTGGCCGTGGCCTCCCAGAGGCACAGTCAGATCCGACCCGCCATAGGTGTTCACATGCACCAGGCCTGCGCGGACCCGCCGCACCATCCGATGTGCCCGGGACAGATTGGCCGTCCAGACCCCCGCCGCCAGGGCGTAGTCCGTGCCGTTGGCAATGCTGACCGACTCGTCTTCGGTGGCAAAGGGGATCACCGACAGGACCGGGCCGAAGACCTCGGCCCGTGCCACTTCCATCCCTGGCGTCACCCCCAGCACCGCCGGCGCCATGAACCAGCCACCGGTCTCCTGCAGGATCTGCCCGCCACCCGTAAGAACCCGCGCGCCCTCGGCCCGCGCCCGTTCGACGAATCCCAGGTTCCGCGCCAGTTGCGCCGGGGAATTCACCGCGCCCGCCTGGGTCTTCAGATCCAGCGGATCACCTACCCGCATCCCTGCCGCGATCTCGGCCACCCGTGCGGCGAAATTGTCGGCAATTGACGCCTCCACCAGTAGCCGCGAGCCCGCGATGCAGACCTGCCCGGCGTTGCGGAAGATGCCATGGGCCGCGACCTGCGCCGCCTTCTCCAGATCTGGCGCATCGGCGAAAACGATGTTCGGGCTCTTGCCCCCCAGCTCCAGATAGACGCGCTTCAGGTTCGACCGCGCCGCATAGTCCAGAAGCCTGCGTCCCACTGCGCCCGACCCGGTAAAGGCCAGCACATCGACCTCCATCGACAGCGCCAATGCCTCGCCCGCGACGGCACCGCGCCCGGTGACCACGTTGAGCACCCCCGGAGGCAGCCCGGCTTGCAAAGCAAGTTCCCCCAGCCGCAGCAGGGAAAGCGACCCGGTCTCCGCCGGTTTCAGCACCACCGAATTGCCGGCCGCCAACGCCGGTGCCAACTTCCAGGCCCCGATCATCAGCGGGAAGTTCCAGGGCACAATGGCCGCCACCACCCCCACCGGTTCGCGGTGCACAAGGCCGAGGATGGTGTCCCCGGTCGGCGCGATCTCGCCATAGACCTTGTCGGACAGCTCGGCATAGTAGCGGAAGGTCGCCGCGGCACTTGCCGGTTCCGCCTTCAGTGCCATGCTGATCTCGGTCCCGTTGTCGCGCACGCCCAGGACCGCCAGCTCCAGCGCCTCGGCCTCGATCAACTCGGCGAACTTGGCCAGCACCTTCTTGCGCTGCGCCGGGGCCGCACGCGACCAGTCGCCCCGGTCGAACGCCGCCCGGGCAGCAGCACAGGCCCGCGCCACATCCTCTGCTCCCGCGTCGGCGATGGTTGTCAGGACCGTTCCATTCAGCGGCGACTGAACCTTCAGCACCGCGCCCGATGCCGCTGGACCCCAGAGACCGTCGATCAGCAGCCCCTGCGGCGGGACCAGCCTGTCACGCAGAGCGTCGATCTTTTCCTGGCTCATCCGGGCTCTCCCCGCGCCAGCCGCATCGCTTCGGCCAATACCGCCTGGTCGCCGATGTGGTTCATCAGGATCAGGATCAGCCGGGCATTCAACGCGTGGCTCTCCGCCTCGGTCAGCCCCTCGTGGGTGCGGATAAGCTGGGCATAGCTTTCATCCGGGTTCGTCAGGTTCGGCGTGGTGATCAGCATATCAGCCCCTACCCGTCGCGTGCGCCACAGCCGCCGCCACCGCCCCGGCGTCGAAATGATCCCACCGCGCCGCGACATGCTGGTCGGGCCGGATCAGGTAGATCGCGCCATCCGCCGCCCCAAGATACCGCCCCCGCAACGCCTCGGTCGGCTCCAGCATCAGCAGGTCCAGCGTCCAGCCGTCACATGCCGGTGCCTCAGGCACATTCAGCCCGATGGCCAGCAGCGTGAACCCCTGGCCCAGCTTCCGCAGCAGCCATCCTTCGCCGACGGGAGCATCCGGACACACCGATCCCGGCCTTGTGCGAACCGGCATTTCGGGATGGTCTGCCCCGTTCAAGGTTGACCCATCATAGGTGCAAGGCACCGACAGGCGGCCCGAGTTCACCACCGTTCGCGCAAAGGGCAGCGTCTCCGCCAGTTCCAGCACCGCATTGCGAAAGAGCTTCGAAACCGCGGTCTTCGGCGTGATGAAGTCCGTCGCACGGCTGGAGTTCAGGATATTCTCGTCCGCCCCCTGCACTCGCTCCCGGTCGTAGCTGTCCAGCAGGCTCTCCGGCGCAAGGCCCTCCACCACCGCCGCCAGCTTCCAGCCCAGGTTGTCCACGTCCTGTATTCCCGAATTTGCGCCGCGCGCCCCAAAGGGGCTGACCTGATGCGCCGCGTCGCCTGCAAACAGAACCCGGCCATGCCGGAACCTCTCCATCCGTCGACACTGGAAGGTGTAGATCGAGGTCCAGACGAGCTCATAGTCCACTTCCAGCCCCAGCATCGCCTCGACGCGCGTGTGGATGCGAGCCGGCTCCAGTTCCTTTGGCCGGTCGATGTTCCAGCCCAAATGGAAGTCGATCCGCCAGATACCATCCGGCTGCTTGTGCAACAGCGCCGAGTCGCCAGACTTGAAATGCGGCTCGAACCAGAACCATCGCTCGGTCGGGAAGTCTGCTGTCATCCGCACGTCGGCGATAAGAAAGTTGTCCTCGAAGACCCGCCCCTCGAACCCCAGCCCCAGCATCCCCCGCAACGGCGACCTTGCCCCGTCGCAGGCCACCAGCCAGTCGCAGCGCAAGGCGTAGGGACCGTCCCGGGTTTCGACCTCCAGCCTCGCGCCGTGATCATCTTGCCGGACCGATGTCACCCGGTTGCCACCCCGCACCTCGATCGGCGCACCCTTCGCTTTTGCCGCACAGATCGCATCATGCAGGTACTTCTCGAACCAGGGCTGCTGCAGGTTGATGAAGGCCGGGAAGGCGTGCCCTCCCTCCGGCAAGAGGTTGAACTCGTACAACAGCCGGTCGTCGTGGAAGACCTTGCCCAGGTTCCAGACGACACCCTTCGCCATCATCTGACCCGCGGCACCCAGCCGGTCGCAGATCTCCAGCGTCCGCTTGGCGAAACAGATCGCCCGGCTCCCCTCTCCCACGCCCTCGTTGTCGTCCAACACCAGGACCGGCACGCCGCGTTGCCCAAGATCCAGCGCCATCGCCAGCCCGACCGGCCCGCCCCCCACGACAATCACCGGATGGCGGACCGTTTCGGGCGCGGCCTGATCCGGCGAGCGGGCATAGGGATAGAGAGTGAAGGCCAAAGCGGACTGCACCGTCATTGCCTAACGCTGCAAAGCCGCCCACATCTCCAGATCGCGCGCGGCGGTCCAGATGCGGGGGTGGTGGATCCCGCGCGCCTCGTCATAGGCGCGGGCGACGTTGAAGGGCAGGCAGTGTTCGTAGATCGCGTAGTCCTTGAACTTCGGGTCGCACTCCGCCCGGCAGGCATCCCAAGCTTCCTTCAGCGACCCGTTTCGCGCAGCCACCCGCGCGACCGGCCGGTAGGTGCTTTCCACAAAATCCTTCGTGCGGTCCAGCGCCCCGTCGACCGCCAAAGACCCGATCACCGCATCCCCCCGGCCCGGAGCGATCGCATCCAGGTCATAGGCGCGAATCGCCTCCAACGTCGGCACCCAGTCCGCGAAATGCCCGTCGCCGCAGTAGCAGGCCGAATGTGCCTCCACAATGTCGCCGGTGAACATCACGTTCTGGTCCGGGACGTGGATCACCGCATCCCCCGCGGTATGTGCCCGTCCCGGTTGGAGGATATCCACCCGCCGCTGCCCGAGCCAGACCGTCATCTTCCCGTTGAACGTGGTCGTCGGCCAGGTCAGGCCCGGGATTGACTCATGCCCCTGAAACAGGCGGGGAAAGCGCTGGAACTCGCTGTCCCAATCCTCTTGCCCGCGCTCGGCCACCATGTTCCGCGCGGCTTCGGACATGATCACCTGCGGCGCCTTGAAGGCCGAAGCCCCCAGCACCCGCACCGCGTGGTAATGCGTCAGCACGACATGAGAGATCGGTTTGTCCGTCACCTCCCGGATGCAGTCGATCACCTTCTGCGCAAGCCGCGGCGTGGCCTGCGCCTCGACGACCATCACACTGTCATCCCCGATGATCACACCCGAATTGGGGTCCCCTTCGGCGGTGAAGGCATAAAGTCCCTGGCCGATCTCGGTGAAGCTGATGGCCTTTTCCGCAAGGTCACCCTGCGACGCGAAAACTTTCGTCATTTCATGCCCTTGCATAAGGATCTTGAAGCGCTGCCTGAACCTGGCCCGCACAGTCGCCGAAACCGATGCTGTATCCGTCCCCGGTACACTTGCCGCGCAGAACCAGAGTATCGCCATCCTCGATGAAGCTCCGGGTCCCGCCCTTGATGGCAATCGGCTCCTTGCCGCCCCAGGACAGTTCCAGAAGGCTTCCCCGGCTCTCTTTCGTTGGTCCCGAGATCGTCCCGGACCCCAGAAGGTCGCCCGAATTCATCGGGCATCCGCTTGTCGTGTGATGCGCCAGTTGCTGCGCGGCCGAATAGTACATCTCGCGATAGTTGGTGCGCGTGATCACGGTCTCGCGGCCACCCTCCGGCGTCAGCCCGACCTCCAGGGCGATGTCGTACAGCATCGGCCCCGGCTCCTGCAGATGCGGCAGAAGCGGCACTTCGCGGGGTGGCGTGGAACAGCGGAACGGCTCCAAAGCGGCCTTCATCACGATCCAGGGGCTGATGGTGGTCGCCGTGGCCTTGGCCTGAAATGGCCCACGCGGCTGATATTCCCAGGCCTGGATGTCCCTCGCCGACCAGTCGTTCAGCAACACATAGCCGAAGATCATCGCATCCGCCTCGGCCACCGTCACCGGCCCGTCCGAGGGCACGCCCACGACCGCGCCCATCTCCAGCTCGATGTCGAACCGGCGCGAGGGCTGGAACGTAGGCACCGCATGATCCGGCCCTTTCACTTGCCCCCAGGGCCTGCGGACCGGGGTGCCCGAAACCACCACCGAGGACGCCCGCCCGTTATACCCGATGGGAATGTGCAGCCAGTTCGGTGGCAAGGCATTCTCCGCCCCCCGGAACATGGTGCCCACATTGGTGGCATGATGCCGACCGGCATAGAAATCGGTGTATTCGCTGACAAGGAAGGGCAGGTGCAACTCAACCGCGTCGCGCGGAACCAGATGCGGCTCCACCGCCGCCCGCTCGCCCGAACTTTCCGCCAACAGCGCCGTAAGCCGCGTGCGCAACGCCGCCCAGATCTCCGGCCCAGCCTCCATCACCTCGTTCCAGAACGGGACATCCAGCAGCGGAGCACCTGGCAAGGACAACACCCCCGCCTCCTCCAGCGCGGCGGCGTCCAGCACGAAGTCCCCGATGGCCACCCCGCAGCGCGGCTCTTCTCCGGGCCGCGAAAACACCCCGCATGGCAGGTTGTTCAACGGAAACGGATGGGCCGGCACATTGGCGCTTTCCACCCAGGATCGGATCAACCCCATACGACTTCCTTCATTCTCTGTCTGCAATTATCCAGGGAGTGCGGGTGCTGGCTCCCGATGTTCATTTCACGCCCGGCGTCCCGTCGAACTTCTTCTCCAGGCTGGCCCAGCAGTCGATGTAGTCGTCCTGCAACGGCGCCGCCTTCGCCGCCCATTCCGTCAGATGCTGCGGAAAGCGCGTCTCGAACATAAAGCTCATCGTCTCTTCCAGCTTCTCAGGGCGCAGCGTCGCATTCGACGCCCCCTCGAAGGCGTTCCGGTCCGGCCCGTGCGGCAGCATGCAGTTGTGCAAGCTCATCCCCCCCGGCGCGAACCCCTTCGGCTTCGCGTCATAGATGCCATAGATGTTGCCCATCAGCTCGGACATGACGTTCTTGTGGTACCAGGGCGGACGGAAGGAATTCTCCGCCACCAGCCAGCGTTCCCGGAAGAGCACGAAGTCGATGTTCGCCGTCCCCTCCAGCCCGCTCGGCGACGTCAGCACCGTGAAGATCGACGGGTCCGGATGGTCGAACAGGATCGCGCCTACCGGAGAATACGTCCGCAGATCGTATTTGTAGGGCGCATAGTTGCCATGCCAGGCCACCACGTCCAGCGGCGACTGCCCGATCTCGGTCGCATGAAACTGCCCGCACCACTTCAACACCACGCGGGACGCCACCTCCCGGTCCTCGAAGGCCGCCACCGGGACCTTGAAGTCGCGCGGGTTCGCCAGACAGTTCGCCCCGATCGGCCCCCGATTCGGCAGCGTGAACGGCACCCCGTAGTTCTCGCAGACAAACCCCCGCGCCGGGCCTTCCAGCACCTCGACCCGGTAGACCAGCCCGCGCGGCAGCACCGCGATCTCCTTCGGCTCCAGGTCGATCACACCCAGTTCCGTGCAGAACCGCAAGCGCCCTTCCTGCGGCACGACCAAGAGCTCGCCGTCGGCGGAATAGAAGTATTCGTCCACCATCGACGCCGTCACCGTGTAGACATGGGCGGCCATCCCCGTCTGCGTGTTCACATCCCCGGCCGTGGTCGCCGTGCGCATTCCCGTCACCCAGGTCAGCGGCGCATCCCCATGCGGCACCGGGTCCCACCGGTATTGGCCCAGCGAGATGACCTCCGGCAGCACATGCGGCGCGGTTTTCCACAATGGCACGTCGATCTTCTCGAACCGTGTCGTGTGCTTCACCGACGGCCGGATGCGATAGCACCAGGTCCGTTCGGGATGCGGCTTGGTAAATGCCGAGCCCGAGAGCTGTTCGGCATATAGCCCGTAGGCGCATTTCTGGGGCGAGTTCTGCCCCTGTGGCAGGGCCCCAGGCAGTGCCTCGGTTTCGAAGTCGTTGCCGAAGCCGGGCATGTAACCTTCGGTCAGCCCAGTGCTACCAAAGGCGCGGATCATGCCTGCAGGCAGTGCATGGCGGGTCATCGGGGCCTCCTCCACTGGACTCACCCGATTAATAGTTGCAGATGCAACCAAGTCAAGCTTAACATGACAAGCATTCCACGAACGGCTAAAGCCAGCGCATGACACCCAGACCCACATCCGACGTCATCCTGCATGACTACTGGCGCTCGTCCTCGGCCTACCGGGTGCGGATCGGCCTGAACCTGCTCGCCATACCTTACCGCTCGATCCCCGTGGACCTGAGCAGCGGTGCCCAGCGCGATCCAGATCACCTCGGCACCAATCCGCAAGGCCTGGTCCCGGTGCTGGAGATTGACGGCCTCCG
Source organism: Paracoccaceae bacterium (assembly GCA_031412255.1). GTDB lineage: Bacteria > Pseudomonadota > Alphaproteobacteria > Rhodobacterales > Rhodobacteraceae > Tabrizicola. The sequence goes on along the minus strand of JANOCQ010000086.1, from coordinate 15,540 downwards.
ACTGACCCAGTCCCTTGCGATTCTGGAGTATCTGGATGAAACGCGGAATGCGGGCTTCCTGCCAAAAGCACCCGCTGCCCGCGCCCGGGCCCGCGCGCTTTCTCATGTCATCGCGATGGACATCCAGCCCGTCTGCAACCTTCGCGTCGCTCAGCACGCGGTCACCATCGGCGCCACGATGAAGCATTGGATGACCCATTTCATCGCCCTTGGCTTTCAGGGGTTGGAGCCGATGCTACCCGTCGACACCCTCTTCTGTCACGGCGATGGGCCCGGCCTTGCCGACCTTTGCCTGCTGCCGCAGGTCTACAATGCCAACCGCTGGGGGGTGGACCTGACTGCATTTCCCCGCATCGCCGCCATCGCCGCACGGATCGCCGCCCTGCCCGCGGCTGCCGCGGCGCATCCCGACCGCGTCAAGCCCGCCGGCTGAACATGCAGGACAAGGACTTTGACCTGCAGGAGTTCCTACCCTACCTGCTGAACCAGGCGGCCGAAGCAACGTCTAAGGGGTTCCACGCCACCTACAAGACCGCCTACGGCATGACCCGCACCCAATGGCGCGTCCTGGCGCACCTGGGCAAGTTCGGCGCGATGACCGCCCGCGACATCTGCGCCCGCAGCCACATCGAAAAGACCAAGGTCAGCCGCGCCGTGGCCGCGCTCGAGACTGACGGGTGCCTGACCCGCAGTCCCAGCCCACAGGATCGGCGCGCCGAAATCCTCATGCTGACCGACCGGGGCCGCGCCGTCTTTGCCGACCTCGGCCAGCGCGCCATCGCCTACGACAACGCTCTGCGGGCCCAGCTTGGACCCGAGACCGCAATCCGCCTCGACACCCTTCTGCGCCACATCATTGCGCAGGGCAGCCCGGACGGCGACGCGGAGGATCAGCGCTAGCAGACGAACGCGCAGACCCTGTCCGAGGTAGCCCATACCTGTGTTACGAGTCGCTTGCGTGGAGGCCGCAAATTTGTCAGACATCTGACATTGGTCGGACGGCTCAACGCCGCAGGCCATTGACGCTCCGGCCACGGGCCATACGGCCGCGGCCTGGGCGCTTGCCAAAGCGAAACGGTGGAGGTGCCGATGAGACTTCTGAAACGACTTGTGGGTATGGCTGCGGCTGCAACGCTGCTTGCGACAACACCCCTTGCGGCCGAGATCACGATCAACAGCGCGGGCGACATCACCAGCGGCTCTTACATGGACTACATGAAGACCGTCTATGCCCGCGCCGGCAATCCCGAGATCGTGCAACTGCCGCTGACCAGCTTCGACAACAACTTCGAGCTGCATCCGATGGCTGCGGAAAGCTGGTCGCAGTCCGAGGACGGGCTGACCTGGACCTTCAAGCTGCAGCCCGGCCTGACCTGGAGCGACGGCCAGCCACTGAAAGCCAGCGACTACATCTTTGCACTGCAACGCGCCGCAACGACCGGCTATGACTTTGCCTGGTACTGGGGCTACGCAGGCGGCATCGCCAACTGGGATCCTGTCACGAAGGGCGAGGCCGATGTCTCCACCCTTGGCATAACCGCACCCGATGACTTGACCATCACCGTCACCACTTCAGCGCCAAAGCCCTACCTGCCGGGCGTGGTATCGCTGTGGTATCCGGTCCCGAAACACGTCTGGGACGTTCACGGCGACGAATACGCCGCCAATGTTGAAACCATGGTTTCGTCCGGCCCCTTCCTCCTGGAAACCTGGGAGAAGTCGAATAACAAGATGACCTTCGTCAAGAACCCGAAATACACCGGGCCTTGGCCACCGCAGGCGGACCGTCTGGTCATTGATCCATCGCTTGGCGCGCCCGAGGTCGGGCTTCCGGCCTTCATGGCAGGCGAGTCGGACTTCTCGTATCTGAACGCGGGCCAGATCCCCTTTGTCGAACAGCGCTTCCCCGGTCAGATCGCCAAGAACGCGGTCTTCGCGACCTCGTACCTGTCCTTCGACCTGGAAAGCCCGCCCTTCGACAACATCAACGTGCGCAAGGCTCTGCTTTACGCAATCAACCGCGACGAAATGACCTCGACCGTCCTGAAGGATCTCGCGATTCCGGGCAAGTCACTGCTGCCGCCCGGCTATCCCGGATACAACGAGACGATAACCTCCCAGGCCGTCTATGACCCCGACAAGGCGCGCCAGTTCCTGGCCGATGCCGGCTACCCGAACGGCGAGGGCTTCCCGGAAGTCGAGATCTGGTACCGCGATCAGGGCGGCTACAACGGGGCGATCACCGCGCCGATGCTTCAGTACCTGCAGGCCCAGTTCAAGGACCAGCTCGGCATCACCATGAACATCAAGGTCATGCCGACCCAGGACTGGATGGCCGGGTTGATGGAGCGGAAGAACAACCTCTTCCTCGCCCCCTACGAGTACGACTACCTCGATCCGTCGAACTTCTTCGGCATCTTCTACAACGGCGGCCGTCACCACCACATGGTCAAAGCCTATGACGACCTCGTGGCTCAGGCCGACAGCAACCCCGTCTGGGAAGAGCGTCTGAAGCTCTACATTGCGGCGGAACAGGTGCTGATCGACAATGCGTCCTTTGTGCCACTGGTCCACCCGGTGACCAACGCCGTGGTCAGCGCCGACCTGAAGGGCGAGGGTACAAAGCCGAACAACCTCGGCTTCAGTCCCCTGCGGCAACTTGCGCTGTACTTCTACACCCATGTGACGAAGTAACCTCGAAACAGCGTCTCTTCCGGCTTGTCCGGAAGAGGCTACCCCGACAGAAACCCGCCCAGACAGAACCCGCCCGGATAAATGCCGCTCGTCGACATCCAGAACCTGCATGTCAGCTTCCCCCAGCACGAGGGCCTGGTGCAGGCCGTGCGCGGGATGTCTTTGACCATCGAGCCCGGCGAAAGCCTGGGCATCGTGGGCGAAAGCGGCTCTGGCAAATCCGTGACCTGCATGGCCGCCCTGCGCCTTCTTCGCGAGCCCCCCAGCCGCATAACCGCTGACCGCCTTATCCTCGACGGCGTCGACATGCTGACCGCCTCACGCCGCGATCTTGCGCGGGTGCGGGGCAAGGTCGCCTCGATGGTCTTTCAGGACCCGATGTCGGCCTTTGACCCGGTTTTCACCATCGGCCACCAGATCGTCGAGACGATCCGCGCCCACACCGATGCCAGCCTTTCCACCGCCAAGGATCAGGCCGTTGCGCTGCTGGACCGGGTGCGGATCAAGACTCCGGTCTCGATCCTCAACAGCTATCCCCACCAGTTGTCCGGCGGCATGCTGCAACGCGCGATGATCGCGATGGCGCTTTCGTGCCGCCCGAAGATCCTGTTCGCGGATGAGCCGACCACGGCACTGGACGTCACGATCCAGGCGCAGATCCTGGCCTTGATCAAGGAGTTGCAAGCCGAGCTTGGGATGGGCCTGGTGATGGTCACGCACGATCTGGGCGTGGTGGCCGAAACGGTAGACCGCCTCGTCGTCATGTACGGTGGCCGCGTGATGGAGGAAGGCCCGGTGCAGGCCATCTTCGACGATCCCCGCCACCCCTATACCCGCGCACTGCTGAACTCGATCCCCGGCCGCACCCCCGGCAAGCAGCGCCTGACCGAGATTCCGGGCCAGTCCCCGAACCCGATGAGCCCACCTGCCGGCTGCCCCTTCCACCCCCGCTGCACGGATGCCCTTCCCGATTGCGCCACGACACCTCCCGCCATGCGCCCCATCGCACCGGGACGCGCCGCTGCCTGCTGGGCACTGACATGACCACCCCGGTTCTGGAGCTCCGCAATCTCTCCAAGACCTTCCAGCTTCCCCGCAAGGGTGGCTGGTTCGCCGGCCACCTCGACCACCATGCCGTCCGCGATGTCAGCCTCACCCTGCCGCGAAACACGATCCTGGGACTGGTGGGCGAATCCGGCTCGGGCAAGTCCACCACCGGCCTCATGACCATGCGCCTGATAGAGCCGAGCTCTGGTCGGGTCCTGATCGACGGGACCGACATAACGACCCTGACGCAGGCGGAGTTGAAGCCATACCGCCGCCAGATGCAGATCGTCGTCCAGGACAGCTATTCCGCGCTGGACCCGATGATGACCCTCGCCTGCATCGTCGCGGAACCCTTGCACATTCACGGCCTCGGCACCTCCGACGATCAGACCGAACAGGCCCTCGCCATGCTGGATCGCGTGGGGCTGCACCGCAGCTACGGCCAGCGTTACCCGCACGAGTTGTCCGGCGGCCAGCGCCAGCGCGTTGCCATCGCCCGCGCCCTGATCCTGCGCCCACATGTTCTGGTGGCCGACGAGCCGACCTCGGCTCTCGACGTCTCGGTTAAGGCGCAGATCATCAACCTCCTGCTCGACCTCCAGCAGGAAATGGGCCTGTCGATCCTTTTCATCAGCCATGACCTGTCTGTCGTGCGTTCGCTCACCGACCGCGTCGCCGTGATGTTCAACGGTCGCATCGTCGAGACGGCGGCCACCGAAACCATCTTCTCCGACGCCCGCCACCCCTACACGCAGGGCCTGCTGTCGGCGATCCCGGTCCTGAACCCCCGCGACCGCCGCCCGCGCCGCTTCCTTACCGCGGATGACATCGAACGGGGCATCCCCCGCCTGCCCGGCGCCGGGGCGACCCCCGCCCTGGTCCAGGTGGGACCCGACCACCTTGTCGAAGCCGTCGCAGGATAGGAGGCCACCATGCTGCGCTACATCATCGGACGGCTGCTCTCGATCCTTCTGACCTTCTTCCTGGTCTCGATCATCGTCTTCCTGATGATGCATTCCGTCCCTGGTGGCCCGTTCGACGGCAACGACATGCCGGTCTCGGACGCCGTGAAGGCCAAGCTCAACGCCAGCCTCGGCTTGGACAAACCCTTGTATGAACAATACCTGCGCTACATGTGGGGTGTCCTGCACTTCGACTTCGGAGTGCCATTCCAAAGTCCCGGAGAAACCGTCACCGAACTTCTCGCCCGCGCCTGGCCACCCAGCCTGATCCTTGGCGGCTCGGGCGTCCTGATCGGTGCGCCGCTGGGCATCCTGATGGGGATGGCCGCCGCGATGCGGCGCAACACCTGGTTCGACTATGTGGTATCGGCCTTCTCGACCCTGGGCCTGACAATCCCAGTCTTCGTCATCTCGATGATGCTGATCATGGTGTTCTCGGTCTGGCTGAACTGGCTGCCGGCCGGCGGCTGGGAAAAGCCCTACAGCTGGATCCTGCCGATCACCGCCTATGCCGCCGTCCCGATGGCGACCTACGCCCGCTACACCCGCTCGGCCATGCTGGACGTGATGAACAAACCCTTCGTCACCGTCCTGCGCGCCAAGGGGCTTTCCGAACGTCGGATCATCTTCCAGCACGTCTTGCGCAATGCCGCCCTGCCGCTGGTCACCGTCTTCCTGCCCATGTTCATCGGGACCGCCACCGGGTCGATCTTCGTCGAGGCGATGTTCCGCGTGCCGGGCCTGGGGGCCTACTTCGTATCATCCATCGAGTTGCGCGACTACCCGCTGGAGATGTCACTGATTCTCATGATCACCATGATGTTCTGCGTGGCCTACCTGATCTCGGACATCATCTACGCGCTCTTGAACCCGCGCATCCGGTTCGGGGGCAAGTCATGACCCGACAGCGCAGCCCCCTCTATTTTGCCCTCCGCCGTTTTGCCGACAACAAGGCCGCCGTCGTCTCGGCGGTGATCCTTGGGGTAATCCTCCTGATGGCGATCTTCGCGCCGCTGATCACTCCCACCGGCTATGCCGACCAGGACTACCTGACCCAGGCGCTGGCCTTCCCCTCTGCCCAGCACTGGATGGGGATCGACGACCTGGGCCGCGACTTCTTTACCCGGATTGTCCATGGCGCGCGGGTCTCGCTCTCCATTGGCTTCTCGGCGGCCCTGTTCGCCGTCTTGATCGGCATCCCGCTGGGGGCCATCGCGGGCTTCTACGGCGGCTGGGCCGACTGGTTCGTCATGCGCCTGATCGAGCTGTTCTCGGTCGTCCCGCCCCTTCTGGCGGCGATGCTGCTGGGTGCGCTGACCAACGGCGGCTTCTTCACCATCATCCTCATCGCCTCGCTCTTCGGCTGGGTGCAGGTCTGCCTTCTGGTCCGCGCCCAGGTGAAGGCGTTCCGGGAAAAGGAATTCGTCCGCGCCGCGCAGGCGCTGGGTGCCAGCCCCGGCTACATCATCCGTCGCCATCTGATCCCCAACTCGATTTCGCCCATCATCGTGGGCTTCGTCCTGGCAATCCCCCTGGCGATGATGCTGGAGGCCTCGCTGAGCTTCCTTGGCATCGGCGTCCCGCCCCCGGTCCCCAGCTGGGGCCAGATGATCAATGTCGGAATGGACTTCATGTATTTCTACTGGCACCTCGCCGTCTTCCCCACCCTAGCGCTTGCCGTCACGGTCCTTGCCACCACGCTTCTCGGCGACGGCCTGCGCGATGCGCTGGACCCGACCATGAAGGGCCGCTGACATGGGCGAGAATCTGGCCGCACAGTTCCTGCTGGACCCCGAGGTCACCTTCCTGAACCACGGCTCCTTCGGCGCATGCCCCCGCCCGGTGTTCGAAGCCTACCAGCGCTGGCAGCTGAAGCTGGAACGCCAGCCCGTCGCTTTCCTTGACCCCAACCGCGGGCTCTCCGGTTGGATGCGCGAGGCGCGTGTCGCACTGGCCGAGGTGGTCGGAGCAGACCCCGACGACATCGTCGGCCAGACCAACGCGACGGCCGCGCTGAACATCGTGGCCCAATCACTGCCCTTGCAGCCAGGTGACGAGATCCTGACCACCGACCACGAATACGCGGCATTGGAAAAGACCTGGGCCTATGTCTGCCGCCGCACCGGAGCGCAGGTGAAGGTCGTCCCGATCCCCTTGCCCCTCACCCGCGAAGAGCAGTTCACCGACACACTCCTCGCTGGCCTGACCGACCGCACCCGCGTCGTCTTCCTCAGCCACATCACCTCGGCCACCGCGCTGGTCTTTCCCATCGAGCGGCTCGTGGCCGAGGCCCGGGCGCGCGGCATCTGGACGGTCATCGACGGCGCGCATACGCCCGGTCACATCCCCCTGGACCTGAACGCACTCGGTGCTGATTTCTACGCGGGCAACTGCCACAAGTGGATGATGTCACCCAAAGGCGCGGGCTTCCTGCATGTCCGGCCCGCGCTTCAGCCGATGCTGAACCCCCTCGTCATCAGCCACGGCTGGACCGAGGATGCCAATCAGCCCGGCGCCAGAGGCCCCTTCGGCAACAGCTCCTTCATCGACATGCTGGAAATGCAGGGCACCCGCGACCCCTCGGCCTGGCTGACCGTGCCTGCCGCGCTTGCCTTCACCCGGCAGCACGACTGGGCCACCGTCGCCCGCGACTGCCGCGCGCTCGTCCAGGACACCGCCGCCCGCGTCGCTACCCTGACCGGTCTTCCCGCCTTCTCCTCCCCCAAATTCTGCGCCCCGCAGATGGTGGCGATGCCCGTGCCGACCTGCGACCCCCTCCTCCTCCAGCGCAGCCTGATGGAGCATTACGGGATCGAGATCCCCTGCTTCACGTGGGCAGGGCACACCATTGTCCGGGTCTCGGCCCAAGGCTATAACACCGCTCAGCAGATGGACCGGCTCGTGACGGCCCTGACCGACCTTCTGCCCAAGCTTTCTGCCAAAGCCTGACCGGCGCGGCCCCCGCCACGCCACATCGGAGTAACCCCATGAAGCGCGGCGCGCTGCATCTTTTGGAGCCGATCGAGACCCCGTCCCGCGGGGCCGCCGTGCTGGATGCCATGGCCGAAATGATCGAGAAGGCGGGCCTCCAGGTCGGCGACCGCCTGCCCCCGGAAGTGGCGCTTGCCTCAGCCCTCGGCGTCGGCCGCTCCACCATCCGCGAGGCGCTGAACCGTTGGGAAGGCATGGGCCTGATCCGCCGTCGCCAAGGAGACGGCACCTACCTGACCGCCAAGGTGCATGCCTCGCACGGGCCACTGCCCACGATGGTGCAGCTGGAAGGCGAGGCGATCCTCCGGCTTCTGGAAGTTCGCCGCGTGATCGAAAGCGGTACAGTGCGCCGCGCGGCCACCAAGGCAACCGGCACCCAGCGGGCCGAGATCGACACGCTTTGCACCCAGCTTCTGCGGATCGTCGATGCGGGCCAACCCTACCGTGCCGCCGACGCGGCCTTCCACGCCGCAATCTGCGATTCCACCGGCAACCCGATGTTCGGCCAGATCCTGCAGCGCATGGACGAGGCGTTCGAGCGTTCGGTTGAATCCCCGTTCTCGGTGCCGGGCTTCGGCCTTGCCTCGTTCCCGCCCCATCGTGATCTGGCCGATGCCATCGTGGCGGGCGATCCGGATGCCGCAGAAACGGCTCTGCACCGGATCATCGACCTGGTCGAAGCGGAAATCCGGGAAATCATCGATGGAAAGAAGGCAGGCTGAGCTGACCGGATGCACCGGACGGCTTCAGCGAGACGATCACGATAAAGGGGGATGGTACAGCTTCCCCGGCTCGAACGGGGGACCCCCAGATCCACAATCTGGTGCTCTAACCAACTGAGCTAAAGCTGCACTCGAGGCGCGATTTAGCCCCCCTCCCCTCGGAATGCAAGCACCTTTGCCAGCTTGCTCCCCACGGTTTTTCCTTGCGCGTCGCCCCGCCGCCCGCTACCCGGAACCAAAGCCGGAGTACGACAATGGGCATCAACGACCCCAGCGACCTCACCGCAAATATCCAGATCGGCCCGACCGACGCCGGTATGGTCCGCATCTACATCGAAGCTGAAGGCGGGGTCGAACTGCCGCTCGACTTCGACCCCGAGGAAGCCGAAGAAATCGCCGAGGAATTGCGCGCCGCCGCCGAGGCAGCGCGGGCAATCGGCGCAAAGCCGTCGACCAAGCCAAAGAAGCGTTAAGCGGAACCGCAGCCCGGTCCGACAGTTGACCCGTCAGGCGCGGGCCTGCACCATGCCGCGGCAAGACCCGGGAGATTCTTCTCATGGCCGCAGACGGACAAGCCGCCCTTCCCGACGACGACGATGCGGGCGACTGGGGCCCCTTCGGCAGACCGCTGTTCGACGACCCCTCCGCCCGCGCCCTGTCGCGCGTTGGGGTGGTGGACGTCGGATCGAACTCTGTCCGGATGGTGGTCTTCGACGGGGCCGCCCGCAGCCCGGCCTACTTCTACAACGAAAAGATCATGTGCGGGCTTGGCAAGGGCTTGGCGCAGACCGGGCGGCTCAATCCCGAAGGCAAAGCCCGTGCGCTTTCTGCCCTGAAACGGTTCTCGCTTCTTGCCAAGGGAATGGACATCGCGCCGCTGACCGTTGTCGCCACCGCCGCCACGCGTGAAGCCGAGGATGGCCCCGAATTTCAAGCCCAGGTCCTGCGCGAGACCGGCCTCAAGCTTCACGTCATCGACGGCGACGAGGAGGCCCGGCTATCGGCGCAAGGTGTCCTTCTGGGCTGGCCGGACGCCAAGGGCCTTGTCTGCGACATCGGCGGCAACTCGATGGAACTGGCGCGGATCGGCAACGGCAAGGTGGGCAAGCGCGTCTCGACGCCCCTTGGCCCCTTTCGACTTCAACAGATCTCGGCGGACCCCAGGAAGCGCAAGGCGCATATCGACGCGATCCTCGAAGCGGCCGCCCGTGACATCCGCCCCGAGGGGGACCGGCTTTATCTGGTCGGTGGCAGCTGGCGGGTCATCGCGCGCCTCGACATGGAACGCCGGAGCTATCCCCTTACAGTGCTGCATGAATACCGGATGACGCCGGATGGTCTTACCGCGACGCTCGACTGGCTCCAGACCACCGATCTCGCCGCGCTGCGGGGCCGGACCGGCACCAGCGCAGAGCGGATGGAGCTTGTGCCGCTGGCCTGCGAAGTCCTGCGCGAGATGATCCGCATCCTCAAGCCGTCCGAGATCGACGTTTCCGCCTATGGGATCCGCGAAGGCCTGCTTTACGAACAGATGCCGGAACGCCTGCGCGCTCGGGATCCGCTGATCGAGGCCGCACGGATGACCGAGCTCACCCAGGCCCGCCTGCCTGGCTTCGGCAAGAAGCTTTTCGCTTTCCTCGAACCCCTTTTCAAGGACTCGCCCGGGGACCGGCTGCGCCTGATCAAGACCGCCTGCCTGCTCCACGACACCACCTGGCGCGCCCATCCCGATTATCGGGCCGAGGCTTGTTTCGACAACGCCACGCGGGCGAACCTTGGCGGTCTTGACCATCCCGGACGCGTGTTCCTGGGCCTGGCGCTTCTGCACCGTTACAAGAACAACCGGGCCGGCAGCCGGATGGAGCCGCTCTTCCGTCTTCTCTCCGAGACCGACATCCAGGACGCAGAGGCTTTGGGCAAGGCGATGCGCTTCGGTGCGATGTTCTCGGTTGGCGATCCCTCGCTGGCCGGGGAACTGCGCTGGCAGCCGAAAAAGCGGCAACTGACGCTCGCCCTGACCGAGGATGGACTTGGCCTCTTCGGCGAAGTGGCGCAGGCCCGCTTTGCCGCACTGGCCCTCTCCCTGAAGGCCCAGACCAAGGTTGTGCTGAAAGCATCCGAGTAAATGCTGCGTCTCGATCACCTGGCAGTCTCTGCAAATACCCTGGAGGAAGGTGCAGACTGGGTCGAAATGACCCTTGGCGTCCCGACGGCCGGTGGGGGCCTGCATCCGCACATGGGCACGCACAACCGCCTTCTGGGGCTTGGCGACCTTTACCTCGAGGTGATCGCCACCGACCCGGCAGCTGCCCGGCCGGCCCATCCCCGCTGGTTCGACCTCGACAATTTCCAAGGTGCCCCGCGCCTGACAAACTGGATCTGCCGGACCGATGATCTTGACGCCGCGTTGGCCGATGCCCCTCCTGGCACCGGAGTTGCAACCGACCTTACCCGCGGGGACTATCGTTGGCGCTTTGCCGTGCCGGCCACGGGAAAGCTTCCGTTCGACGACTGTTTTCCCGCGTTGATCCAATGGCAGGGCGAGCTCCACCCGGCCCGCACCCTGCGCGACCACGGCATCCGTCTCACCCGGTTGGAGATCACCCACCCCGACGCCACGGCCCTGCGGCGCGCCTTGCCAGGGTTCGAGGACAAGCGCCTGCACCTCCAGCTTGGCCCCTACCGTTCTCTCCGCGCGACCTTCGACACCCCGCAAGGTCCCCGTGTTCTGACATGATCCGCCCCGCAGAACCCGCCGACGCCCCGGAACTCGCCACCCTGCTGAACCACTGGATCGAGACCACCGCCGCCACCTTCAACCCGATCGCCAAGACGACCGACGACATCCTGATGATGATCGCCACCAAATCCGCCGCCGGCCACGCCTTCCTGGTGGCCGAGGACGCGGGGACCGTCATCGGGCAAGCCAGCTACGGCCAGTTCCGTCCCGGCGAGGGTTACCGTACCTGCATGGAGCACTCGATCTCCCTCCTGCCCGGAACGCCGCGCAAGGGCGTTGGCCGCGCCCTCCTGACGGCCGTCGAGGACCACGCCCGCACCCGGGGCGCGCATCAGATGATCGCCGGTGTCTCGGGCGAGAACCCTGACGGCCAGGCCTTCCACGCCCGCATGGGTTACCGCCACATCGCGACGATCCCCCAGGCCGGCTACAAGTTCGGCCGCCACATGGACCTTGTGCTGATGCAGAAATTCCTCTGACAACCGTCAAGGCTCCGGTTATTGTCACCCCATGTCGATCTGGACCCGCATCACCGAGGCTCTGGCCGCCCTCGCCCAGGGCGAGCCTTTGTCCGTGGTCTTCGACAAGCTCAGAAACGACCCGGGCCCCGAACAGTCGATCGGATTTACCATCGCCGTCCTCGCGCTTGGCGCCAAGATGGCCAAGGCCGACGGCACCGTGACCCGCGACGAGGTGACCGCTTTTCGCCGTATCTTCACCTTCCCCGACGGTGAAGAGAAACACGCAGCCCGCGTCTTCAACCTTGCCCGGCAAGACGTCGCGGGGTTCGACTCTTACGCCCGAAAGATCGCCCGCCTGTTCAATCCCGAAGCCCGCCGCATCTGCGCCGATGATCACCACGTTCTGGTCGACATCCTCGAGGCCCTGTTCCAGATCGCCACCGCAGACGGCGCGTACCACGATGGCGAAGACGCCTTTCTCGCCCACGTCGCCGATGTCTTTGGCCTTGATGACGACTGTTTCCGTGTCGTCCGCTCTCGCCTGGTCGAGGGCGCCCCCCGTGACCCTTACGATGTCCTGGGACTGCCGCGCACCGCCTCGAAGGACGAAGCCAAGAAGGCATGGCGGGACCTGGTACGCGACACCCATCCAGATGTGATGCAAGCCCGCGGCGTGCCGCCCGAGGCGATGAAGCTCGCCACCCGCCGCTTGCAGCTTATCAACGAAGCCTGGCGCGAAATCTCTGCCAGGGCGGTCGCATGACCCGGCCCCTGCGGCTTGCCACCTACAACGTCGAATGGTTCAACGCCCTTTTCGATGACCACGGCCGGATGCTGGACGACCTCGCCCCTTCCGCTCGTTACAAGCTGAGCCGCGGCGAACAGCTCGCCGCGCTGGCCGTCGTCTTCACCGCGCTGGACGCCGACGGCATCATGATCATCGAAGCACCCGACACCAACGGCAAGCGTTCTACCGCAAAGGCGCTGGAGACGTTCGCCACGGCGGCCGGCCTGCGGGCCAATCGCGCGCTGATCGGCTATCCGTCGGACACGGAACAGGAGATCGCCTTTCTTTATGACCCCGACCGCCTGACTGTCCGCCACGACCCGCAGGGCATGCCTTCGACCAGCCACGGCTCGCACGAGGCGCCGCGTTTTGACACGACCTTCCGCTACGACCTTGATGCCGACAACATCAGCGAGACAATCCGATTTTCGAAACCGCCCTTGGAGCTTGCCCTCTCCACTGCGGATGGCATGAATCTGCGGCTGATCGGCGTCCACGCCAAGTCGAAGAATCCCTACGGCGCGGTCGGCCGCGAAGCGCAGATCCGCCTTTCGATCGAAAACCGCCGCAAGCAGCTCGCCCAATGCCTCTGGCTCCGACAGCGGGTCGAGGGCCACCTTGCCTTGAAGGAAAGCTTGGTGGTGATGGGCGATTTCAACGACGGTCCCGGCATCGACGAGTTTGAAAAGCTGTTCGGCCATTCCGGGGTCGAGATCGTCCTTGGAACCACACCCGATCCCACGCAAAGGTTGACGGATCCGCATGCCAGCATGGCACTGCAATCCCGCGTCGGCATCAAGCCCACAACCGCCCGCTTCTACCTTGCTCCGCAGAAGCGGTTTTTCGAGGCGCTGCTCGATTTCGTCATGGTCTCGCCCGACCTTGCCGCGCTGGAACCAGAGTGGCGCATCTGGCACCCATTCAACGATCCCCGCATCCTGGAAATCCCCGAACTGCGCGAAGCGCTCCTTCAGGCCTCCGACCATTTCCCGGTTACGGTCGACGTGCCGCAGGGGGTTTGACATCGGGACGGGCGCTTCCCATATCCGGCTCATGAAACTCGTTCTCGCCCTGATCCTCGCCGCCGCTCCGGCCCTTGCGCAAGAGGCTCCCTCCGCCCCGGAAGTCGAGGCCGAGGACGACGGTTTCAGCCTGATGGAGGAAGGCGCGAAACTCCTCTTTCGCGGCTTCATGACCGAGGTGGAACCGGCCCTGGACGAGATGGGCAAGGCGCTCGAAGAGATGAAGCCCGCTTTGGACGCGCTTGGCGAAAAAATCGGCCCCAAGATCACCCAGCTCTTTGCTATCGTTGACGATTTTTCGAATTATGACGCCCCGGTCATACTGCCGAACGGCGACATCCTGATCCGTCGCAACGCGCCGCTAGCACCGAAAGTCACACCTGAAACCGAACCCCAGCCCGGTCCGAACGGGGAAATCGAGCTGTAGCTTCATTGTTGCAGTTGCACGAATGCGGCCTGGGTCGATAGTTCGGTGCCCTTCGTGCTGAATCCGCTTTCCTGTCCGTCGCTCTCTCGTATTCGCATCTTTTTCGATGACCACAGCAGAAAGGGTTGAATCCGCGCCGCATGAGACCCACGTGAACTTGGCAAATTCTCGGCTTGAACCACCGACGTCAGTCCGGGACCAGAATACATAGGGACCCTGCCACACACCGGAAAGGTTGACACGTGACCGTTCAGGCCGATCACTGCCCGCTTTGCACGTCCCCCACGTCCACCTTGCGTCCTTGGCTGACCATGCCCATGGACGTAAAGAAGCGCGACGCGCTAGGCAGCGGCGCTTTGGTCTGGTGTGACACCTGCGATCTTGGAACTATGCAGTCACAGCCCGACGACCAGGCACTTTCCGCAGCCTATGACCTGTCCGCCTACTATACGCATGGCGCATCGCATATTGCGGATGTGGTGCCAGGCTTCGCGGATCGGGTTCTCCTCAAATGCGCCTATCTTCTGGACCACGGCACCGCAATGGACCGGGAGGGTCTGCTAAGGCGGGCGCCCAACGTGCAGTCGGTCCTGGACATAGGCTGCGGCAACGGCGATTTCCTGGTCGCGATGGCGGGTCAGGGGCGTCGCCTCGTTGCCGTTGAACCTGATCCCAATGCCCGCATTGTGGCCGCATCAAAGGGGCTCGAGGTCCTGCCTGGTACCGCTGAGGATCTGCCCCACACGTTGGTGGGGCAACACTTCGATCTGATCACGCTGACCCATGTTCTGGAACACTGCCGCGATCCCCTGCGGGCGCTGACCAACATCCGTGACCTCGTCGGTCCCTTCGGCACCTTTTACTGCGAGGTTCCGAATTGTGGTTCAATCTATTTCCAGACCTTGGCGCAGATCTCGGAGATGCTGGATGTGCCCAGACACCTGCACTTCTTCACCAAGGCCTCGCTGACCGCTCTGTGCGAAAAGGCGGGCCTTCAGGTCTTCGACCAGAACTACCACGGCTACACCCGGCACTTCACCGCGTCCTGGCGTTCCTGGGAAAACCAGATTCACGCCATGTTGGCAGAACATGGGGTCTCCAGCCCGCGCCGCGGCCTCATGAACTCCCTGGCGCTTGTTGCCCGCTCCGCACGGGTGCCGCCAGACCGCAAATACGACTGCATCGGCATCTTCGCCCGCGTTGCCCCGGCCTGAACCGGTCAGGTTGGCCGCCCGACGGATCGCCAAATTCAGGTTAACACCCCGTGAACGCCCGCAGCCAAGTGCTTGGTTTCATGGACACGAACCTCCCCACCACGCGTGGGCAGCCTACCCACGTGCGGCGCGGATCAGGTCCAGGATCTCCTTTGCCGCCGCCGGGATATTGGTCCCCGGCCCGAAGATCGCCTTCACCCCGGCCCCCTTCAGGAACTCGTAATCCTGCTGCGGAATGACCCCCCCGCAGATGACCAGAATATCCCCCGCCCCCCGCGCCTTCAGCACATCGATCAGCTTCGGAGCCAGCGTCTTGTGCCCCGCCGCCTGGCTCGAAATCCCGATCACATGCACGTCGTTGTCGATCGCATCCTGCGCCGCTTCCTCCGGCGTCTGGAACAAGGGCCCCACATCCACATCGAACCCGATGTCCGCGAAGGCCGTCGCGATCACCTTCGCCCCCCGGTCGTGCC
>JANOCQ010000085.1:0-8951 GCA_031412255.1 Paracoccaceae bacterium | reverse complement strand
CGCGGGAACAGGGCGCTGCCCTTCTGGGGGATGCCAAGCCAATGCAGGCCAGGGGAATGCGTTCCGCCCGCCTGCCGGATCAGGCCCTGTCATCCTTCGGGCTGCCCATTACCACGAAGGTGGTGATCGCGCGGACCTGGGGCAGGACGCCAAGCACATCGGTGTGCCAGTGCTTGTAGGCGGCAAGGTCCGGCGCTTCGACCCGCAGAAGGTATTCCACGGTGCCGGTGATGTTGTGGCATTCCCGAACCTCGGGCGCGCGGGAGACGGCATGTTCGAACGCCTCCTGCGCGGCCTTGGTGTGGGTGCCAAGACCAACCGTAACGTAGGCCACAAAGCCGATGCCAAGCTTTGCAGGATCAAGGACCGCGCGGTAGGACTTGATGATGCCAGCCTTCTCCAGCGCCTGAACGCGGCGGAGGCAGGCCGACGGGGACAGACCCACCCGGTCCGCCAGGGCAAGATTTGGCTGCCGCGCATCGCGGGTCAGCTCATGCAATATCCGGTGGTCTATGTTGTCCAGTTTCGTCATTTGTTGCGAAATTAGCGGATAGGTTGGCAAGATTGCAATCCTTCGCCGCAGGTTACGCGGCAGGATTGCGCGCATGACACAAGACCTGTTCATCGCGCTTCTGGGCTTTGCCTTCGTCACCTCGGTTACGCCGGGGCCGAACAACATGATGCTTCTGGCCAGCGGCGTGAACTTCGGCTTTCGCCGGACGCTGCCGCATATGATCGGGATCAGCTTGGGACACGCGCTTATGGTGTTTCTGGTGGGCCTGGGGTTGGCGGGCATGTTCAAGGCCTGGCCGCCGGCGCTTTTGGTGCTGAAGGCGGCGTCGGTCGCTTACATGCTGTGGCTGGCCTGGAAGATCGCCCATGCCGCCGCTCCGGGCGAGGGACGTGCCAAGGCGGCGCCGATGTCGTTCCTGCAGGCGGCGGCATTCCAGTGGGTGAACCCCAAGGCCTGGGCGATGGCGCTGGGGGCCGTGTCAGCCTATGTGGCCGAGCCGTCGGCGCTGGCCTATGCGGCCGTCGCGGGGGTCTTTGCGTTGGTCAACCTGCCTTCGGTGTCGGTCTGGGCCGGCGCGGGGCAGGCGGTGCGGCGCTGGCTGGACGCGCCGGGTCGGCTGCGGGCATTCAACTGGACGATGGCGGGTTTGCTGGTGCTGTCCTTGTGGCCGGCCGTGATGCTGGAGATGTGAGGTGCAGCTGCGGGACCACCTTGCCTAACGCACCCAGAGCCCTTCGCGTTTCAGCGTGTTGCGGATCATCTGTTCGCGGCGCGGCAGGGCCGTACGGTCAAAGAGCGCGCGGGCCGTCACACCTTCCCCCTGGATCACCATCCGCTTGAACGCGCCCCAGTGGCGCAGGACGGGGCGGAGGGTGGGATCGGCGGCCAACGTTTCCAGCACCGCGACTGCCTGGTCACTCTCGCGGGCGTAGAGGAGGGGGAGGGTGCGGTAGTGGCAGGTGGCCGTGCCGTCCAGCGGGCTGAGGGCACCATCGGGGCGACCGCCGCCGAAGGAGTGGATGACAAGCGGCAGGGTGATCTGGTCGAGCCAGGGGTAAAGCTCCTGGCAGACGAGTTCCGATGGCGGGTTGGTGCGGATCTCCTTGGCCCAGGCGAGAAAGCGGTTGCCGAAGGCGCGGGGGCTGGCGTGGAAGAACCAGCCCGCGTTGAAGTAGAGGAAGCGCTGCCAGTAGTCCTCGGGGTGGGTCAGGTCGAGGCTGGCCGTGAAGTCGAGGTCGAAGCGGGTGTAGAGCGATCTCCAGGTTTGTGTCGCCGTGGGGCCGTAGAGTTCCACCTTGGGCCAGGTATTCTCGCGCCGCATCTAGGCAGAGGGGCGGGTGAAGTCGAAGGGGATTTCGCTGATCGGGCCGGTGACGAGGGTATCGGTGTCGAGAAAGAGAAAGGGCGCGTCGGGAAGGGCGGCAAGCGCCTCGATCTTGTTGCCGGTCGGGTAGTCGGTGCCGAAGGCTCCGGTCTCGAAGGGCAGGATCTGCGCGCCGAGGGCGGTCAGGGTCTTGCGGGTGCGATCCGACATCCGCGGGTCGTCCTGCCATTTCGGGCCGGGCTGCGGCTCGGCGATGTAGAGGGTGCCCTTGAAGCCGGGGTCGGACTGGCGGAGGGAAGCGGCGAGGAGGATCGCCTCGTGTTCCAAACGACCGGATTGGCCGACGGCGATGAGGTTGAAGGTCATCGCGGTGTGAAGCGGAGCGAGAGGCAGGACATGCCGCCGTCCAGCTTGGCGCATTCGGAGTTGCCGATCTCGCGGATGGTGAAACCGGCCGCGGCAATCACGTCGCGGGTCCTGGGGAAGCCCGCGGGCATCAGGACAATGTCGTTGAAGCGGATGGTGTTGGCAGCGGCTTCGTCGCCGTCAGGAATGTCGATGACGGTGTAGCCGTCAAAGCAACCCGAGGCGGAAAGGCGTTTGGTGGACAGGATCGTCTCGGCATCCAGCAGGGAGCAGTCGGTCTTGAAGTGCAGTACTCCGGGCGGGGTGATCACCTCGCGGACAGTGTGGCCCCACGGGGCGACCAGGCGGGTCAGTTCGGCGATCCCGGCGGCGTTGGTGCGGGCAGAACGGCCGATAAGGATCTCGCGTTCGGTTACCAGGATGTCGCCGCCTTCGATGAAGCTGTCAGCGCCGGAAATCATGACGACGTCGGCGTAAAGCGCTTTCAGATGCGGCGCCATCTCGGCCGCTTCGCCCAGACGCGACGGCGCGCCGGGGCGCATGACGATGGCACCTTGCGGCAGACAAAGCGCGGTGTCCTCGACAAAGACGCTGTCGGGATAGGCGTCAAGGGGCGGAAGTTCGACAACGGTGGCCCCGGTCTCGCGCAAGGTGGAGATGTAGGTGGCGTGGTGCGTCTGCATCAGCGCAAGGTCCGGGGTGCCGGTGTCGACCGCGCGGAGCCCGTTGGTGATCGAGGCAGCCGGCCGGCGGGTGATCGCGTGGGTGAAGTGGGTGGAAAAGGACATGGCGGACCCCGGCAGTTGTGCACCTTGTGTCGCATCAGGTCGGTGACGGGCGCAAGGGGGTGGGTCGGAGTGACGGCGCTGCGCTGGGCGGCGAAATGTGGAACGGATTGCCGAATGACCATCACCAACGGAGCCTAGCTGGACGTCTGAAGGCGATTGGCCGAATTGCCGACGACCTTGCAGGCGATGGCGCGGGCGATGGAGCCGGGGATGACCACGCGCGATCAGGACGGCATCGGGCGGCAGTGCCTGAACGCTGCAGGCGCGCGGTCAGCCCCCGAAGTAACCTGCGGCTTTCCGGGCGCAACCTGCATCAGCGTGGGCGAGGAGACCGCGCATGGTATTCCCGGCAAGCGGGCCTTGGCGACGGGTGACGTGGTGAACATCGACGTTTTGTCCGAGAAGGGCGGGTTCTTCGTCGACACTGGGGCGACCTTTCGGCTGGGCAAGGTCAGCCCGGATTTGGAGGGCCTGTGCCGGGACGGCAAGCGGGCAATGCAGCTCGGGCTTGCCGAGGTCGGGCATGGCAGGCCGCTGCCGGGATTGGCAAATGCCATCAGGCGCTTTGCCGCGAAGCGCGGCTTTACGCTGATCGGCAACCGGGCCAGCCATGGTATCGGCTGCGCCCTGCACGGGACCCGGAAGCGATTGCGAGCTGGCCGAACCTGGGCGGGCGCCGCATCCATCGCGGGCTGGTCCTGATCGTAAAGCCGTTCCTGTCGATGGGTGGGTTGCGGTGGCGGGGCGGGATCGTTGGACGCCGCATGCAGCTCCGCGCGCTGCGACGGTGCAATATGAGCATATGGTGGTTGCAGCACGGGCGGCCAGGACGCTTTCCGCGCGTGATGACACGGCAGGCTATCCAGCCCAGGGCAGGGTCAGGGCCGGGTGGAACAGCCAGCGCCACCAGGCGTGATCGAGGAACTGGCCGGACAAGATCAGGAAGCTGAGCGCGAGGCTGAGCGTCATGGCCAGGCCATACCAGACCGCAGTCAGAAGGCGGGACCGAGGACCGGCGGGGCAGGCGCCTTCCGAAGCCTGCGTGCCGTCCCAAAGGCCCGGTTTCAGGCCCGCCGCGCGGGGGGCGGCGAGGGCATAGGTGCGCGCGGCAAGGCTGCGCAGGAGCCAGGTGGCGAGAAAGGCCAGTGCGGCCAGACCAAGGGTGATCTGCGCCTGCAGCGCGGCGAGTTGGTCGGGTAACAGATCCTGGACCCAAGGCGCCCAATCCGTGGCGGTGGTGATAAGGCCCCTGGCGGCGGCGAAGGGCAGTGCGCAGAGCGTTGTCGCAAACATCAGCGCCGGGATGCGCCAAGCCGCCTGAGCCACCAGACTTCGCAGACGGCGAAGTTCAAAGGCCGCAGTGAGCCGATCCTCGGTGGCGAGATGTGCCAGCATCAGGGGCAGGGTCGGCAGGATCAGCGCGGCGATCAGCGCGCCGAGAAGGAAGACCGAAGGGCCGACGAATGCCTGTTCGTAGCCCTTGTTGAACGAGTTTTCCCACCCCGCCCACCAGGCCCCAAGCCAGAGGAGCACGAAAGGCAGGGTCCAGGCCAGAAGCGCTGTCAGCGCCATGAGGCCGACGCGGATGTTGGCCGACAGCCCCCCCAGCGCGCGGGCAAGTCGGCCGGTCGGGCGGCGGTTCCATTCGCGCGGTCCGAGCAGCCAGCCCGGCGCTTCCTCGGCGGCTCCGAAGCGGTCGCGCGCGAGGTGGCCCTGACGCCGCGTGAGCCAGCCTAGCGCGACAAGAGCGGTGACCGGTCCGGTGCACAGGAGCGTGCCGATAGCCGCATCCAAGGAGAGCCGCGCTAGGCGGGCCAGACGGCGGGGGGCGTCGGCGGGGTGGGAAAGGGCGGTCATGGCAAGAGTCCCGCGCGGGACAGGTCCAGGGGCGGACGGTCGGGCAGGGGGAATTCTTGGACGAATGGGGGTTGGCGGGATCTCACAGGAACGCCCCCTCGATAACGCTGCCCTCGGCACGCATGGCGGTGAAGCCCATCGCCGCGGCAATGGTCGGTGCGATCGCGGACTGATCGACGGGTTTGTCGACCACCCCCCTGGCGATGCCGGGTCCGAAGATCACTGCCCAGGTTTCATGGGCGCTGCGCGAGTTGAAATGGTGCTGAAACGGTACTTCGGCCAGCGGGTTCGCGTCGCGGCCGCAGTCGGGGGTGATCACGAAGATGGTGTTGTCGCGGTAGAAGGGGTCCGCATCGGCGGCGGTGGTCAGACGCTGCAAGCCTTCATCGATGATTGCGATGGCGCGGGTGTAGTGGCTGGGATTGCCCCAGTGCACGTAGTCGGGATCCTGGTAGTTGATCATCAGGAAGCGGGGTTTCAACTCGGCCATCGCACGGACCGAAAGCTCGGTCAGAAGCCGGTCGCCGCGCGGGTTTTTCAGGCCGGTATCGCCGAAGTGGTGCCGCCAGCGGGCCCAGAAAGCATTGACCTCGGGCGAGGGGTCCGGGGTCGCGCCGCGCGCGTCTTGCGTCAGAAGCGCCTCACGTTCCTCATGCACCTTAAGAAGCTGGTCTTCGGGAAGTGACGCTTCGGCCAGCTGCTGTGAGGTGCGGTAAAGCTTGTAGCGGTGCAGGCTCAGCATCTCGGAGCGGTATTCGACCCCAAAGTGGTCGCCCGCGCCAAAGGTGAAGAACTCTTCCTGCGGACGGTCCTCGCCATTCACCAGAAGGACCTGGTGCGACGGAATGGCAAAGGCGCGGCGCAGGTATTCGAAGAGAGTGGGCTCGGTTGGTTCCAGCCGGTCACTCGCCAGGTCCGACAACTCGCGGTAGGCCAGGTAGCGGCCGGTCAAGAGGTTCAGCGTGCCCTCGGCGTGGGAGGTGTTGACGCCCTCCAGCCTGTCGATCCGTAAGTCCGGAATGAAGGTGCCGCGCGGGGCAAGGACATGTCTGAGATAGGGCGCCCAGGTCGTGGCCTCGTCGATGGTTTCCGCGCGCCGAACCCCGCCGCCGAAACGGACGAGGATGACATTGGGCCCAGTATAGGCGGGGGCTGCAAGGGCAGGGCGGGCGGCGAGACTGGCCGCGAGGCTGACGGTTCCAAGGGTGAACTGGCGGCGGTCCATAAGGCCTTCTGCGACTTGTTAATGCGATTAACATTGCACAGAACTGCAGGTCTGGCGAGTGATTCCTTGCCGTGGCGGAAAGGGAAGGGCACCGGGGCCTGCAAGGGCCGGGTCCATCGTGTTGCATCACTGGCAGAGATGGTGGGCGATCCTGGAATCGAACCAGGCATGAGTCGCCTCGGCGGAGTTACAGTCCGCTGCCACACCTTGTAGCATATCGCCCACTGCGGCGTCGTGTACTCAAGGGCACCGGAGGCGTCAAGGGTGGATCAGCGGCGGCGGGGCCAAGATTTCGGCTTGCATCGGGCGCTGTCCGTAGGTCAAGGTCCGGGCCTGATTTCTGGGGGTTTTCGGATGACAGCGGGCGGAAAGAAGCCAGCCTGGGTGGTTGAAAAAGAGCGCGGCGAGCGGCGCGAGGCGCGGGAAACCGTGTGGCTTTTCGGCCTGCATGCGGTGCGGGATGCGCTGGCGAACCCCAAGCGTGAAAAGCTCCGGCTGGTGGTCACCAAGAATGCGCTGGACAAGCTGGAACAGGCGGTTGCGGCCTCGGGCATGGCGCCCGAAGTGGTGGAGCCGCGACATTTCAACGTGCCGATCGACGAAGGCTCGGTCCACCAGGGCGCGGCGGTCGAGGTCCGACCCTTGAACTGGGGCAAGTTCACCGATGTCTGCGCGGCAGGCGAGGGTCTCCCGCTGGTGGTCCTGCTGGATCGGGTGACCGACCCGCACAACGTCGGCGCCATCCTGCGCTCGGCCGAGGTCTTTGGAGCGCGCGCCGTGATCGCGCCGAAGCACCATTCGGCCCCCGAGACGGGGGCACTTGCAAAGACCGCAAGCGGGGCGCTGGAGCGGCAGCCTTATCTGAAGGTGACCAACCTGTCCGAGGCGATGCAGGAGCTGAAGGACATGGGCTTCACCCTGATCGGGTTGGACGGCGAGGCGAACCTGGCTTTGGACAAGGCAGTGGCAGACGTGGGCGGCCGTCCGATCGCGCTGGTCCTGGGTGCCGAAGGTCCTGGCCTGCGGGAAAAGACGCGCGAGACCTGCGATGTGCTGGCGCGCATTCCTTTCACGGGCGTCTTTGGCAGTCTGAACGTGTCGAATGCTGCGGCGGTGTCGCTTTACGCGGCGACGCGCGGACTCTCGTGATCACGTCTTTGAGACGGGTCTTCAATCCTGCAACTTGCTTCCTAAATGAATGTGTAGAGGCACGGGCCCGGAACCCCGTACTCTCTTCACTGTCCCTCGTTCCGCGACTTGGCGCCTGAGGTTATCCTTGGGCGCCATTTTCTTTTCGGAGGTCTCATGACAAGCACCAGCGATAGCGAAATCCGTGACATCCTGACGTCGGTGAAGACGATTGCCCTGGTGGGCTGGTCGCCGAAGCCTGACAGACCCAGCCACCGGGTGGCCGATTACCTGAAGCGCAGAGGCTATCGGGTGATCCCGGTCAATCCTGGCCAGGCTGGGCAACAGGCCCTGGGCGAGACTGTGGCGGCAACGCTGGCCGAGGCGGGGCCCGTCGACATGGTCGACATCTTCCGCCGCAGCGAGGAAGCCGGTGCCGTGGCGGATGAGGCTGTGCGACTGGGCGCGAAAGTGGTCTGGATGCAGATCGGCGTGGTCGACGAGGCGGCAGCGTCGAGGGCGCGGGGAGCTGGGCTGAAGGTTGTGATGAACCGCTGCCCTGCAATCGAGATACCGCGACTACTGTGACGCGTCACGCCGCCGCGGTTCGCCGGAGATAGGGCCGGAAGAACAGGTAAACACCGCTCGGCATCATCAGCACGAGCGGGGCGACCGGCAGGAACAAGGGTGCGGGTCATGCGGTGATTGATTGGTCAACCCGGGCGCAAATCCTTCAAAGGATTTTGCTTGCGGAAAGACTTGGGTGCCCGAGCCTAGCGTTCGGCTTTTTCTGCGATGCCGGACTTGCCCTCGCGCCGGGCGAGTTCGTCCAGCACGGCGGCCAGCGTCACGTCCCGGGCCGTCAGCATGACGAGGAGGTGGTAAAGCACATCCGCCGCTTCAAAGGTCAGGCGGGCACGGTCGCCCTTCACGGCTTCGATGATCGCTTCGATGGCCTCCTCGCCGAACTTTTCCGCGCATTTCTCCGGCCCCTTTGCCAGAAGCTTTGCAGTCCAGGAGGTGTCGGGATCGGCGCCCTTGCGGGCGGCGATGGTGGCGGCGAGTTTTTCCAGGCTCATGACAACCTCACCGGGATGCCGGCGGCGGCCATGTGGACCTTGGCCTGGCCGATGGTGAAGGTGCCGAAGTGGAAGATCGAGGCGGCGAGGACGGCGGAGGCGTGGCCTTCCGTGATGCCCTCGACGAGGTGATCCAGCGTGCCGACACCGCCCGAGGCGATGACGGGGATGTCGACGGCATCGGCGATGGCGCGGGTGAGGGGAAGGTTGTAGCCGCCCTTGGTGCCGTCGCGGTCCATGCTGGTCAGAAGGATCTCGCCCGCGCCCTTCGCGGCCACGGTGCGGGCGAAGTCTACCGCGTTGATGCCGGTCGCGCGGCGACCGCCGTGGGTGAAGATCTCCCACTTGCCGGGGGCGACGGTCTTGGCGTCGATGGCGACGACGATGCATTGGCTGCCGAAGCGGTCGGCGGCGCGGGCCACCACGTCGGGGTCGGCGACGGCGGCGGAGTTGAAGCTGATCTTGTCTGCCCCGGCGAGAAGGAGCTTCCGCACGTCCTCGGGCGTGCGGACGCCGCCGCCCACGGTGAGCGGCATGAAGCTGGTCTCGGCGGTGCGTGTCACCAGGCCCATGAGGATGCCGCGGTCCTCGTGGGTGGCGTTGATGTCGAGGAAGCAGAGCTCGTCCGCGCCGGCCGCGTCGTAGGCGGCCGCGGCCTCCACCGGGTCGC
>JANOCQ010000084.1:0-13824 GCA_031412255.1 Paracoccaceae bacterium | reverse complement strand
CTTTGGGCAACCGGTCAACACCGCCGATGCACCCTCGCAGAAGGGCTTCCGCTACATGCCGGAAACGGGCGAGGAACTGTTTTCCTCCTTCCTCGGCGAGCCGATCCAGCGCGTCGGCGAGAAACTTGGCGTGCTTGTCGTCCAGTCCAAGACCGCCCGCCAGTTCAATGAGGACGAGATCTACGCCCTTGACGTCGTGGCTATGGTGCTGGCCGAGATGACCGAGCTGGGCGCCTTCACTTCGGGCGACGGTGCGATGCGGGCCCTGCACAAACAGCCGGTAATGTTCCGCGCCACCAGCGGACAGGAGGGTGCCGCCGAAGGCCGCGTCTGGCTGCACGAACCGCGCGTCGTCATCACCAACCCCGTGGCCGACGACCCTTTGACCGAGATCGACCGCATCAGGGCCGCAGTGGGCGAGCTGCGCGTGTCCATCGACGACCTTCTGGAAGTCCAGCAGCTGGACAAGGAGCAGAAGCAGGTTCTGGAAGCCTATCGGATGTTCGCCCATTCCCGCGGCTGGCTGCGTCGGATGGAAGAAGACATCATGCGCGGCCTTTCGGCGGAAGCCGCTGTCGAAAAGGAACAATCCGCCGCCCGCAGCCGCATGGAGCAGGTGCCCGACCAGTATCTGCGCGAACGCCTGCAAGACCTGGACGACCTCTCGAATCGTCTGCTGCGCATCCTGACCGGCCAGGGTCGCGACACCGGGGCCGAGATGCCGGAAAATCCGATCCTGGTTGCCAGAAACATCGGCCCGGCCGAACTTCTGGAATATGGCCGCAAGCTGAAAGGCGTGGTGCTGGAAGAAGGCTCGGTCGGCTCGCACGCCGCCATTGTCGCCCGCGCTTTGGCGATTCCTCTCGTTATCAACACCTCGCGTATCGTGGCCGAAGCGCTGAACGGCGATGCGATCCTGGTCGATGGTGACCAGGGCATCGTTCACCTGCGCCCCGAGGAGACCGTCGCCCGTGCCTTTCGCGACAAGATCGCCATGCAGGCCGAGGCCCAGAAACGCTATGCCTCGTTGCGCAACCTGCCCGCCAAGACGACCTGCGGCACTACCATCGCGCTCCACATGAACGCGGGCCTGATGGCCGATCTGCCCAGCCTTGAAGGGTCAGGCGCCGACGGGGTCGGCCTGTTCCGCACCGAATTGCAATTCCTGATCCGCTCGAAGATGCCGCAGCGGGCCGAGCTTGCCCGCCTTTACGCCCGCGTCATGGACGCGGCCAAAGGCAAGCGCGTCGCCTTCCGCACGCTCGACATCGGGTCCGACAAGGTCCTGCCCTACATGAAGCCGCCCGAGGAGCCGAACCCGGCGATGGGCTGGCGCGCAGTCCGCGTCGGGCTGGACAAGCCCGGCGTGCTGCGGATGCAGGTCCAGGCCCTGATCCGCGCCGCCGCGGGGCGACCGCTGACCATCATGTTCCCGCTCATCACCGAGACCAGCGAATTCCAGGCCGCACGCGGCCACGTCCTGCGTGAACTGCACCGGGAAAAGTCGCTCGGCCATCCGGTGCCCGACCGCATCGAGATCGGGGCGATGATGGAAACACCGTCACTGGCATATGCGCCGAAAAGCTTTTTCGAACTGACCGATTTCATCAGCGTCGGCGGCAATGACCTCAAGCAGTTCTTCTTCGCCGCCGACCGAGAGAACGAACTTGTCCGCCGCCGCTACGACACGCTGAACCTGACTTTCCTTGCTTTTCTGGAACAGATCATTGGCCGCTGTGCCGAGACTGCGACGCCGCTGTCTTTCTGCGGCGAAGATGCAGGCCGCCCGATCGAGGCCCTTGCACTGGCAGCCATCGGCTTTCGCACCCTGTCCATGCGGCCAGCCTCGGTCGGTCCGGTCAAGGCGTTGCTGCGCAAGGTAAACCTCGTGGCCGCCCGTACCGTGATCGACCGCGCCCGCGAGGCTGGCGAGGAATCCGCACGACCGATGCTGATGGAATGGCTCTCCACCCAGGACAACGCCTGACACGCACTGCGCGCGCCCGAGAAAGGACCCGGGACAGAGGCATCCAGCCCGCACCGGTGCGACCACCGCAGGATACCTGACACCACGTCCGCACCGGGAACCAACGTTCGACCGACCGTCTATGCCACCGACGTGGCCAGCCCCGCCTCCGCCAGCCGCTCCAGCAGGACCAGAAGGTCCTCGCAAAGCCGGTCCCGCGGGATGTTTGGAAAGGCATTGACCAACGTCGCCTCCAGGTCCTCGCGTGATACCGGCTCCTCCAGCAGGTCCCAGATCGCCGAGGCAAGGCCGTCCATCCGCTGGATTGCCCGCCCCTCGGGGTCCGCCAGGTACAGGACCTCCCCGATCCAGCGCTCCACCACTCCCGACCTTTGTGCAACCCAGCGGCCTGCCGGTGCAGACGTGTAGCCAAGCATCGCCACCCCGAAGGTCCGCTCTTTGCCACCGACGTGCCGTTCGCTGTCCCAGCCTGTGAACCCGGCCTTGAGGCAGACCACTGCGCCCTCGAGGTCAGAGTAGGTCAACTGCCAGACCGGTGTGGTCGACAAGGTTGCCGCAATCGCTTCAAGCACCTCGCCCGAATGCCGGTCGCGGGTGAAATTCTGGTACAACAGGGCGTCCATCGCCGCGTCCGGCTGGACTGGCGCCAGCCGGGCGCCCGTCTGCGCATCCCGCCGATCCAGAAGCACGAAGGCCCCCAGCGGCAGTTGCGTCCCGTGTCCGGGCTGGCCGGACAGTGGCAGGTAGTGGTACTGACGATTGCGCGGGCCGGTCATCGCGTCGGCCCAGGCGCGGAGTTCGACAGGCAGGCTTTCGGGCAAGGGCCGGCGCAGGCGGGGGGCAAGGCCCATTGCATGTGCAACCACTGGCCCACGCAAAGGGAAGGAAAGCGGCACCACGTCGTCGCTGAAGATCCGGTGCCCAGCCCGCGCAAGTGCGACCGAAAGTGTGCTTTTTCCGGCGCGGCGGATGCTAGGGAAGACCACCAGCCGCCCCGCCATCTCGACCCCAGCGGCGTGAAGGCAGATCAACCGGCGGTCCGACAGCGGCAGCGCCATGGCAAGGGACGCCATCGCATCGCAGACCGCGTTGACTGGGTCCCAAAGCTGCGGCGCGCGATCTTCGACATGACTTTCGCAGCGCAGTTTCACCTCACCCCGGACCGCCGTAACCGAGAAGAATGGAACCACCGCTGGGTCAGCCTCGGTCAACCGATGCGGCCAGCCCGCGGCGACCTCGGCGATGATCGGAAGGATCACGTCGGCCCCGTCCAAACGCAGCGGGAGGGAGACGCCATGGAAGAATAGGTCCCGTATCACGTCACCCCCGCGGTTTTCCCCTTCGGCTCAGGGAGCATCGCCGAAGGGGATGGTCAAGTGATCACGGGCTGGTGGTCGCGCAGCCTGCGTCATCATCGGTCGGTCCCGAGCAGGTGCTGGGAGACGTGGTCGACGAGGCCTTCGTTGGCGTCGTGGCCTTGGTGGGAGTGGTCGTCGAACTGGACGCGCTGGAGCTGCTCGACCCGCTGGAGCCGCTGGACCCGCTGCTGGCTTGCGCCATGCTGACGGTGGTCATCGCAGGGGCTGCATAAGCCGCCAGCGCAAGCGCGCCGATCCGGCCAAGGGCCGTGCGGCGGGTGAAAAGGCTGTCCTTCGGTTCGCTCATGGTTGTTTCCTTCTGCTATGAGCTGTCGCTCGTCGGTCCCGGTGGTCCCGGTCAGGGGGTCTTCTGTCCCATCACGTTCCACTGGACTGCGGCAGGAAAATGGCATTGGAAATTGGACCGGGGTTTAGGCCGACCATTTAAACCCAAGGTATACGCGACAATCGCCTTCCGGTGGCAAACTCTGCATTCACTTGGTGGTGAAAAGCCCCGCGTATATACTCCGAAGTCCGGCTTTCTGGACCTTGCCCATCGCATTGCGCGGCAGGTCGTCCAGAATCAAGACCCGCTTCGGAAGCTTGAACGCGGCCAACCGGGCGCGAAGTGCGTCCCGGATCGTCTCTTCCGAAAGGGTCGCCTCCGGCACCGCGACCACGCAGGCCACCACCGCTTCTCCGAAGTCGGGATGCGGCACCCCGATCACTGCCGAGGCCGCGACGTCCGGCAGATCATCCAGCGCCACTTCGACCTCGGCCGGATAGACATTAAGCCCGCCCGAGATCACCAGGTCCTTGGCGCGGCCCAGGATCGACAGATAGCCCTCTGCGTCGATCGCCCCCATGTCCCCGGTGATGAACCAGCCATCCCGGAATTCCTCGGCAGTCCTTTCGGGCAACCTCCAGTAGCCCTTGAAGACATTCGGGCCGCGCACCTCGATAGATCCGGCCTCGCCTTGCGGCAGGACTTCGCCGTCCACGCCGGTAACCCGGATCTCCACCCCTGGCAGCGGCATCCCCACCGTCCCCGCGCGGCGCGCCCCGTCATAGGGGTTCGAGGTGATCATGTTGGTTTCCGTCATCCCGTAGCGTTCCAGGATCGCGTGGCCGGTGCGGGGCTGCCACTCGGCGTGGGTCGCGGGCGACAGGGGCGCCGAGCCCGAGATGAAGACCCGCATATGTCGGGTGGCGTCCCGGCTCAGGCCCGGATCGGACAGAAGACGGGTGTAGAAGGTCGGCACGCCCATCATCACCGTGGCCTGCGGAAGGGCGGCCAGCACGGCGGCCGGCTGGAAGGCGCGTTGGAAGATCATGCTCCCGCCGGAATAAAGGACGCAGTTCGTGGCCACGAACAGCCCGTGAGTATGAAAGACCGGCAGGGCATGAAGCAGGACATCCCGTTCGGTAAAGCGCCACAGCCCGACCAGCGCTTCGGCGTTCGACGCCAGGTTATCACGCGAAAGCATCACGCCCTTCGACCGCCCCGTCGTGCCCGAGGTATAGAGGATCGCCGCCAGTTCCTCGGGCCCGTGGGCGGGATCGAAATAGCCGTCGCCCATCCCCTCGGCCAGCGCCAGCAGCGCGGGCAAGTCCATTGCAGGCGCATTCAGCCGGATCAGCCCCTCCACCCGACCGGGATCGGCCACGGCCAGCACCGGTTCGGCGTCCCGCAGGAAATGTTCGGTCTCGGCAACGGTGTAGCCGGGGTTCACCGGCAGGAAGATCACGCCCGTCCGCAGGCAGGCAAGATACAAGGACAGCACCGCCTCGCATTTCTCGACTTGCAGAAGCAGCCGGTCGCCCTTCTTCAAACCCAGCGAGATCAATGCGTTCGCAAGTCGACCCGTCTCGGCCAGAAGGTCGCCATAGGTCGTCCCGCCCACCAGCCAGACCCGGCCTGGATCGGCCGCCATCTGCTTCAGCTTTGCGATGACATCGGTGCTCATGCCGTCCTCCCTTGCTCCCTTGCATTTACCCAAGGGCCAGGGCGGATCGCAACCGGATCAGGCCCGGATGACCTTTGGTGGCGTTGTGGCAATCCGAAATTCGGCCTCGATAGCATCGGCCCCATGAAGCTGACCCAGTTTCACCAGTTCGAACCGGACGCGGGCGACCTCGCGGTAGTAGGAAAGGAAGGCCGCGTTCAGCGCCGCCCCTGACACCGCCCCAAGGATGGGAACCGCCTGGGCCGCCAGCTTCTGGCCCAGAACCGCTGCCAGCTTGGGGGCGATCGAGGTGATCAGGCTTTGCACAGCCGATCCCGACAATGCCAACCGCGAGGCGACAAAGGACGTGTTTACTCCGTCGTCCTGCGCCAGGGGACTGCCGGCGGCAAAGACCTGCAGACATTCCGCGCGCACCCAGTCTTCGTCAGGGTCAAGACCCGCCTCCCGCGCCACGTTGCGGATCGTGTTCAGGAAAAGTGTCACGGTGACCGGCAGCTCGGCCAGTGATGTGGCCAGGCCACCGGCCCCGCCGGCTGCACCCGCGGCCATGGCTGCAACCATCGGTGCGCGCTGCCCCAAGTCAGGGGCGCGCGAGGCAACCCCGTAAGACGTCGCAAGCGCTTGGGCAGTCAGCCGTTCGATCTGACCACGAAACCCGTCGGGCAAGGCCGAGAGCTGGTTCTCCAGCGATCCGCCAATCCGGTTCACAAGACGGATGACCGGACCATTCGC
This sequence comes from Paracoccaceae bacterium, assembly GCA_031412255.1. GTDB lineage: Bacteria > Pseudomonadota > Alphaproteobacteria > Rhodobacterales > Rhodobacteraceae > Tabrizicola. The sequence continues at coordinate 7,780 of JANOCQ010000084.1, read as the reverse complement.
GCGCTTGTAGCGGCGGGCAAGTTCGGCAACCTGGGACGAAAGATCGGGTGCTGCGGGAAGTTTCTGATCCATCACCTTGATATGGGGCCGTCTGCCCCCCGCGCAATGGGAAAGCCGTTGGCTCAAGTCGCTTTGGAGACCATGCCGGTCACGCCGTTCCAGGCCCCCGCTTTCAGCTCCATACCCAGGATGCGGTCTGGATTGGTCGGTGGCGGCATCTCGACCGCGTCCAGCTTTCGAAATCCGAACCGGCTGTAATAGGGCGCGTCTCCGACCAGCATCACCCGCTCCCAGCCCAGACGCCGCGCTTCTGCAAGGCTTTCGTTGATCAAGAGCGCCCCCAGACCTTCACCCTGGTGGGTCGGGTGGACCGCGATGGGGCCGAGAAGAAGGATGTCATGCTCTCCGATCAGCGCGGGCCAGTACCGGATCACGGCGGCCAGGGCGCCGCTGTCGTCGCGCAGGGTCAGGCACAGCGGCGCGACAGTCGGCACCCCGTCGCGAAGCCGATAAGAGGACAGCGCGGTGCGACCAGGGGCAAAGCAGAGATCGTACAGGGCCTCCACCTCCCACCAGTCGTCCTCGGTCTCTTCCTCAAGCTTGTACACGCGCTGATGATCCCACCCGAAGAGCCTGCCGAATCCACTGACCGAAACCGCTGGAATCGCGCCGTAACATGGCGCAGTGTCACGATCAATTTGTGAAACAGGCTCCACCATGTTCTACCGACCTGCCGAGGGCCACGGGCTGCCACACAGTCCCTTCTCGGCCATCGTTTCGCCCCGCCCCATCGCTTGGATCTCCACCCGCGCAGGGGCGGGCGACAACCTGGCCCCCTACTCCTTCTTCAACGCGGTGGGCTACAACCCGCCCCAGGTGATGTTCGCAGGCGACTACCGCGACAGCATGGTCAACGCGATGGAAACCGGCGTATTCGCCGTCAACATCGTCGCCGAAGCCGCGCTGGAGGCAATGAACGCGACCTCGGCCCGGTTCCCGCGCGGGACGGATGAGTTCGTGGCGGCTGGGGTGGCCAAGGCCGAATGCGTAGCCATCAACTGCCCACGAGTGGCGGACGCGCCTGCCACACTGGAATGTCGGGTGGTCAAACTGGTGGACCTGATCGGGCCGGAAAAGCTGATGCTGGGCGAGGTGGTGGGCATCCACATCCGCGATGATTGTCTGGTGGACGGCAGGCTGGACCCATCTCGCTACCATCCTGCTGCGCGGCTGGGCTATCACGACTACACCTTCGTGCGCGAAGTGCGCGAGCTGCGCCGCCCGAAAGACCCCGCCAAGGGATGACGCCAACCCGTCGCAAGATCGTCTACGCCGTCAGTTTCGAGACGTTGGGGACGCTGGTTGGATCGGCCTATCTCTGGACCGTCTCTGACGCCGGTGCCGGGTCCGCCCTGGCCCTGTCCGTCCTGACCGCGACCATCGCCCTGTGCTGGAGTTACGCCTTCAACACCGGTTTCGAGGCCTGGGAGGCTCGCCAGTCGGTCAAGGGCCGCTCGCGCCGCCGCCGCACGGTCCATGCCCTGCTGTTCGAGGGCGGTCTGGTTCTGATCTGCATCCCGGTCATGGCTTGGTGGCTGCGGGTCGGCTACCTGGAGGCGCTGGTCTACGAGACGGGGCTGATCGTGCTTTTCATGGTCTACACATACCTTTTCACCTGGGGATTCGACCGGATCTTTGGCCTGCCCGCCTCGGCGCGGTGAGGGGGCTGGGCAGGCAGCGCCACGCCTGGCGCAGACAGGGGCCACAAAATGGTTCACCTTGGCGTTTCCGATCCGCCTTGCCCTGCCCCGTCATCGGTCTGTGTGAACGCGCAGGATGGGCCTGTGGCGGTGGTCAGGCTTTCGTGCGGGGGTGGGGTTCGCCTGCGCTTGCATCCCGGGGGATTGCCTGTATAAGGCCGCATCCTTTCCGCTTTATCCATGAACCGGCGATGCCTCTCGTGGACGGGCTGCGGAAAGGCTCTTCGCCCGTCCTATGAAGCCGCCCTGAAACGAAGGAAGCCAGCATGCCTCTTTATGAGCATGTCTTTATTGCGCGTCAGGACCTGTCCAACACGCAAGCCGAAGGCCTTATCGAACATTTCTCGACCGTCCTCTCGGACAACGGCGGCAAAGTCGTCGAGAACGAGTACTGGGGCGTCAAGACGATGGCCTACAAGATCAACAAGAACCGCAAGGGCCACTATGCCTTCCTGAAGTCGGACGCGCCTGCCGCTGCCGTTCAGGAAATGGAACGCCTGATGCGGCTTCATGACGACGTGATGCGGGTCCTGACCATCAAGGTCGACAAGCACACCGAAGGCGTGTCGGTCCAGATGCAGAAGCGCGACGAGCGTGAGGAGCGTGGCGACCGCGGTGGCTTTGGCGGCGAACGTCGCGAACGCCCCAGCTTTGGTGGTGACCGCGGTGATCGTGGCGACCGCCCGTCGTTTGGCGCTCCGCGTCGTTGATCTGAGAAAGGACACACAACATGGCGAACAAACCGTTTTTCCGCCGCCGCAAGGTCTGCCCCTTCTCGGGCGACAACGCACCGGCGATCGACTACAAGGACACGCGTCTGCTGCAGCGCTACATCTCCGAGCGCGGCAAGATCGTCCCGTCCCGCATCACCGCAGTCTCGGCGAAGAAGCAGCGCGAACTGGCTCAGGCCATCAAACGCGCCCGCTTCCTGGCCCTGCTGCCCTATGCCGTGAAATAAGGAGCACCAGACCATGCAAGTGATCCTTCTGGAACGCGTGGCCAAGCTTGGCCAGATGGGCGAAGTCGTCAACGTCAAGGACGGCTATGCCCGCAACTACCTTCTGCCCCAGGGCAAGGCTCTGCGCGCCAACGACAACAACGTGAAGTCGTTCGAGGCGAAAAAGGCGCAGCTGGAAGCCACCAACCTGGAAACCCGCAAGGAGGCCGAATCTGTCGGCGCCAAGCTGGACGGCCAGACCTTCGTGGTGATCCGTTCGGCTTCGGACGCCGGCGCGCTTTATGGCTCGGTCACCCCGCGTGACGCTGCCGAAGCCGCGACCGAGGCGGGCTTTACCGTCCACCGTGGCCAGATTATCCTGGATCGTCCGATCAAGGACCTGGGAATGCACACGGTCTCCGTGCAGCTTCACCCGGAAGTCACCGCGAAGGTCCGCCTGAACGTGGCCCGTTCGGTGGAAGAAGCCGCGCTTCAGGCCTCGGGCAAGTCGATTGCCGAGCTTGCGGCCGAAGCGGAAGCCGAAGCCGAGTTCGAAATCGCTGAACTCTTCGACGAGATGGGCGCTGCCGCGAACGACGAATAAGCCTTTCCCCATTTGGGTCAGCCAACCGCGTCCGGGCAACCGGGCGCGGTTTTTTCTTGTGCGGTCACGATGTGCGGGACAGGAACGGTGGGAAAGCCCGTCAGTCAAACCCCAGGACCGCCGCAAAGCTTGCCGCACTTTGACCAGTCCCTGTCGGGCGTGGGCAAGCCGTGCCACCGCGCGCGATTAGCGTGACGCCATGCAGATCTCAGCCACTCGCCGCGGTATCCTTGCCCTGACCTTGGGGATTGCGATCTTTTCGGTCCAGGACGTGATCCTGAAACTGCTGTCGGGGGACTATCCGCTGCATCAGGCGATGCTGATCCGCAGCCTGACCGCGCTCCCCTTCCACCTGGCCATCGTCTGGTGGTTCGACGGCAGGCTCTCGACCATCACGACGCCGGGTTGGTGGAAGATGCTGGCGCGGGGGCTGCTGAATTTTGTCGCCTACACCGCCTATTACCTGGGCCTGGCCTACCTGCCCCTGGCCGACACCATCGCGCTGTTCTTCACCAGCCCGCTGTTCATCACCCTCGCCGCCGTCCTGATCCTACGCGAACGGGTCGGCACTGCCGCGCTTGTGGCCGTGGCGGTGGGCTTTGCGGGCGTCCTCCTTGTGGTCAAACCCGGGGGCAGCGGGTTCGATCTGGCGGCACTGCTGCCGATCCTCGGCGCGCTCGGCTATGCCTTGTCGATGATCGCGGCCGGACGCCTTGGGCGCACGGAATCCGCCGCCGCAATGGCGTTCTGGGGCAACGTCTGCTTCCTGCTTTGCGCGCTGATCCTGGCCGCAATCTATGGCGGCGGAGCCTTCGCCGGGGCATCCCACCCCTCGCTCGCCTTCCTCACAAGGGGCTGGCTCACGCCTCCGGTGACCGACCTTCTGCTCATGGCCTCTTGCGGGCTGATTGCGGCCATCGGGTTGACACTCCTGACCTATGCCTACCGAACTGCGCCTTCCGCCAGCGTGGCACCTTTCGAATACAGCTTCATGTTCTGGGGCGTGCTCTGGGGCTGGATCTTCTGGGACAGCATGCCCGACACTCTGGCCTGGGTGGGTATCGCGGTGATCATTGGTGCCGGACTGATCGTGGTCCGCAAGGACCCCGAACCGGCCACCGCCTGATCAAGAGACCCGACGCGGGGCCTTGTTCAGCGGGTGACTTTCCAGCCAGCGACCCATTTCCCGCGCCAGCGCCGGGTCGCCGTCGATCTGCACCTCATGCGCTGCGATTTCCTGGGACAGACGGCTCAGCCCCATCCAGACCGAGGTCACCGATCGCAACGATCCCGTCACCAGAAGATCTACCTCGTAGCCGGGATCATAGTAGCACAACTCGACCGAGGTATTTTCGACCACCAGCCACCAGTTCCGGTCTGCGGGCGTCAGGTCGGGGTACAGAAACTGTATCGTCCGGCGCTTTGGATGCGGCGGCTCTGGACGGATGCCTCGCCGGATGTCCCACATCAGAAGCGAGGGATCAAGCTTCGACAGGGTCACGTTCTTTTCGACCCAGGCATGTCCCCACAACATCATCGCATCGATCATCGGCCGCAAGTCCAGCCCCGCGGGCGTCAGGCGATACTCGGGGTTACCTTCGCGGCGACTGACCGCGACCACGCCGGCCTCCTCCAATTCTTTCAATCGCTTGGACAAAAGCGCGGGAGACATCTTCGGCACCCCGCGCCGCAGATCGTTGAACCGGCTGCTGCCGCAGAACAGCTCGCGCAAGACCAGCGGTGTCCAGCGGGTACAGACGATCTCGGCCGCCATCGACAAGGGGCAGAACTGGCCGTAACTGACATTCGTCATCGCGCCCTCCCATTTGCGCCAGGTTCAGTCCGTGAACTGGACCGACTCGGGCGTTCCGACCGACCCTGTGCCCAGTCCGAACGGACAAAATGCATAGGAGCACCAAATGTCACTTGCCACTGAACTGGATGGACACACCGCCACGACCGTGTCCGAGACGCTGGCGCAAAAGGCAGACCGGCTTGCGCTGGACTTCGCCACGCGGGCCGACCGTCACGACGCCGAAGGCTCATTTGTAGCAGAGAATTACGCGCGTTTGAAAGAGGAAGGTCTGATCGAGGCCGGGGTGCCCGTGGAACTGGGCGGCGGCGGCGCCTCGGTCGCAGAACTTACCGACATGCTGCGCCGTCTGGCGCATGGCTGCGGGGCCACGGCGCTGGCCTTTGCGATGCACACCCATCAGGTCGCGATCCCGGCCTGGCGCTGGCTGAACCAACCGGCGGCGAAGGCCGCGGTTGAACCCTTGCTGCGCCGGATCGCCACCGAACGCATCGTCCTGATGTCCTCCGGCGGCGGGGACTGGGTCGGGGGCGCGGGCCGGGCCGAGAAGGTCGAAGGTGGCTACCGGATCGACGCCCGCAAGGCCTTTGCCTCGGGCGCGCCGCTGGGGGCGGTTCTGATGACCGCCGCCGTGGCCGAGGACGCGGATGGACCGGTGGTCGTGCATTTTGGCGCACCGCTCAATGCGCCCGGCGTGCGGGTCGACGAGGTCTGGAACGCGATGGGCATGCGCGGGACGGGGTCGCAGGACGTGCTCTTTGACGGGCTGATCATTCCCGACGACAAGATCGCCTTGAAGCGCAAGGCCGGGGAATGGCACCCGCTGTTCCACATCATCGGCACCATTGCCATCCCGCTGATCTACGCGGTCTACACCGGCCTGGCCGAGGCCGCCCGCGACCGGGCGGTGGCTCTGGAAAGCGCCCGCCCCGAGGCGCGGCGCAATCCGCATCTCACCGGCGAGATGGAGATTCGGCTGCACGCAGCCCGACTTGCGCTGGCGGACATGGCCGCCACCATCTCCGAAGAGCCACCCTCGGCGCAAGGCATCAACCGCGTGATGCAGGGCCGGGCGCTGGTGGTCGAGACCGCCCTGGCAACCGCAAGCCTGGCGATGGACCTCGCGGGCGGCGAAGGCTTCCTGCGCAAGACCGGGCTGGAGCGGATCTTCCGCGACATCCAGGGCGCGCGCTACCACCCGATGCGAGGAGACCGCGCGGCACTTTATGCCGGAACGCTTGCGACGGGCGGCGACGTCTCGCGCATCTTCTGAATGAAAAAGGCCGCACCCGAAAGTGCGGCCCCATCCCTGTTGGACCTTCGGGTCCGATTACATCTCGTCCAGCGCCTCGACGGCTTTCTGAAGCTTCTCTCTCGAGATTTCCTTTTCGCTCACCTTGGCCAGGCTCACCAGGTGATCGACCACCTTGTCCTCGAAAAGCGGCGCGCGCAGCTGCTGCTGCATCTGCTGGTTCTTCTGGACGAATTCGAAGAACTGACGCTCCTGCCCCGGATACTGACGGGCAGCGGCCAAGACGGCCTGGGTCATCTCGGCGTCGGTCACGGTGACCTCGGCCTTGCGACCGATTTCGGCGAGCAGAAGGCCCAGACGCACGCGACGCACGGCCAGCTTCTTGTGCTCATCCGTGGTCTCGATGGTGCCGTGGTTATGGCCGTGCTCTTCGGGATGCTCTTCGTGCCACAGCTGGTGCGCGATCTGGTTGGCTTCCGCCTCGACCAAGTTCGCGGGCAGGTCGAATTGAACCATGCCGTCCAGCTGGTCCAGCAGCGACCGCTTCATCACGGCGCGGGCAGCGCCCTTGTATTCGGCTTCCAGACGCTCGGCGATTTGGGCCTTCAGGGCCGCCAGATCCTCTGCGCCGAACTTCTTGGCCAATTCGTCGTCGATCTCGGCAGCCTTCGGTTCCTTCACCGCCTTCACGGTGCAGGCGAAGACGGCAGCCTTGCCGGCCAGATGGGCCGCGCCGTAGTTTTCCGGGAAAGACACGTTCACCGAAACCTCGTCACCGACCTTGGCACCGACCAGCTGCGCCTCGAAGCCCGGGATGAACGAGTTGGAGCCCAGCACCAGCGGGTAATCTTCAGCCGTGCCGCCCTCGAACAGTTCACCGTCGACCGAGCCCTTGAAGTCGATGGTGATCTGGTCGCCGTCCTTGGCCTTGGCGCCCTTCTTGCGGTCGTCGAAGGATTGCGCCGAACCGGCCAGGTTGGTCAGAGCTTCCTCGACCGCCTTTTCGTCGGCCTTCACGATCAGACGGTCCAGCTTCAGCTTTCCGGCATCGACCTCGGGGATCGGCGGCAGCGCGTCATAAGACATCTCGACCACGACATCCTGGCCTTCTTTCCAGGCATCGCCGCCGACCATCTTCACTTCGGGCTGCAGCGCCGGGCGGTCGCCGGACTTGTCGAAATGGTCCTTCATCGCGGCGTCGATGGCTTCCTGCATCGCGTCACCCAGGATACGGGTGCCGAACTGCTTTTTCAGGATCGCCAGCGGGACCTTTCCCTTGCGGAAGCCCTTGATCTCGACCTCGGGCTGCGCTTCCAGAAGCTTTTCCTGGACCTTCGCGTCCAGTTCGGCCGCCGTCACCGTGATGGTGTAGCCGCGCTTGAGGCCTTCGTTCAGGGTCTCGGTGACCTGCATG
>JANOCQ010000083.1:0-30388 GCA_031412255.1 Paracoccaceae bacterium | reverse complement strand
GCCTATCCGGGTGACGTGTTCTATCTGCACTCGCGCCTCTTGGAGCGTTCGGCCAAACTGAACGGCGACTTCGGCTCGGGCTCGCTGACCGCGCTGCCGATCATCGAGACCCAGGCCGGCGACGTGTCTGCCTATATCCCGACGAACGTGATCTCGATCACCGATGGCCAGATCTTCCTTGAGACCGAACTTTTCTACCAGGGCGTCCGTCCGGCCGTGAACACCGGTCTGTCGGTGTCGCGCGTGGGTTCGTCGGCCCAGACGAGCGCGATGAAGTCGGTTGCCGGCAAGGTGAAGCTGGAGCTGGCGCAGTACCGCGAAATGGCGGCCTTCGCGCAGTTCGGGTCTGACCTGGACGCTTCGACGCAACAGCTCTTGAACCGCGGCGCGCGTCTGACCGAGCTGATGAAGCAGAACCAGTACTCGCCGATGACAAACGCCGAGATCGTCTGTGTGATCTATGCGGGCACCAACGGCTATCTGGACAAGATCGCGGTACGGGACGTCAGCCGGTTCGAAACGGGTCTCCTCAAGCACCTGCGCACGGCGGGCAAGGCTTTGCTGGAAGACATCACCAAGAACGACCGCAAGGTGGCGGGCGATCTGGAAAAAGCGGTCCGCGCGGAACTTGACGCCTTCGCCAAGACCTTCGCCTGAGCCCTGAAGGAATAGGCAGATGCCCAGCCTCAAGGACCTGAAGAACCGGATCGGAAGCGTGAAGAACACGCGGAAGATCACGAAGGCGATGCAGATGGTCGCGGCGGCGAAACTGCGCCGCGCCCAGGAAGCTGCCGAAGCCGCCCGGCCTTTTGCCGAGCGGATGACGGCGGTGATGTCGGCCCTGGCGGCTGGTGTCGGCACCGGGGAAGGTGCGCCGAAGCTTCTGGCCGGAAATGGCCGCGAGCAGGTGCATCTTCTGGTCGTGATGACCTCGGAGCGAGGCCTGTGCGGCGGCTTCAACTCGTCCATCGTCAAGCTTGCCCGGCAACGGGCCATGGAGCTGGCGGCGGCGGGCAAGACGGTGAAGATTCTTACCGTCGGCAAGAAGGGCCGTGAACAGCTGAAGCGCGACTGGGCCAATGCCTTCGTCGGCCATGTCGACCTGAGCGAAGTGAAGCGCGTAGGCTATGCCAATGCGCAGGGCGTCGCGCGGGAGGTCATGGCGGCCTTCGAAGCGGGCGAAGCCGATGTCGTGACGATCTTCTACAACCGCTTCCAGTCGGTCATCAGCCAGATCCCGACGGCCCAGCAGGTCATCCCGGCCAAGTTCGAAAGCACAGGTGCCACGGCGCTGTATGACTACGAACCCTCGGAAGAGGCGATCCTTGCCGACCTGCTGCCGCGCGGCGTCGCGACGCAGATCTTCACCGCTCTCCTTGAAAATGGCGCTTCGGAGCAGGGCGCGCGGATGTCCGCCATGGACAACGCGACCCGCAACGCCGGCGACATGATCAACCGCTTGACGATCCAGTACAACCGGAGCCGTCAGGCCGCGATCACCAAGGAACTTATCGAAATCATTTCGGGCGCCGAGGCGCTCTGACGAACCCGGAGTAGAAGACAATGGCAATAGCCCCGAAAGCATCCGCAGGTGCCGGCAAGGTGACGCAGGTCATCGGTGCCGTCGTCGACGTGCAGTTCGATGGCGAGCTTCCCGCGATCCTGAACGCAGTGGAAACCACCAACAACGGCAAGCGTCTGGTCCTGGAAGTTGCCCAGCACCTGGGCGAGAACACCGTTCGCTGCATCGCGATGGACGCGACCGACGGCCTGGTTCGAGGCGCTCTGGTCAGTGACCTTGGCGAGCCGATCTCGGTTCCGGTCGGTGACGGCACCCTTGGGCGGATCATCAACGTGATTGGCGAGCCGATTGACGAAAAAGGCCCGATCGAAACCACGATGCGCCGTGCAATTCACCAGCCTGCCCCGGCGTTTTCCGAGCAGGCAACAGAATCGCAGATCCTTGTGACCGGGATCAAGGTCATCGACCTGCTGGCCCCCTACGCAAAGGGCGGCAAGATCGGCCTTTTCGGCGGTGCAGGCGTCGGCAAGACGGTTCTGATCCAGGAGCTGATCAACAACATCGCCAAGGTGCACTCGGGCTATTCCGTGTTCGCGGGCGTGGGCGAGCGGACCCGTGAAGGGAACGACCTTTATCACGAATTCATCGAGTCCGGCGTCATCAACATCGACGACCTGACCAAGTCGAAAGTGGCACTGGTCTACGGCCAGATGAACGAACCGCCGGGCGCGCGTCTGCGCGTGGCACTGTCCGGCCTGACGATCGCCGAACAGTTCCGCGACCAGTCCGGGACCGACGTGCTGTTCTTCGTGGACAACATCTTCCGCTTCACCCAGGCAGGGTCCGAAGTGTCGGCTCTTCTGGGCCGTATTCCGTCCGCCGTCGGTTATCAGCCGACGCTGGCGACCGACATGGGCGCCCTGCAGGAACGCATCACCTCGACCAAGGCGGGGTCGATCACGTCGGTCCAGGCGATCTACGTGCCGGCCGACGACCTTACCGACCCGGCGCCTGCGACGTCCTTCGCCCACCTCGACGCCACGACCAACCTGAGCCGTGCGATCTCGGAGCTTGGGATCTACCCGGCGGTGGACCCGCTCGACTCGACCTCTCGTCTGATGGACCCTCTTGTCCTTGGGCAGGAACACTACGACGTCGCGCGTTCGGTGCAGGGTGTGCTTCAGCGTTACAAGTCGCTGCAGGACATCATCGCCATCCTTGGGATGGACGAACTGAGCGAAGAGGACAAGCTGACCGTGGCCCGCGCCCGGAAGATCCAGCGCTTCCTGTCGCAGCCGTTCGACGTGGCACAGGTCTTCACCGGTTCGCCCGGCGTGCAGGTGCCGCTGGAGAAGACCATCTCGTCCTTCAAGGCGGTGGTTGCCGGTGAGTATGACCATCTGCCGGAAGCCGCGTTCTACATGGTTGGCGACATCGAGGAAGTGAAAGCCAAGGCTGCCAAACTTGCGGCAGCTGCGGCGTAAGGGGGCAAGATGGCCAGCACGGTTCAATTCGACCTCGTGAGCCCGGAGCGGCGCCTTGCGTCCTATCCGGCGACCGAGGTCCAGATCCCCGGCGCGTTGGGAGATCTGACGGCGATGGAGGGCCATGCGGCCACCATCACCTCGCTGCGGCCGGGCCTTCTGAAGGTGGTCAGCGCTGCGGGCATGAAGGCCTATGTCGTGACCGGCGGTTTCGCTGAAATCAGCGCCACGGGCGTCTCGGTCCTGGCCGAGCAGGCCATGCCGCTGGACGAAATGACTGCGGCGCAGCTTGACGCCCTTGTGGCTGATGCCTGCGAGGCGGCGGCCGCCAACTCGGACAAGGACTCTGCCGACAAAGCGGTTGCAGATCTGTACGAAATGCGTGCGCAGGCCGGGATCTGACGAGGGCTGATTGCCGAAGGTTTCTGAAAGGCCCCGGACGACCGGGGCCTTTCGTCTTTTCAATGACTTTGGCCGCAATCTGGGGCATGATTGCGGTGGGTCAGTGTTTCAGGTTTCTTATGCGGCGGTTTAATGGTCCGATTGGTATTGAACAGGGTTCGAAAATCCTGTTTTCGGATTATGCACACGACGGGGCCATGTGGACGGGTTCCGGTCCCCGCGAAGTCCGTCAAGAGCAGGAATTCACCGAGAGCTTCGTCGAGCCACCGATGGTAACGGTCGGGGTTTCGATGTGGGACATCGCGCACCAGACAAACAGTCGTGTCGATATATCGGCTGAGAACGTCACCACGACGGGCTTTGAACTCGTGTTCCGGACCTGGGCTGATACCCGGATTGCGCGCATCCGCGCGGATTGGACCGCCATAGGCCCGGCGCGTGGCGAAGATGATTGGGACGTGGCCTAGGGTTGCGGCCCGGACCGGATCAGGCGATTGGCGATCCAGAGGCCCAGGACAAAGACGGCAAGTCCGCCCAAGAGGTCAACCAGGTGATGCCCGCCATGCGACAGCGTGGCCGGGATCATTGCGGTGTTCACCAGGGCAGCAGGAACGAATGCGAGCGTCCCGCGGGTGAACCAGACCACCATCAGCGCCATGACCATGTGGTAGGACGGGAAGGCCACGACTCCGGTGATCACTTCCGGGCTGATCTGGGGTGGGCCAACTTCGACCAGAGAGCGCAGGAACTCGCCATAGGCGGGGTTGTAGTAAAGCCCGGTTGCGACGCGGTCCGCCTCGGGGATTGACTGGAAGGCCGACGGGCCGACGCTGGGGATGACCCACCAGATGGCGACCGCGATCAGCAGGGTCACGATTCCCACAAGAAGAAAGCGGTGCAACACCAGGTCGCGGGAAAGTGCGGCGAGCAGAACGATGGTCAGCAGGATCTGCGGCAGCGAGGTGTGATAGAGCAGCCCCAATCCCTGCGAGAAGGTCGGGTACTGCGCCATCCAGGCAATGAGGCTGGGCCAGTGGTAGCCGAGCGCCTGGTCAAGTTGGATCAACGCAGGGTCTATCAACGGGTTCGACAGCGGGAAGAGGACGAAGATGAAAACCGAGGAGACCGCGGTGAAACCCATGAAGATGGACGTCCCGACCAAGGCCAGCGCAAGCCGCGGGGCGGCTTTCATCTGCCGGACATATCCCCCTATTGTGGCAAAACCCAAGGTGGCCGCATAGCCGGCCACGAACGGCGGCCAGTTGACCTGGCGATGCAGGATAAGGGCGAGTGCCACGGTCGCCAGTCCGAAGAGGCCGATGAACAGCAGCATGGCGCGCTCTGCCGCCAGAAGCCGGACAAACCCACCCTGAACCTGCACTTCTGCCTTCGACCACATGGATGCGCCACCCTTGGCCAGCTGATCTTGCGCGGCCATTCAACAATCGTGGTGCTATCGGGCCATTGCGCTGACTTTATGGCAAGACCGGTGCAAATCAGCGGCTCAGCTGCGTTGGTAGAGGCCCTCGTAGATCGGGACCAGGGTATCGGTCTCGAACAGCGACGAGACGGACATCCCGCCCCAGATGTTCAGGATCGCCTGGGCGAACATCGGCGCGGTGGGGACGATGCGGATGTTGCCGGCCGCCTTCACCTTCTCGGTCGCTTCGATGCTGTCGGTGATCACCAGCGATTTCATGACAGAATTCTGGACGCGTTCCACCGCCGGGCCGCTTAGAACGCCGTGGGTGATGTAGCTGTGCACCTCGGTGGCGCCAGCCTCCATCAGGGTTTCGGCGGCCTTGCACAGGGTGCCGGCAGTGTCGCAGATGTCGTCGACGATGATGCACTTGCGGCCCTTCACGTCGCCGATCACGGTCATCTCGGCCACTTCGCCCGCCTTTTCGCGCCGCTTGTCGACGATGGCGAGGGGGGCGTTGATCCGCTTGGCAAGCTCGCGCGCGCGGGCCACGCCACCAACGTCGGGCGAGACGACCATCAGGTCCTGCATCTGCCCGCGGAACTGGTGTTCGATGTCCAGCGCAAAGACGGGCGAGGCGTAGAGGTTGTCGACCGGGATGTCGAAGAACCCCTGAATCTGCGCGGCATGCAGATCCAGTGTCAGCACGCGGTCGACCCCGGCTTCGGCGATCATGTTCGCCACCAGTTTGGCGGTGATCGGCGTGCGGGCCTTGGCGCGCCGGTCCTGGCGGGCGTAGCCGAAATACGGAATCACAGCGGTGATCCTGGAAGCAGAAGACCGACGCAGGGCGTCGGTCATGATCAGAAGCTCCATCAGGTTGTCGTTCGCGGGGTTCGAGGTCGACTGAATGATGTACATATCCTCGCCCCGGACGTTCTCGAAGACCTCGACGAAGATCTCCTGATCGTTGAAGCGCTCGACCCGCGCGTCCACCAGATTGACGCTCATCCCGCGGTGCATGGACATTCGACGTGCGATGGACTTGGCCAGGGGCAGGTTGGCGTTGCCGGCGATGAGCTTCGGTTCGGTGACGGCGGGCATGGCATCTCCGGGGCAGCGGATTCGGGGCTGCGTCTCGCTTATCACCAGCAATTGCGGTTGCAAACGGGCGCGACCGCTAACCGTGCGAAAATCGTGCCGGTGAAGCAAATGGGTCAGAATGCGTCCAGGAAACTGTCCACGTCAGCATCCGTTGTGGACCAGCTGGCGACCAGCCGGGCGCGTTCGCGGCCTTCTGGGGCGGCGAAGCGGTAGAAGAGCGCCCCCGCCGCCTCCAGCCGGTCATGGTGGCCGACGGCCCATTCCGGGAACAGCATGTTGGCCCCGGCTTCGGGCACATGGGCCTGACGGTCGCGCAGCCCCTGTGCAAGCCGCTGTCCCATCGCATTCGCCTGCGATGCCAGTCGCAGCCACAGGCCGCCGGTCAGATAGGCCTCCATCTGCGCAGAAAGGAACCGGTGTTTGGAGAAGAGGTGCCCCGCGCGCTTGCGGCGCAGTTCCAGTTCCCAGGACCTGTCGGGGCTGAAAAGGACGACCGCTTCCACTCCAAGGCAGCCGTTCTTGGTGCCGCCCAGCGACAGCACGTCGATCCCGGCTTTCCATGTCATCTCTGCGGGGCTGGCGCCTGTTGCGACCAGCGCATTGGCGAAGCGGGCACCGTCGAGGTGGCAGGGCAGGTCCTTGGTCTTCGCCAGAGCAGTCAGCGCCGCGATCTCTGCCGTGGTGTAGACGGTGCCGGCCTCGGTCACGTTGGTCAGCGACAGCATCCCGCGCTGCACGCCATGCACTCCGCTTTCGCCCGTCGCTACAAGAGCAGCCGCAAGACCGTCGGGCGTGATCTTCCCCAAAGCGCCGGGCACCAGCGCCAGCTTGGCGCCAGAGTAGAATTCCGGAGCGCCACATTCGTCTTCGGCGATATGCGCATGCTGGTGGCAGAAGACCGCACCCCAAGGCGGACAGTGCGTGGCGATGGCCAAAGCGTTGGCGGCAGTTCCTGTGGCCACAAGATGCACCGCGGCCTGCGGTGCCTCGAACAGCTCACGGACCAGATCCGTCACGCGGGCCATGGCGGCGTCGGCGCCATAGCTGCGCTCATACCCTTCGTTCGCTTTCAGTATCGCGGCCATGATTTCCGGGGCGGCGCCAGAGGTGTTGTCGGACGCAAAGCGCATCAGGGGTTTTCCTCGATCAGGTAGTCTTCCCAGTCATCTTCGGGCACGTCGAGTTCGGAGAGGGTCAGCCCGCGCACCGATTCACCCGCTTTGGCCGTGCTGTCGGGGTCGCCCGTCACCAAAGGATGCCAGTCGGGCAGTTTCTTCCTCTGAAACAGCAGCTTGTATGCGCAGGTCGAGGGCATCCAGTAGGCGATCTTTGGCAGGGTTTTTGGCGTCAGAACCACACACTCGGGCACGTGCATCTTGCGATTGGGGTAGTCCATGCACTGGCAGGTGTCGCCGTCCAGAAGTCGGCAGGCGACACGGGTATAGGCGACCTCGCCGGTGTCTTCATACTCCAGCTTGTTCAGGCAGCACTTGCCACAGCCGTCGCACAAGGCCTCCCATTCGGCTTGTGTCATCTTGGTGAGGGGAACGGTTTCCCAGAAACGGGGGCGGAGTTGGGTCATGCGGTCAACGTGCGGCGGCAAGCCGGAAAAGGAAAGGGGCTACAGCGCGGCAAGGATCGTTCGGGCGCGGGCGCTATCGGCGTCCATCTGGTTGATGAGCGCGGCGAGTCCGTGAAATTTGAGCTCTGGCCTCAGGTAGTCCACCAGGGCGATCGACAGATGCTGGCCGTAAAGGTCGCCCGTGAAGTCGAAAAGGAAGGTTTCCAGGTTGGGCCGGTTTTCCCCGAACATCGGTCGGACGCCAAGGCTGGCAACGCCGTGGTGGCTGCCCGCTTGTGGTCCGGTGAGGATGTCGACCTGCACGGCGTAGACCCCAAGTTTCGGCAGGTGGAGGCCATCAACTGACATGTTGGCGGTGGGATAGCCCAGTTCGCGGCCCCGTTTCTCGCCGTGGAGGACCTCGCCCTCGATCCGGTGCCAGTGTCCCAGCATTGCAGCGGCGTCGCGGGGGCGCCCGTCGGTAAGGGCGCGGCGGATGTTGGTCGAGGAGATTTCGGTGCCATTGTCCGCGACGAGGGCCGCGATGGTGGTGCGGATGGCCCTTGCGGTGCAGAGGTCCGCAAGGTCCTGCGCATTTCCTGCACGGCCCTTGCCGAAGCAGAAGTCGGCGCCCACCACGACGTGGGAAACGCCAAGTCCGGTCGACAGAACGTCGTTGACGAACGCCTCGGGGGTCAGGCCGGCAAGGGTGGCGTCGAATGGAAGCTGAAACAGGTGCTCGACCCCCAACCGGGCCAGTCGATTGGCGCGGGCCTCGGCGTTCATCAGGCGGAAGGCGGGCGATTGCGGTGCGAAGAACTGGCGGGGATGCGGCTCGAAGGTGATGATCCCCAAGGGGGCGGGACCGCGGGCCAGGTCGATCACCGATTG
The DNA here is from genome assembly GCA_031412255.1 of Paracoccaceae bacterium. Lineage (GTDB taxonomy): Bacteria > Pseudomonadota > Alphaproteobacteria > Rhodobacterales > Rhodobacteraceae > Tabrizicola. Next base: position 22,004 of record JANOCQ010000083.1, on the reverse strand, counting down.
GTGGCCCCGATGGACGCCGTCAAAATTGCCCATCGCCACGGACGCGCCGCGGCTGGACGCATCGAGGCCCTGCCAGTGAAAGTGCTGCTGCATCCTGCCCTTTTCGGGCCCCAGAATGCCCGTATACCGTCAGTCGAACTTGCGGCTGGGCGCGAGAACCAGCGCTTCACCCTTGAGAACCAAGGTTTTACCCACCGAGGCCAGGGTTTCAAGGGTAACTCGGCGCTTTGCATGGTCGATTGCCGTTACCGTTACTTCGGCACGGACCATGTCACCGGGACGGACGGGTGCCATGAACTTGAGCGACTGGCCGAGGTAGACGGTTCCGTGACCGGGGAGTTGCTCGCCAATGACCGCCGAGATCAAGCCGGCCGTGAGCATCCCGTGGGCGATACGGCCCGCGAAGATGGTGTCCTGGGCGTATTGTTCATCCAGATGGACAGGGTTCCGGTCGGTGGAGACTTCGGCAAAAAGCTGGATATCCCGGTCGGTCACGACCTTCGACAGATGCCGTGTCATGCCGATTTCGATGTCTTCGATGCAGATCGTGCCACGCGGCATGTTGTCGAGCATGGGGTTCGATTCCCTATCGGTCATCCAGTCACAATAGCACATGCTGCGCCGCAGAACAATCCGTTGCGCAATAAAAGTTCAATAAGGCGAAGTCATCGGCACGAATGTTACCTTATCGTAGCCGGCCCATGGCGAATGTGGGAGAGAGCTCGCGTAGTCCGAGCCAAGCATTCAGCTTGCCAGCCTCGGGGCTTTCGATGTCGTCGCCGAACTGCGCCGCTTCAAGCCCGCCTGTGATGAAGAGAGTGTCCAAGCCTTCGGACATGCCGCCTTGGATGTCCGTGGAAATGCCGTCGCCGATGCACAAGATCTGCGGGTCTGCCGATGCCCCGGATTCGACAAGGCGGCGGCGGGCGAGGTCATAGATCGGGGGGTGAGGCTTGCCGAAGTAAAGCGCGGTGCCGCCCATTTCTTCATAGGCTTGGGCCAGAGCCCCGGCGCAGTAAAGCCGCTTGTCGCCCATGTCCACCACGATGTCCGGGTTGGCACAAATCATTGGAAGACCTAGTGTTTTTCCCAACAGCAGCGCGGCGCGGTAATCTTCCGGGGTCTCGGTCAAGTCATCAGCAAGCCCGGTGCAGATGATGCCTTCGGCGTCTTTCAGGGCCACACGCTCGATGGGTGGCTGGGTCTTGGCGTAACCGGCAAGATCCTCGGCGAAATCTGTGAAGAAGGGCTCGTCCTTGATCGCGCCGATGTGGTGGACCCTGCGACCGACGGCACCCGACAGCATGCCCATCTGCGCTGCATCCCCGGAGGTGACCACGATGTCCCAGGCGTCGCGCGGAACGCCAAGCGCGTCCAACTGCTTGATCACGCTTGATTTCGGGCGCGGCGCATTGGTCAGGAGGACCACCTTTCCACCGGTGGTCCTAAATCCTTGCAGCGCGGCAACGGCGGCCGGGTAAGCGGTCTGTCCGTTGTGCAGGCATCCCCAGAGGTCGCAGAACACCGCATCGTAGCGGCCGGTGAGATCGGCGAGAGAGCGGATGATTTCGGTCATGCGAAGAGCCTTTCTGAAGCGTCTGGGCTTGGTTACCGAAGCGTTAAGCGTTTGGCATCCGTCCGGCTGGCGTATGGCAGGCGTCCGGCGTCAGCGCCAGACGCTGGACGGTGATGTCAGAGCTTCAACGCCGGGATGATCTGCTTCTTGCGGCTCATGATGCCGGGCAGAACCACCGTGTCGCCGGTCACGGTGCAACCGAAAGAAGCTTCCGCAAGCTGCTTGACCAGATCGTTCGGGACAAGGAGCGTCGCCTCTTCCTTGAGAATGTCCACGACGAACAGCAGGACCTGATCTGCCCCGTCCTCGTTTGCAACGTCGACCATGGAGCGCATCAGGCTGTCCTTGCGGTCGAGGACAACTTTGGGCGCGGTGGTTTCCAGCACCGAGACGCGGAGCTCCTTGCCCGCGACCGTGTATTCCTTGGAGTCCATCCGCAGGAGCGCGGCGTCCGAGAAGGCGGAGACGTCGGACTTGGCCTCGAACATCTTCGTGGCAAGCTCATTGATGGAAACGCCCAGTTCCTTGGCCAGTTTCTCGGCTACGGCGCGATCATGGGGCGTTGTCGTGGGCGAGCGGAACTCCAGTGTGTCCGACAGGATGCAGGAGAGCATCGCGCCCTTGATGTGCGTGGGTGCCTTGGCCAGCGCGTCGCCCATCAGGTCGTGCATGATGGTGGCAGTGCAGGCCAGTGGGCGGATGGTGATGTCGATCGGGTTCTTGGTCTTGATTCCCCCGACCAGCAGATGATGGTCGATGATGCCTTGGATCTTCGCGTCGTTGATCGAGGGCGGCAGTTCGGCGGGGTTGTTGGTGTCAACGATCACCACCTTGTCGTCCGGGGTCACGTCCGAAATGAGCTCGGGTTTGTCCAGACCCCAATGGCGCAGGACGAAGTCGGCTTCGGTGTTCGGCTCGCCCAGAAGGACGGGTTTCGCCGGGGTTCCGGTTTCTGTGAGGTACCAGGCCCAGATGATCGGAGAGCCGGTGGAATCGGTGTCGGGGGACTTGTGGCCGAAGACGAGGGTGGTCATGGGATGCCCTTGGGTTTCGCGAATTCGGCGCGGGTATAGGCGAGGGCGCGCGGATTGTCACGCGGCGGCCTGTGCGAATGGCATCCCCAGACGCGAAAGATTGTCGCGACGGGCTATAGACTGGAAGCGCGCAGGATCAGATCTGGTGTTATCACGATGCGGGCCGGGTCAGTCTGGGTGCCGTCCAGAAGCGCCTCGATCAGGGCGACGGCGCGTCTGCCGATTTCACGGGGATGCGGGTCGATGGTGGTAAGGGGCGGAACGCAGATGCCGGCGATCTCGTAGTCCCCGAAGCCCGCGATGGAAATGCGGTCTGGAACTGGAACGCCGCGGCGTTGGCATTCCGACAGCGCCCCGAAGGCGGAAAGGTCGGAGACGCAGATCACGGCCTGGGTGTCGGGCAGGTCGTCCAGAAGTCGGGCCATGGCTTCGGCCCCTTCACGCATCGAAATCGGTGGAGGCCCCGCAGCCACCAGCCGCGACGCATCAAGACCGTGCGCCTGCATCGCCGAGACAAACCCCGCGCGCCGGTCGGCGCCACGGGTGTCGCGGCTGGCGTCGCCTCCGATGAAAGCGATCCGCGTCATGCCACGTTCGACGAAATGGTCGACCATGCCGCGCACCGCATGAGCGTTCGAGAAGCCAACGACATGGCCGATCGGGTCCTTGGGCAGGTCCCAGGTTTCGATCACCGGGATGCCGGCATTTTCCAGAAGGCGGCGCGCGCGCAGGGTGTGGTTGCCGCCGGTCACCACGATGGCTTCGGGTCGCCGCCTGAGGAGCTGCTCGATCAGGCGTTCTTCCTCGTTCATGTCGTAATCGGTGGTGCCCAGCAGGATCTGAAGCCCGCGGGGTTTCAAGCCATCTGAGAGGGCGCGGACCGTATCGGCGAAGTTGGCGTTGTTGATCGAGGGGATGGTGACTGCGACGAAGTCGGTCTTCTGCGAGCGAAGGTTCGAGGCGGTACTGTCGAAGACATAGCCCAGGGTGTCTGCTGCCTGAAGGATGGCTTCCCGCGTCGGCCCGCTGATCGAACTATCGGCCTTGAAAGCCCGGCTGACTGTCATGGGCGAGACCCCCGCGAGGCGGGCGACATCGGACATGGTCGGGGCCTTGCGCGGGAAAGTCATGCGGGCATGGTATCGATACCTGCCCATGGGTTCCAGCCCCCGGTCAGGCGACCGCTTGGTCGTGCCGCGCCGAGGACGATCAGAGAGAGGCCGTGATGCCACCGTCGACGTAAAGGATGTGCCCGTTCACGAAGCTGGACGCGTCGGACGCGAGGAAGATGCAGGCGCCCTGCAATTCCTCGACCTTGCCCCAACGCCCGGCGGGGGTGCGTTTTTCCAGCCATTCCGAGAAGGTCGGGTCGCTGACCAGGGCGGCGTTCAGAGGCGTGTCGAAATAGCCCGGTGCGATGGCGTTGCAGTTCAGGCCATGCTTTGCCCAATCGGTTGCCATGCCTTTGGTCAGGTTGCCGACTGCACCCTTGGTCGCGGTGTAGGGCGCGATGGAAGGGCGGGCCAGCGCGGTCTGCACCGAGGCGATGTTGATGATCTTGCCGCGCCCGCGCGCGATCATGTGGCGGGCGACGGCCTGGCCGACGTGGAAGACGCTTGCGATGTTGGTCTGGAGCAGACGTTCGAAAGCCTCGGCCGGGAAATCCTCAAGCGGGGCGCGATGCTGCATCCCTGCATTGTTCACCAGGATGTGGATTGGGTTTCCCGCAGCTTCGAACGCATCCACGGCCAAGCGCACGGCGTCATGGTCGGTGGCGTCAAAGGTAAGGGTCCGAGCGCCGGGAATATGTGTGGCCGCGGATTCCAGTTTGTCGCGATCGCGGCCATTGAGGACGACCTCTGCCCCGGCTGCCGCCAGTCCTTGCGCCAAGGCAAAGCCGATGCCTTGCGAAGAGCCCGTAATGAGGGCGCGGTTCCCGGCCAGATCGAAAAGCGTCGATGCCACGTCGTATCCTTCTTCACTTCGCTCTCGACAAGAAGCGATCGCGGAGTTTATGTTATCGATAACAAATTTTGTCAACCCCCGTTGGGAGCGTACATGGACAAACCCCACATTCTACAGGTCGGACCCTATCCCGAATGGGATCAGGTGCCAATTGTCGCGGCGTTTCATGCCCATCGTTATTTCGACGCCAGGGACCCGACCGCCTTTCTGGCTCAGCACGGCCCGCGGGTGCGTGCCATCGCCACCCGGGGAGACCTGGGGGCGAGTGCGGAGATGATCGCAGCCTGTCCGAAACTGGAGGTGATCGCCGTCAACGGAGTGGGATACGATGCGGTCGACCTTGAGGCCTGTCGGGCGCGGGGCATCCGGGTCACGAACACTCCGGATGTGCTGACCGATGACGTGGCCGATCTCGGCGTCGCGATGATGCTGGTGCAATCGCGCGGCATGATGGGCGCCGAGGCCTGGGTGCGCGATGGGTCCTGGGCGGCGAAGGGGCTGTATCCATTGCAGCGCAAGGTCTGGGGCCAGCGTGCGGGGATACTGGGACTGGGGCGGATCGGGCTGGCGGTGGCCAGGCGTCTGGTCGGATTCGACATGGAGATCGCCTATTCCGGGACCGGTCCGAAGGATGTCGGATGGGAGTTCATCTCCGACCCGGCCGCGTTGGCCGCGCGTTCCGATTTCCTGTTCGTCACTCTGGCTGCGTCCGCTGCGACCCGTCATATCGTCGACAGGAGGGTGATCGAGGCGCTGGGACCGGAAGGAATGCTGATTAACATAAGCCGCGCGGCGAACATCGACGAAGAGGCTTTGCTGAACGCGCTGGAGACCGGCAGGCTTGGATCGGCAGCGCTGGACGTCTTCGAGCGCGAGCCGAAGCTGAACCCGCGCTTCCTGTCCCTGCCGAATGTGCTGTTGCAGCCGCACCATGCCAGCGGCACGGTCGAGACGCGCAAGGCGATGGGCCAGCTTATGCGCGACAATCTGACTGCGCATTTTGCCGGCCACTCTCTTCCGACGCCGGTGCTGTAGCATGCGCGCCATCGTCATCCACGCCGCCCGCGACCTGAGGATCGAAGACTGCGCCGAGGAGAGCCCCGGCCCCGGCCAGTTGGGTTTGCGACTGGCCACGGGCGGCATCTGCGGGTCGGATCTGCATTACTACAACCACGGGGGCTTTGGTGCGGTGCGCCTGCGCGAGCCGATGATCCTGGGGCACGAGGTATCGGCCTATGTCGAAACGCTTGGACCGGATGTAACCGGCTTCCAGGTCGGACAACTGGTCGCCGTTTCGCCGTCGCGCCCCTGTGGCGGGTGCAGGTTTTGCCTTGAGGGGTTGCCCAACCACTGTCTGAACATGCGCTTCTACGGCAGCGCGATGCCCTTTCCGCATATCCAGGGGGCGTTCCGCGAGCATCTGGTGGCTGAGGTCAGCCAATGCGTCGATGCAACCGGGTTGACCGCGGGCGAGGCGGCGATGGCAGAACCATTGGCCGTGACGCTGCACGCCACGTCGCGGGCGGGGGGCATGCTGGGAAAGCGGGTGCTGGTGACCGGATGCGGCCCGATCGGAGTGCTGTCGGTCCTTGCCGCGCGGCGAGCCGGGGCGGCCGAGATCGTGGCGACGGACCTGACCGACTTTACCGTGGCGCTTGCAGCGGGTGTGGGGGCAGATCGCGTGATCAACACGGCACGAGGCCCCGACGCGCTGGCAGGGTATGCCGCAGACAAGGGGTACTTCGACGTGCTTTACGAATGCACCGGGGTTGCCTCCGCTTTGGCTGGCGGAATCGCCTCGCTGCGTCCGCGTGGAATGATCCTGCAACTGGGTCTTGGGGGCGACATGTCCTTGCCGATGATGGCGATTACGGCGAAGGAGCTGGAATTGCGCGGGTCGTTCCGGTTTCACCCGGAGTTCGCAATGGGTGTCGGGTTGATGCAGAAGAAGCTGATCGATGTTAGGCCGTTGATCACCCAGACCCTCCCCTTGGCAGAGGCGGAAACTGCGTTTCGGCTGGCATCGGACCGAAGCCGGGCGATGAAGGCTCAGGTCGTGTTCGCGGATGCCTGACGATGCTTGGCGCCAAGGGTCCACATGTCCTTTCTTGCAGCCCGCGATGCGTCCGGTATCGTTTTCTTGCAATGCCCAGTATTGGGACGGGGGCCGTGACCCAGCAGCACCCTAGACCGTCTCGCCTGGAACCAGGCGGGTGGGCACGACGGTAACATCGGGCCCCGCTGCACCTGTGAGGCGGCCGACGAGCGCCTCTGCCGCGGCCTTGCCGATTGCGGTCGTGGGGACGACAGTCGTGGTCAGGCGGCGCGGAAGGATCGAAGCCGCCTCCATGCCGCCCCAACCGGCAATTCCGATGTCTTCGGGCACGCGCAGGACACGCGCCCGGCAGAAGGCCAGCCCGCCGATTGCCATCTCGTCGTTGTGGAAATAGACGGCATCCAGATCCCTGCGACGCGACAGGAGTGTCTCCATCCCGTAGTAGCCTGCGTAAAAGCCGGGGGCGTCGTGCAGCACCTCGGCATCGACCAGGGGGTGGCCCGCTTCACCCAAGGTGGCGCGAAAGCCGTGGAGCCGGGCGCCACCCATGACATCGGCCCGTGCCAGGGCTCCGACAAAGCCGGCGCGCCGACGTCCGCGCCGAATGAGATGCAGACCCATCTCGGCACCGCAGTCGTGATGTGAAAAGCCCACTGCCATGTCAATCGGAGCGGTGGTGAGGTCCCAGATCTCCACCACCGGCAGGGCCGCTTTGCGCAGCAGGTCGACGGTTCCGGGGGTGTGGGACCGACCTGACAGGATCAGGCCTGCGGGGCGCCAGCTGATCAACTGGCGGATCCAGGCTTCCTCTTCTTCGCTGGAATGGTTGTTCGCCCCGATCATGAGCTGGAATCCAAGACGGGTAAGGGCGCGGTCGACTCCATCAAGGACATGGCCGAAGAGACCCGAGGTCAGGCGCGGGACACACATCCCGACAAGGGTGCTGGCTTGATCCGATCCGAAGGCGGCGGCAAGGCGGTTCGGAATGTAGCCGAGGGTCTCGGCAAGCTTCATCACGCGCAACCGGGTTTCTTCAGAAAAACCGGTCCCACCCCGCAGCACACGACTGACGGTCATCTTGGACACTCCAGCGGCGCGGGCAATGTCATCGAGATTGGCCTTCATCCTGATCTCCGGCCTTGGTGACTGACCATGTTATCGATAACTTTCTTCTTGACACAAAACTGGGCTTGGCCTCTTCTGACATCCGCAAAGGCGTGGAACTGGTCCAGTCCGTCCTGACCCTGCCGCTGGCGCGGATCGCCTTCAACGCCGGGGCCGAGCCGAACGACGTGGTCAGCAAGGTCAGCGCGATGACCGGCAACCACGGCTACAACGCCCCACCGGCCGGTTCGAGGACCTGGAAGGGGTGATGGACACCGCCTCGACAAAGCCAACATCCGTCACGATGCTTCTGCGCGAGAACACCGGGGCCGCGATTCGCAGTCTTGTCTGGTCCGGATGCGGAAACTTCCTCGCCCTGGCCGGGGCGGATGGCACCGCCGCCCTCGTCGAATTTCCTGAAGCCATGTTCAAACCCACCGGAGGATGACCACCTTGCCGCACCCCCAGGCCGCCGAACTGACCGAAGAAGATCGCAGCAAAGACGCGTTCTTTCAGCGCATTGCCCTGGTGGGCGAAGAGATGATCGCCGCACATGGGGAATTCGCCACCGGCGCTTTCGTCCTTGCCGCGCGCTGGATCAGCGAAGGGCGAATGGGGGCGAAGGGGGCCACTGGCGGGCAGACCCGGCACAATTGACCGGGCCGGAAACAGGGGATTGTAACGCTCTGTTACAGATAGGCGCCCTTGACGCTACGTAAAACAATGAGTCGGGCAGAAACGGGCCCCTGTGGTAGCGTGTTCGCAGACCTCCCTAAAAAAAAGCGACCAAAGTCACCAAATGACGGTAGCGGGGAGGAACAGGGTTGGACATCTTTTCGAAGAAGACGGGTCCGCGCGCAGAGGATGCCCAGGCCCGGGAGCACCTTCAGCGGGCACGATCGAAAAGCTTGCTCACACGCTCAGCGGCGGCAAGTACTCGGCCGACAGGGCCAAGCGCGCCGCACCACCGCCGCAGCCCGAGGGACTGATCATCGTCGACCAGGCCAGACCACGGGTGGCCGACAATCCCGAACCCTATCTGCGGATCAGCACGAATGGCCGTGTGGTGGTGGCGGATGCCAATTCCGGGGTCCAGGTCCATTTCCTGGGTCAACTGAAGCGTGTCGACGGAACAGTCCGCTTTCTGATCGCTTCGGCGGAAAACGGGTTTTTCAGCCCGCTCGCTTCAGACTTGCAGACCAAGATCGAAGATTTGGCAGGCCGGGCGATCAATCGCGACTATCCGGAGGAAAAACTGGCCCGGGATCTGAAACAAAGACTCGGGATCAAGTGACGCCTGGTTTCCATCACGCCGTGAAGATGCGGAAGGGCTACCCTTGCCACTTTGAAAGGGGCTCGAATTAAATCCACGCGACGGGATTTAATTATGAGTTCGAATGAGCAGACGCGCAATTCGGGCTCGGATCTCGGGTTCGACTTTGCCAACTTCGATCCTCGGGAAACGACAAAGGCATGGAATCGCTTCCTGGCGAACCGCAATGCGCCTAGCCTTCCTTTGACCGGAGTCCGATCGGTCATTTACCAATCGTGGCAGCGATCAAATACCGTCGGCGTGAAGGCCGAACAATTCGCGGCGCCTGTGGTCGAGGGTCGTCTTCCTGTCGACAAATCTGCGCATGACAACGCCGAATTGCGGCGCGCAACGCTTGCATCGCTGAACCATATCGGCACCTTGCTGTCGGGCGCAGAAGCGATTCTGATCCTGACCGACCGAAAAGGGGTGATCCTCGACACCGTCGGCGACACCTCGACGCTGAACAAGGCGCAGAAGATCAACCTGACGGTCGGTGGGGTCTGGAGCGAGCATGCCGCCGGTACCAATGGCATCGGAACCGCGCTGTTCGTGGGGGCCCCGGTCTATGTGCATGGGGATGAGCACTTCTGCGAGGGCATGAAGGCCTGGAGCTGCGCCGCTGCTCCGATCCGCGACCCGGTCGATCAGTCAATCATCGGCGTCATCAATCTCAGCGGGCTGACCACGATCTTCCAAAAGCACAATGCCGCCTTTGCCGCAACGGCGGCCCGCGACATCGAGGTGGCCATCGCTCAGGAACAGTCCCTGCTGAACATGCGCTTGATCGAGGAGACCATCGGGCATTTCCCCAGAACCTTTGGTCCAAACGACGGGCTGGCGATCATTGACCGGTTCGGACGTCTGATCTTTAACAGCAACTGCGGTGACACCATACCGAAGCTTGGTCAGGGCTTGGGTCTGGGGGCCAAATTTCTTGATTTACCGGACGGTCTTTCCGAAGAGATGATCCTGCGGGCCTTGCCCGAAGGATTGCGATGCCAGGACATCCGCCTTCTCAAGATCAACGGCAACATGAAGGGCGAGGCTCTGGTCTTCAATCAGCCGGAGGTTGTTCCAGGCCCCCGGCGTCTCCCTTTGTCGCACGACACGGCACGTGATCTGCCAGGCGTTGTAATCCCGACACCAATCTGAAGATTGTGGGCAACAGCGGAGCCATCCTTGAAGCGTTGGACATCGCCAGGCGGGTGGACCTGAACGATGCGGCCATATTGATCGAAGGGCAAACCGGAATCGGCAAGCAGCTTTTCGCCCGATTGATCCATGCGCGTCTCGCCTTACCGGGAAACGTGCAGTTCACCACAATAAAACTGCGGCGCGATCACGGAAGAAGCTTTTCGCGACCGTCTTCTGGGGTCCGAGGAGGCGAATGCCGGCACGCACTTGTGTCTGGACGAGGTCGGCGAACTGCACCCGGAAAACCAGACGTTGCTTTTGCGCCATCTGGACGAGCGCCTTATCCGTTTGACCGGTCCGGATCACACGGGCGACTCTCTGGTACTTGTCACTGACCAACCGGAATCTGCAGGCCGAGGTCGAGGCGGGGCAGTTCCGGCGCGACCTGTTCTACCGGCTCAGCAGCACTGTGCTTACGATCCCGCCCCTGAAGAACCGGGGTGAGGACATCCTGCTCATCGCCGAACACTAAAACCGCAAACTTGCACAGGAAACTGGCCGTGACATGCTGGTTTTCAGTGCCGAGGTTAAGTCCACCATGCTCGCCCATTCCTGGCCAGGTAACGTCCGCGAACTGCGGAATGCGATCATCAACCTGCATGCCTTGGCCAAGTCCCGGCATGTCACAGTGGCCGATCTGCCACGCGCCGTCACCGCCCCGACACCAGATCCGGTCGATCCGTCCCTTTTGGCCACGCACGAACGGCTTCAGGCCGGATCGGTGTCCCTGCGGATGGCAAAAGTTCTTCTGATCGAAACCGCGCTGGCCCAGCATCGCGGCAATCTCTGCAGCACGGCAAAGGCTTTGGAATTTCGCAACCAGCGCGTTACCGCAAGCTGAACGACTACAACCTCGGCGCGCGCTCGGACGATACAAAAGCGTAAAGTCAGGATTTTCATCTCACCGAAAGTCCCGGGGGTCTCCCAGCGGTCAAGCCAGACACCCTCTCGACAATGCTTTCTGCCGAGATACCAAAGTGCCGGTAAAGGTCGGCTATCGTTCCGGTCTGCCCAAAATGCTCGACGCCCAGTGGGATGGTTCGGTGTCCGAAAACCGATCCCATCCAAGCCAACGTGGCCGGGTGACCGTCAATTACCGTGACGAGGTTGCAGTGCCGAGGCAGGTCCTGCAGCAGCGTCTCAACCGCCGACCGGGCATCGCGTCGCCCCCGCGCTTGTGCGCGCTGCGCCGCCGTCCACCCGGCGTTCAGCCGGTCCGCCGAGGTCACCGCGAGCACCCCGACATCGCGCCGACTGTCGCCGATCATGCCCGCCGCGCGGATCGCCTCGGGGGCCACGACGCCCTGATAGGCGATGACCACATCGCAGTTCGGCCCCGGCTTGCGCAACCAATAGCCGCCGTCGATGGCCCCCTGGACAAAGTCCTGATCGCCTCGCTTGCCCGGCTGTTCGATTGGATTGGTGCTCAGCCGTAGATAGACCGAGCCGCCGGTTTCATCCCTAAGCCAGGTGCGATCGTCCGGATCACCGTCGCCCGACCGCTGCAGATAGCCGAACGCCCAGTGCAGGATGACAGCCAGCTCATCCGCGAAGGCGGGTTCGAAGGCGGCCAGCCCGTCCTGCGCCATTCCGATCAGCGGCGTCCCGATCGACTGGTGCGCCCCGCCTTCAGGGGCCAAGGTCACGCCTGACGGGGTGCCGACGATCATGAACCGGGCATCCTGATAGCAGGCATAGTTCAAGGCATCGAGACCGCGCGCCACGAAGGGATCATAGACCGTTCCAATGGGGATCAGCCGCTTGCCGAACAGCGCATGTGACAGCCCCGCGGCCCCCAACAAGAGAAAGAGGTTCATCTCGGCGATGCCCAGTTCGATATGCTGGCCGTCGGGAGCAAATTCCCATTTCGAGGTGGACGCGATCTTTTCCGCCATGAACGTGTCGGAGCGGGCCGTCCGGGCAAAGAGCTTGCGCCGGTTGACCCAGGGGCCAAGGTTCGTCGTGCCGGTGACATCTGGCGATGTGGTCACGATCCGGCGGGCTAGATCACTGTCGCCCTTGCCCAGATCGTCCAGGATCTTGCCAAAGGCCATCTGGGTCGAAATCTCGCGGTCAGGCGCAAAGGTGATCTCGGGCACGGCAACGGCGCTGTCATCCAGGCGGCGCGGGCCACCCTGAAAGAACGGCACCCGGTCAAGAAAGGCCTGCAGCGCGACCGGGTCTGCGACCGTGGCGAAGCGGTCCCATTCCTGACCTTCGGGCACCTGCATGTGCTTCTGCCAGTCCGCCATCTGCGACTTGGTCATCAGCCCGCCGTGGTTGTCCTTGTGCCCCGCGATGGGCGTCCCCCAGCCCTTGACGGTATAGGCCAGAAAGCAGACCGGGCGGTCGTGGTCGACGGCGGCAAAGGTTTCAGCCAGCGTGGCCACGCAATTGCCGCCCAGGTTTTCCATCAGCGCCGCGAGTTCGGCGTCACTGCGCCGAGAAAGCAGGGCCGAGACCGGACCCTGATCGCCGAGATCGTTCAGCAGCCGCTCACGCCAGACCGAACCACCCATGAAGGTCAGGGCGGCGTAAAGCTGGTTCGGGCAGTCGTCGATCCACTGGCGCAGGGCATCGCCGCCCGGTTCCTGGAACGCGGCGCGCTGGAGGCGGCCGTGCTTGACCTGTACGACATCCCAGCCGAAAGCCTCGAAGATCCGCTCGACCCGGCTCCACAGCCCTTCATGCACCACCCCGTCCAGCGACTGGCGGTTGTAGTCTATGATCCACCAGCAGTTCCGCAGCCCGTTCTTCCAGCCTTCCTGCAGGGCCTCGTAGACGTTGCCCTCGTCCAGTTCGGCGTCGCCCACCAGCGCCACCATCCGGCCAGCGCGAATGCCCTCGCCCCAGGGCTTGGCCCGCACATAATCCTGCACCAGCGACGCAAAGGCGGTGATCGCCACGCCCAGCCCGACCGAGCCGGTGGAGAAGTCGACCTCGATCTGGTCCTTGGTGCGGCTGGGATAGCTTTGCGCGCCGCCGAAGCCGCGGAAGTTCTCCACCCGCTCGCGGGTCTGGGTGCCCATCAGGTAATGGATCGCGTGCAGCACCGGGGCCGCGTGCGGCTTGACCGCGACCCGGTCCTCGGGCCGCAGGGCCGAGAAGTAGAGCGCGGTCATGATCGATACCATCGAGGCGGAGGATGCCTGATGCCCGCCGGTCTTGATCCCGTCCACCTTGGGGCGGATGTGGTTCGCGTGGTGGATCATCCAGTGCGACAGCCACAACAGGCGCTGTTCAACTGATTTGAGATGTCGTTGGTCAGTTGCGGTCATTTGAGCTGGCTCCTTACTGCCCAGGACAAGCTTAACCCCAGATGTACGCGATTTCCTGCTGAACTTTGCTATCCATGTGGTATTTGTTGACGATGATCCTCTCTATTTTCGAAAAAGTTGATGGAAACCACCAAGATAGATCCGCTGAACCTTTCGATCCTGCGCATCTTGCAGAAGAACGGTCGCGCCACGGTGAACGAGATCAGTGAAAGCGTGGGGCTAAGCCCCTCGCCCGTTGCGCGCAGGATCCGGCTGCTGGAGGAAGCGGGCATCGTCGCTGGCTATGCAGCGCGCATCGATGAGGCGGCCCTTGGATACGGCTTTTCGGTGTTTGTTTCAGTCAAACTGGACAAGCAGGTCGACGAGGCGCTCGTGCAGTTCGAGGCGGCGATCCAAGCTTTTCCGGAAGTTGTGGATTGCTGGCTGATGACTGGAAATCGCGATTACCTGCTACGCGTCGCAACAAGTGGTCTGGCGGAATTCGAGCGGTTTCTGGTCGGCAAGTTCACCAAGCTGCCCGGCGTTGCCTCCATCCAAAGTTCGATCCCGCTGCGCCGCGTGAAGGTCGGCCAGGCGCGCCTGGCGTAAGCTTCTGACCTGCCCGGCAACTGCGGCATTGGTACAGGACGCGGGCCGGTCGTATAAGGACAGCCACTGCGAAAGATCCTGCAATCATGACTTTCGCGTCATATGGCGACGGCGTTCCTTGATGCGCTCGGTCGCCTCGTCTGTGCCGTCGTGGAACGAGCCGAACCAGCGGTCCCAAGGGACCTCGGCGGTGCCGTAGTTGCATTCGAAGAAGCGGTGGTGGAGCTGGTGGTGGAAATCGCCGGCGTTTATGACACGGCGGTCCTTTGCCAGCACGCTTTCGAAGCCGGCGTGGGAGAAGGAGGGGCCGATCATCTTGATGTAGATGTGGACGAGGAAAATCACTGGGTGTGAGGGGATGATGAAGTGGATCAGGACGGCGGAAGCGTAGAGGATGCTTTCGACGGGGTGCATCGAGAGGCCGGACCAGGGGCCGATGTTGATCGAGCGGTGGTGAAGCGCGTGGACGCGGGCGTAGATCGGGGCCCAGTGCAATAGGCGGTGGACGAAGTAGAAGTGGGCGGAGGTGAAGATCGGGACGGCGAGGAGCCAGAGGAAGAACCAGAGTTCGTTTCCCGTGAAGGCGAAGGTGGGGATCACGTTGTTTGACACGCCCCACCAGTAAAGGATCTCGAACAGGGTCCAGGCGGCGACGCCGGAGGTGAGGCTGTGGAACATGTTGTCCTTCACCTGGTCGCGGAAGGCGAAGGAGCCGTTGTCCCGCATCAGGGGGCGGGCGTCGTATTTGAGGCGGTCGCCTTGGACGGTGAAGGTGAAGAGCCAGAGGTGGAGAGTGCCGGCGTAGAGGGTGAGGAGCATCAGGTTGCGGGCCCAGACGGCGAGTATCCAGCCGGGGGCGAGCGTTTGCATGGTTTCCGTCGAAGGCTGGAGGAGCTTCCAGACGAGGATGGCGGTGGCGAGGAAGAGGGTGCCCGAGGTCAGCTGAACCCAGCGTTTCGTCAGCCACCAGAGCGCGGCCCTGGGGTTCGGGGGCCAGTGGAAAAGGGCGGAATCCGGGATGGGGAACTGCGGGTGGTGGTTCCAGATCTCGCGGCGGGGGGGCTGGTCGGTCATGGGCTACTCGTGGAGTGGGCGGAGACGGTCTAGGGCCTCGGTCAGTTTGGCGCTTTCGGCGGCGGGCATCGTGGTGGTGGTTGCCGGGTCGGGGAAGATGCGGGTGCGGACAGCGTCGGCGTACGCGGTAAGGGCGCGGCGGCGTTCGGTGTCGAGGGCGGCGCGGAGGGGTTTGAGGTTGCCGAACGCCTTGGCGTGGCGGGGGAGTCTCGGGGTGTCGCCGCAGATGTCGGCAGTGAAGAGGAAGATGACGTCGGTGCCTTGGCCAGAGCCGATGCCGTGGGTGATGAGGGAGGTGCTCTGGCTAATGGCAGTGGCGGCTTCCTCGGCGACGCATTCGAGTTCGACGGCAACGGCTCCGGCCTCTTCCAAGCGGCGGACGTCTTCGAGGATCGACAGGGCCTCGTCGGCGGTGCGGCCCATCGCGCGGAGGCCGCCGGTGGCGATGGATTTGCGGGGGATCAGGCCGGCGTGACCCTGGACGTTTAGGCCCTCCCGCGCGAGCATCTCGATGATCTTCAGGCTGCGGATGGTGTAGATGCAGTCGGCCCCTGCGGTGGCGACGCGGAAGGCCTCGCGCAGGACTTCGTCGGGGGTGACGAGGTGGACCGCACCAATGGTGGCGATGATGTACTGGTCGGGCGCGGCGGCGCGGGCTTCGTCATAGCGAAGCGAGGTGACTGAGAGGAGGTCGATGCCAGAGGATGCGACGGCGGTGGCCTCCTCGGCGATGTCTCGGGTGGCGTTCGCCTGGGTCAGCTTGCGGCTTTCAGCCTTGGCGTGGCGGAGATCGAGGAGAGTCAGGTTCCGCCGGGCGGGCTGGCCGCCGAAGGTGTAGATCGGGGTCATGCCGTCACCCCGATGCGGTAGTTTGTGGTGAAGGGTGCGTCAGGGTGGAAGGCCTGTGCCGTGGAGGTGCCTGCGGCGCTGATCGGGTTTGTCGCGTTGCTGACGGCGGGGCCGAGGTCGAAGGCGGCTGAGACAGGTTCAACGCCGAGGGCGACGTGGCGGCTGTTCCAAGGGGCGTAGCTGCGGCCCCGGTTGGAGATCCAAAGGAGGAGCGAGGGGAAGTGGGTGGTGTCCCAGTCCAGGGTGACTTGCCAGCCACCGGGGTGGTGGAGACGGAAGCCCCCAGTCACGCCGCAGAGCTGGACGAGTTCCTCGGTGTTTTCGGTGAGGGGGAGGTCTGACAGGGACAAGGTGCTGCCGTCGCGGCGTTGGACAGCATCGATAGTGGAGAAGGTTGCGCCCGGTTCGAGCAGGCCCCGGCCGGGTTCGACGTCCAGCGGGAAGACTCGGCCCTCGCGGAAGGTCGGTGGTTCCAGTCGGGCGGTGCCGCTGGTGGGCAAGCGTAGCGTCGGGTGGAGGCCAATTGGCAGGCGGCAGGGGCGGCGGGCCTGAATCGTGAGGGTGATGTTCAGGGCGGGGGCCTGCGGGTCAGCGGCGATGGTGCGGGTGAGGCGGCGGATGGGGTGGGCCTCGGGGTAGTCGCAGGTGAGGGTGATGCGGTCGGGGGCAGTTTCGGTGAAGACCCATTCGACGTTGGAGGAATGGCCGTGGGGAACGTCTGCGCCGTGGAAGGTTTCTCCCGTCGCGGACCAGCCCTCGGGCAGGTTGCGAGGGGCGTCGGTGCCGAAGGGGATGCAGGGCCATTCGCCGCGCAGGTCCTGCAGGATGGGCGGTTGGTCCTTGCGGGTGGGATCGTCGAGCCAGGGCGCGACGTGGAGGGGGGAGACTTGCCGCCCGTCAGGCAGGAGAAAGGTCGCGGGGCCGAGCATACCGCCCAGGGCCTGGACCGAGGCCATGCCATGCGCCCAGGCGATGGCGTGGCGCTGCGTCATGGGGTGGCCATCAGGTTTTCGGTCATGCCGGGGGTCTCGACGCGGGTGCGGAAGAGACTGCCCGCGAGGCGGTGGCCGGGGGGTGTGACGATGGAGGCAGTGGTGATGTAGAGGGTGCGCAGGTCCGCGCCGCCGAAAACGCAGGTTGTGACGTTGGGGACGCCGATGTCCAGCGCGCCTTTCAGCGCGCCATCCTGCCCGACCCGGGCGATGCAGCCGCCGCCGAAGCGGCAGTTCCAGAGCGTACCCTCGGAGTCGATGGCTGATCCGTCAGGCAGGCCCCGGTCAAAGCCGCGGAAGTGGTCGCGGCGGTTGGTGATCTGGCCCTCGGTATAGTCGAAGGCCCAGACGACGTTGTCGAGCGTGTCGCCGAAGTAGAAGGTCTTACGGTCAGGCGACCAGCACAGGGTGTTGGAGATGCCGAGGTTTTCGGCCCATACGGTGACGGTGCCGTCCGGGGCGAGGCGGAAAAGTTTGCCCTCGCCGGGGCCGGGGTCGCCGAGTTCGCCGTCGGGAAGGACGTTGTTCTTCATCGAGCCGACCCAGAAATTGCCCAAGGGGTCGGTGCGGCCATCGTTCAGGCGGACTCTGGGGAAGCCATTCAGTCGAAAGCCGTGGTCCTGACGGCGGTCACTGGCAGGCCACCACCAGATCAGTTTCGAGGCAAGGCAGACCAGCATCCGGCCGGGGTCGGTGGTCAGCGCCAGGGCCACCACGGGTTCGTCGAAAAGCCAGGACCGGGTGGAGGAAGTGTCCTCGTCGAACCGGTGGACGAGGAAGCGGTTGATGTCGGTCCAGAAGACTGCGCGTTCGGGCGCGGACCAGACCGCGCCCTCGCCGCAGCGGTCGCCGATGGGGGTGGCGACCTCGATCTTCATTCGGCGGCCGCCATAAGGGAGCGCGCGGGGCCAAGGGCGTGGGCGTTCTGGACCAGGGCCTTCATGTAGCCCAGCGCGAAGGCCTTGCCGGCGTGCCACGAGGCGTCGCAGGTCATTTCGGGCGTGTGGTCGGGGATCATCACGCCCTGGTAGTTCTCGTCGCGCAAGATGCGGACGATCTCGGCCATGTCGATGTCGCCGTCGTCGACGAAGGTTTCGACATAGCGGGGGACCTTGCCGCGCACGTTGCGGAAGTGGATGTAGCCGATCCGACCAGAGCGGGCAAAGCGGCGGACGTGGGAGTAGATGTCGGAGCCGGGCATCTCTTGCAGGGACCCGAGGCAGAGTTCGAGGCCGTTCCTGGGGCTGTCGACGAGGGACATCAGGCGATCGTATTTCTCGGGCCGGTTCACGAGACGGGGGGTATTCCGCAGCAGATCAAGCGGTGGGTCGTCGGGGTGGGCTGCCAGCGTCACGCCAGCCTCTTCCGCGACGGGGACCATTTCGGCAAGGAAGTGCTGCAGGCGCTCCCAGAGTTCGGCTTCGGTGAGGGAGACCGGGGGCGCGCCGGGCCGTTCGGGGCGGAAGCGCATGTTCCAGACCATGCCATCGGGGATCGGCGCGTCGAGGTCGGACGGGGCCATGCCGAGGCCCACGGAATTGGCGCGGCCGCGGGCATAGGGGCCGCGGGTCCAGCCGTAGACCCCGGCGATGGAGAAGTTGTAGCCGATACATGGCACGCCTGCCCGTCCGGCGTCGCGGATCAGGCGTTTCAGCCCCTCGATCTGGGCGGGGCGTTCGGGGCCGCCGAGGAGGATGTCGTACCAGAAGCGGGGCGAGAAGTTTTCCAGCGCGGCGAGTTCCAGACCCTCGGCCTTTAGGGCGTTCACCAGCGCCGAAAGCTCGTCGTAGGTCCACAGCATGTCGGTGGAGCAGTCGCCCCAGCCTTGCCTGGGGTCGCCGCCGTGGATCTTGGGGTCGCGGCCGGCGAAGTAGTTGGTCAGGTGGGCGACGACATGGGTTGCCCCCGCCTGGACGGCGAAGCGGAAGTTCTCGGGGGTCAGCATTTCGCGGTAGAGGCCCAGTCCGATCTTCATCATTTCACTCCAATCCCGGCGGTCAGGCCGCCGTCGATGCGGAAATCCGATCCCGTGATGAACCCCGCCTTGTCGGAGGCGAGGTAGGCCACGAGGTCTGCCACCTCCTCCGGCTCGCCGATGCGGCCGATGGGATGGGCGGCGCCGAAGCGGGCGAAGGCCTGTTCCTCGGTCACGCCTTCGCCGCCGTAGGTGCGGGCGGCGAGCGAGAGGAGCGGCGTGCGGACCGAGCCGGGGGAGACGGAGTTGACGCGGACGCGTTGGTCGGCGTGGTCAAGGGCCATCGCACGGGTGAGGGCGTGGATCGCGCCCTTGGTGGCGACGTAGACGGCGACGTTCTGCTGGCAGTTGTGGCCCTGGACCGAGGAGATGTTCACGATGGCCCCTCCGCCGGTCATGTGCGGGATGCCGTGGCGGGCGGTGAGGTAGATCGAGCCGACGTTGACGGCCATGCAGCGGTCCCAGGTGGCGGGGTCGGTGGTGAGGACGGTGCCGAAGGGGTGGATCGCGGCGGCGTTGACGATGATGTCGAGCCGGCCGTGGCGGGCGATGCAATCTGCGACCGCAGCGGCGACCTGGGCATCTTCGGAAACGTCGCAGAGGCGGGCTGCCATTGGCAGTCCTTCGGCCTTTGCCAGCGCGTCGAATTCGGCGTTCGCGGCAGGGTCGATGCCGAGGGCCAGAACCTTTGCGCCGCCATGCGCCAGACGTCGGGCCGAGGCGCGGCCGATGCCGGAGGTGCCGGTGACGAGTGCGGATTTGCCTGTGAACTCCATGAGACCCCCCCTAGCGGCTACGATCGAGCATCTGGTTGAGGAGGACGGCGCCCAGGATGATCGCCCCCCGCACCACGTATTGCCAGTATTCCGAGACGTTCAGCAGCGTCATGCCGTTGGAGATGCAGCCGAGGAAGATCACGCCGACGAAGGTGCCCCAGATGCGCCCCTTGCCACCGAAGAGGGACGTGCCGCCGATGATCACGGCGGCGATGACGTCAAGCTCCATCCCCGTGGCGGTGGTGCCAGTGCCCGAGCCGATCTGCGAGGCGATGAGGGTGCCGGAGACGGCGGTTAGGACCCCCGTAAGGGCGAGGGTCAGGCTTTTCACCTTCCAGACGTCGATGCCCGAAAGCCGCGCGGCCTCCATGTTGCCACCGACGGCATAGACCGAGCGGCCAAAGCTGGTGTGGTTCATCAGGAAGTGCATGGCGACGAAGGTCAGGGCGAAAAGGTAGACCGGGAAGGGGATGCCGAAGAGGTAACCGCCGCCGAAGAAGCCGAAGCTGGGGGGCAGGTTTGACAGCGGGAAGCCCCCGGTGATCAGGTTCGCCGCCCCGCGCAGCGCTGTGAAGAGCGCAAGCGTGGTGATGAAGGAGGGCACGTTGAACCATTGGCGGAACTTGCCGGTCATGAAGCCGGTGAAGAAGCCAACGATCAGGGCGGCGAGAAAGCCGATCCCCAAAGCAGCCGTTCCGCCCCAAGCCTCGGCGTAGTTCACGCCGAACCAGGCGACGATGCAGCCTGCAAGGGCGGCCCCTGCGCCGACGGACAGGTCGATTTCCCCGGCGATGATCACGGCGGTCATGCCGAAGGCGATGATCCCCAGCATGGCGACGGTCCGCAGCACGTTCAGGGTGTTGGCGAGTGAGGCGAAGCCGGGCGCGGTGAAGATCAGGAAGACCACCAGCGCCAAGAGGATCAGTTCCATCGTGTAGGTGCGCACGAAGGGCATGAGCCCACCGTTCGCCCGTTGCGCGGCGGTTTGCGCGTCGCTCATGTCTGATCCTTCATGCAGAGGGCGTAGAGGTCGTTCAGGGTGATCTCGGTCGGGTCTACCTCGGCCACGATGTGGCCCTGGCGCATCACGAGGATGCGGTCGGCGACTTCCAGGACTTCTTCCAGTTCCGTGGAGACGAAGACCGCGCCAAGGCCTTCGGAGGCCTTTTGCCAGATGATGTCGAAGATCTGCCGCTTGGCCTGGACATCGACACCCCGGCTGGGTTCGTCAAAGAACATCACCTTCGGCGCGGTATTCATCCATTTGCCGATGACGACCTTCTGCTGGTTGCCGCCGGAGAGGGACGAGACCGGCAGCGAGGGGTCGGGGACCTTGATCGCAAGGTCCTTGATCTGGCGGTCGACGAAGCCTTGCTCCCCCGCCCGGCTGACGATCCCGGCCGAAGAAATGCGCGCGAGGCTGGCAAGACAGAGGTTGTCGTGGGTGGAGAGGATCTGGACGAGGCCGGCTTCCTTGCGGTTTTCCGGCGTGTAGCCGAGGCCGGCGTCCTTCATGGTCTTGAGGTTGGGGCGCTGAAAGCTGCGGCCCGCGAGGGTGACGGTGCCTGCATCCACCGGATCGGCACCAAAGACCGCGCGCATCACCTCGGTCCGGCCCGCGCCGAGAAGGCCCGCGATGCCGAGGATTTCGCCGGGGTGGACCTGAAAGCTGATGTCGGCGAAGACCCCGTGCCGGGTCAGGCCCTTGACGTCCAGAAGCGGCGAACCGCTGCGGTCGATCACCTGGCGGGCCGGGCGTTTGGCCTTGGCAGTTTCGCCGAACATCATCTCGACGATGCGGTCGGGGGTGGCCCCGGCCATGTCGATGGAGCCTGCGAAGTTGCCGTCGCGCAGGACGGTGCAGGTGTCGGCGATCTGAAAGAGCTCGTTCATCCGGTGGGTGATATACAGGATCGTCACCCCCCGGTCGCGTAGGCGGCGGACAAGGGTGAAAAGAAGATCGACCTCACGCGTCGCAAGGGCCGAGGTCGGTTCGTCGAGGAGCAGGATCGAGGGGCGGAAGGACATGGCCTTTGCGATCTCGATCACCTGCTGCTGGCCGACCGACAGGGTCGAAACCGTGGCGTGGGTATCGAGGTCGAGGCCCATCTCCGCGAGCAGGGCCGCGGCCTCGCGGTGCATCTTCGCCCAGTCGATCACGCGGACCCCAAGGCGGCGGATCATCGGCAGGCGGCCGAGGAAGATGTTCTCTCCTATCGTCAGCGAGG
>JANOCQ010000082.1:0-34943 GCA_031412255.1 Paracoccaceae bacterium | reverse complement strand
CGCGGCTACGGGCGCACTCACGCTTTCGTGGGCGAGTTGCGCATCGGCTCGGTGGCCGTGGAGGTGGAGATCCCCGAGTTGGGTTTCGCCGTCGAGATCGGCGAAATCGAGCTGACCGAATGCGAGACGGTGAACCAGTTCAAGGGCAGCCGGACCGAACCGCCGCAGTTCACACGCGGATACGGCCTTGTCATGGGCCAGTCGGAACGCAAGGCCATCGCCATGAGCCTCGTCGACCGGGCACTCCGTTGGCAGGAGCTAGGCGAGGATTATACCGGCGCGCCCGCTCAGGACGAGGAATTCGTCCTGAGGCACTGCGACAACATCCAGGCCACGGGTTTCCTGGAGCACATCAAGCTGCCGCACTACGTCGACTTTCAGGCCGAGCTGGAGCTGGTCCGAAAGCTGCGCGCCGAGGCGACGGCCATGCAAGAGGCGGCGGAATGACCTACCGCCACCACAGGGGCGCGAAGCCCAGAACTGCGATGCCGACACACATCCAGGCGATGGTCGAGATGTCCATGATGCACACTCCTTTCGGGGGCAATTCCCATGCGTGACACCGGTTCCCAGACGGACGCTTACAACTTCGCCTATCTCGACGAGCAGACCAAGCGGATGATCCGCCGCGCCATCCTGAAGGGCCTCGCCGTGCCGGGATACCAGGTTCCCTTCGCCAGCCGCGAGATGCCGATGCCCTATGGCTGGGGCACCGGCGGCGTCCAGGTCACGGCGGCTTGCCTCGTGCCCGAGGACAAGCTCAAGGTCATCGACCAGGGTGCTGACGACACGACGAATGCCGTGAGCATCCGCCGCTTCTTCCAGCGCACCGCCGGGGTCGAGGTGACGGAGGCCACGACCGAGGCGACTCTGATCCAGACCCGCCACCGCATCCCCGAGACGCCCCTGAGTGAGGGCCAGCTTCTCGTCTACCAGGTCCCGATCCCCGAGCCCCTGCGCTTTCTCGAACCGCGCGAGACCGAAACGCGGAAGATGCATGAGCTAGAAGAATACGGCCTGATGCACGTCAAGCTGTACGAAGACATCGCCAGGCACGGCCAGATCGCCACCAGCTACGCCTACCCGGTGAAGGTCGAAGGGCGCTACGTCATGGACCCCTCACCTATCCCGAAGTTCGACAACCCCAAGCTTGGCGGCAACCCTGCGATCCAGCTTTTCGGCGCGGGGCGGGAGCAGCGGATCTACGCCCTGCCGCCTTATACCGAGGTGGTGAGTCTCGACTTCGACGACCACCCGTTCCAGGCGACAAAGGCCGCGCATGACTGCGACCTTTGCGCCGCGAAGGACAGCTATCTGGATGAGGTGATCACCGACGATCAAGGCGGGCGGATGTTCGTCTGCTCCGACACCGATTTCTGCGCAACTCGCCGAGCCGAGGGCCATGTCGGGCGGCTGGGAGAAGCCGCATGACCCTCCACCCCCGCGACACCGCCGAGTTTGCGCGGGAGACGCGTGACGCCGACCAGCCGCTCCTGAAGGTCGATGGCCTGACCAAACGCTACGGCCCCCGTATCGGCTGCCTTGATGTCAGCTTCGACCTCTACCCCGGCGAGGTGCTTGGCATCGTCGGCGAAAGCGGGTCGGGAAAGTCCACGCTTCTGTCCTGCCTTGCCGGCCACCAGCGCGCCGATCTGGGCCGGATCATCTATGACGGTCGCGACGTTCTTGCCATGTCCGAGACGGAGCGCCGCCGCCTTGGCCGAACCGACTGGGCCTATGTCCACCAGAACCCGCGCGACGGGTTGCGGATGGGCGTCTCGGCGGGCGGCAACGTGGGGGAACGCCTGATGGCCGTCGGTGCCCGGCACTATGGCAAGATCCGGGGCAAGGCAGTGGACTGGCTGGGCCGCGTGGAAATCGCATCGGACCGGGTCGATGACCGGCCTTCCGCCTTCTCGGGCGGGATGCAGCAGCGGTTGCAGATCGCGCGGAACCTGGTGACCTCTCCCCGGCTTGTCTTCATGGACGAACCGACCGGCGGTCTTGATGTTTCTGTGCAGGCGCGGCTTCTGGACCTCTTGCGCGGGTTGGTGCGCGACATGGGGCTGTCGGTGATCATCGTGACCCATGACCTGGCTGTCGTCCGCCTTCTGGCGCATCGGCTGATGGTGATGAAGTCAGGACGCGTCGTGGAACAGGGCCTGACCGATCAGGTGCTGGACGATCCGCAGCATGCCTATACCCAGCTTCTCGTCTCCTCCGTCCTGCAGGTGTAAGCTTATGATCCGCATCGAGAACCTCTCCAAGTCCTTCACTCTGCACAATCAGGGCAGCGCGGTGATCCCGGTGATGGCGGGAGCCGCCCTGACCGTCAGCCCTGGCGAATGCGTCGGCCTCATCGGCCAGTCGGGTGCGGGGAAATCCACCCTGATGCGGATGGTCTATGGGAACTACCTGACCGCCGGGGGAATGCTGATGGTCGGTGATACAGACGTCGCCACAGCAGAACCGCGCGAGATCATCGCGCTGCGCCGCCACACCCTTGGCTACGTCAGCCAGTTCCTCCGCGTCGTGCCCCGCGTCCCTACGCTGGATGTGGTGGCAGAACCACTGCTCGCGCTTGGCATCCCCGCCGACCAGGCCCGCGACCGCGCGTCAGACCTTCTGAAACGGCTCAACATACCCGAACGGCTCTGGACCCTGTCGCCCACCACCTTCTCGGGCGGCGAGCAGCAGCGGGTCAACATCGCGCGGGGCTTTGCCCATGCCTACCCGGCCCTCCTTCTGGACGAACCCACCGCGAGCCTGGATGCCGCCAACCGCGAGGTAGTGCTGGCCCTGATCGAGGAAGCCAAGGCGCGCGGCGCGGCGATCCTAGGCATCTTCCACGACAAAGGGGCACGCGCCCGCGTCTGCGACCGGCTGGTCGATGTGACCGGCTTCACGCCAAGGCTTGCCGCATGATCTTCACGGTCGTCGGTCCCTCGGGCGCGGGAAAGGACACGCTGATCCGTGGCGCACTTGCCGCCCGCCCCGACCTCCGCCTTGTCCGACGGGTAATCACCCGCCCAACCGACGCTGCGCGCGAGGATTTCGAAGGGGTCACTCAACAGGACTTCGCCGAGCGGCGCGCGCGCGGTGACTTCGCCCTTACCTGGGAGGCGCATGGCCTGTCCTACGGGATCCCGAAGGACCAGCTCACCGGGCCTGGAGATGTGATCTTCAACGGGAGCCGTGCTGCGCTGCCCGATGCGGTTTGGGTCTTCCCCGGCCTCCGCGTGATCCTGGTGACCGCGCCCGACATCATCCTTGCCGCCCGGCTGGTTGCGCGGGGCCGCGAGCCGGCAGCGGACATCCGCGAACGCCTGTCCCGTGCGGACTTCGAGATGCCCGAGGGGATCGGCTTCCAGACCGTGGTGAATGACGCCAGCGCCGATGTCGGGACCGCGCGCCTGCTGTCGGCGCTTCAGCCGGACAGGGGGTAGCGGTGCAGAAGGTGGAAACGGCTGGAGGTATCCTCGCCGAAGAGGCACAGGTCCTCAATAATGAAGGGGCGTGGCAGAGCTGGCGCGAAATAGTCCTCGAGTGCGACACGGACAGGTTCGGGTTGGTCCAAGCGATCGGTGAGTGTCAGGTGGAAGCGAAACTCTTCCATCACGTGCGGATAACCCCAGCGGTCCAGCAGTTCCCGCTGGCGTGGCGACAGGCAATCCGGGCGGCGACGCGCGATCTCTGCTTCGGTCAAGGGCGCGCGGAGGGCATTCGTACCCTCCACCACCGCTGCGCCAAGGTTGAGAAGCGCAGCCTCGCAGCCCGATGGCGTCAGCGCGATGAAGCCCTGCAGCACCTCCATCCGCAGACCCTCGCAGGTGACCGGCGCAAGCTGTGCGGCAAGGTCGGCAACTGCGGTGCGGATCTGCTCTTCCTTCACGCGCGGGGCCGTACGGAACGGTGCGCGGATCGTGCCGTGGAAGCCATAGCGGCGCGGCCCAGTGGTGATGTCGCGCGGATCGCCGATCCCGGGAAGGACGGGCTGGGGCAGGTCCAGGCGGTTTCCCGGCTCGCGGCCCAGCCAGTCGTTTGCCCGGAAGGCAAAGGCCCCCTCCCGCGGGGCGTAGTAGACGGCGTAGCGCTGCATCTGGTCCATGCGCGGTTGGGTAGCCGGGTTTTGTCACATGCTGGTGACAGTCGGATGTCACCAGAGGCCAGCGCAATTCGAACCGCAGGACCCACGAGGACGACATGAGCCGCGAAACCATTCTTGCCAATGCCACTCTTGTCCTGCCGAAAGAAACCCTGCGCGGGCAGGTGCGGATATTCGACGGCCGCATTGCCGATATCTCACAGGGTAAGGGCGTGCCACCGGGCGCCGAGGACTGTGCGGGCGACCTCGTGATGCCGGGCCTGATCGAGCTACACACGGACAACCTCGAACGTCACATCGAACCCCGTCCCAAGGTCGACTGGCCGCATGCCGCCGCCATCATCGCCCATGACGCCGAGCTTGCCAGCGTGGGCATCACCACCGTCTTTGACGCTTTGCGGGTGGGCTCTGTCGTTTCGAACACCAAGACAAACTACGGCGAGTATGCGCGGGTGCTGGCGGACGAGATCCTTGGACTTCGCGAGCAAGGCGCTCTGAAGATCAGCCATTTCCTGCACCTGCGGGCCGAGGTCTGCTCGGAAACATTGGTACAGGAGCTGGACAAGTTTGGCCCCGAGGACCGGATCGGCATCGTCAGTCTGATGGACCACACGCCGGGCGAGCGGCAGTTTCGCGACCTGACGCAACTTCGCAAATATGTCATGGGCAAGCATGGCATGAGCGACGTCGAGTTCGAGGCGCACGTGGCCGCGCAAAAGGCGATGAAGGCTCAGCACGGTGCAGCCCACGAAGCCGCCGCGGTTTCCGCCGCGCGTCGATATGGAGCGGTCCTTGCCAGCCATGACGACACCGAGGCAAACCACGTCGATCGCTCGGCCGAACACGGAGCGCACTTCGCCGAGTTCCCGACGACGGTCGAGGCTGCTAGGGCCTGCAACGACCACGGCATCAAGGTTATGATGGGTGCCCCCAACCTGATCCGGGGCGCCAGCCATTCCGGAAATGTCGCCGCCCGTGACCTGGCACAGGCTGGCCTTCTGGACATCGTGTCGTCGGACTACGTCCCATCCTCGCTTCTCTCGGCCGCACTGATGCTGGGGGATCTGTGGGGCAACATCCCACGTGGGATTTCGACAGTAACCGTAGCACCTGCGAAAGCCGTGGGATTGACGGACCGAGGACATATCGGGATCGGGGCGCGAGCGGACCTTGTTCGGGTCTCCAGGATCGGGACCGCGGGAGCCGTGCGCGGGGTCTGGGTCCAGGGGTGCCGCGTAGCTTAACGTCCCCATGGTCTAGTGCAACCTCTTGCAGTTGGATCAAAGGACTCCATTCCGCCCTTTGCGTCGGTCGTGTTTTCTGCAGCGGCGGAGCGGGGTCTTTAGCGGGCCCCGACAAGCGAAACGGCGGTGAGAGCGTTCAGGGTCGCCGCGCCGGATGCAGTGTTGTCAAAGATGTACCAGCGCTCGGCGTTTTCCCCTTCGTCTGCACAAAGGGCATCGACAACCGACCTGATGGCTTCATCGCCGTAGGTCGAATGGTAGATTCGTGGGGAGCCGTGCATGCGGGCATAGCGTAGCCCATGCCAACCGCCGGGTTGCGTGGCGCCTGGAACAGGCGGAGGGTCCGCGGCTGTGCGTGCGATGGTGAAGGTTGCAAAAAGACTTTCGGGCTCAGGCGCGAACCACGACGGATGGCGTGGCTCGCACGTGACTGGCCCGGATATTCGGTTGCGTAGTTCGGTCAAAAAGCGTTGCGCCGTTCGTGGTTCGAAGGCGAAGCTGGGAGGCAGTTGAAACAGAAGCGGACCAAGCTTGTGCCCGAGGCCGGACACCTCGGCGAGAAAGCTGTCCAGCAAGGGTTCGCTGTCAGTCAGCCTGCTGGTGTGGGTGATCTCTTTCGGGACCTTGACGGAAAACCGGAAGTGGTCCGGCACGGAGGCCGCCCAGCGTTGATACGTCGATGTTCGGTGATGCCGGTGAAAGGACGAGTTTATTTCGACACCGTCGAAGACGGCCGAATATCGCTCCAGATGCGTGCCAGCCTTCGGAAACGCCGGCTGTGCGTCGGTCGGAATTGTCCAACCTGCCGTGCCGATACGAATGTTTGCGGGGCTCTTCGTCATCTGGCGGCCCCGGATGGATGGGGACAGCGCGCCAAGCGCGGCGCGTTCGGACCACCGATGGAGAGCCGCCCAGTGGCTTCCGACCCGTCCGACTTCCATTTCACCAACTGGCCGTGATCCGAAGGGCGCCAAAGGGTGATCATTCCAAGTACTGCTCCATGTCCTGCACGGCGTCTTTTGCCGTAACTTCGGTCCAGGGCGCGTGGTCGCAGGCTTTCTTCCGTCCGGGCACATCTCGGTCCAAATCGGCCCCCACTGAGAGCCTCAAATGATCGGGGTGCAAATCCCGAAGCGTATAGACCACTCCGTTCCAGCTTTTCGGGCCAGAGCACAATGCGTCCCAGCCCGCCGCAGGGGGAGTGTCTCCTGGACACCGGTCATCCGCAGCGTTCAACTCCTGAAGGAAGAAGATGTCGGATTCTTTTTCCGATACCCAACGCAAAAGCATGGCAATCGCCCATTGATCCGGTTCACCTTGGAGTTTCGATACGGACGTATCCAAATGGTGAGAGGATGCGATTGTTCCGACCCACTCAGGCGAGCGGCGGACGACGGCTCAAATATGCCGTTCAATACCGCTTTATCGACCGGGAAGCTTTGGGTGAGTTCGAGGTGCGACTAACGACGCCCTGACGCGTCGCGGCAGGGTGCAGCGCTTCAGCACCTTCACCTCGCCGTGCTTAAGGATTTGGTCAATAAGGACCATGCGGCGGACGCCGACCCCGGAGACGACGTCCATGCCGACCATGCCAGTTTGCCACGGATCGCCCGAGCGAACCTTTCTCCGACTGACCGTGCCGAGGCCGAGGCCTTCGATGCCCGCGTTGTTCGGTGCGCCGGTCAGGTCCTTCGTCTCCGTCTCGCGGATGGCGGCGATAAGGAGTTCAGGCTTTAATCATGCTGTTTTCTTCATGTTCGTATTGGCCAGGCCCAGGATGGCGCGCGCCATCTGCCAATCCGCCACAGGGCGTTCATACCTTTCGCAGAGTTCAACGACGCGGCGAACCAGCGCCGCGTTCGACGGGGCGAGACGGTCGCGGTCGAGCCGAACATTGTCTTCAAGCCCTGTGCGGGCATGGCCGCCGGCCGAGACCGCCCAGTCGTTAAGGATGATCTGGTTCAACCCGATCCCCGCCGCGCACCAGGGCGCATCCGGACCAAAAAGCCGTGTCACGGTACGGATGTAATAGTCGAACACCTCGCGGTCGGCGGGCATTGCGTTCTTCACCCCCATTACGAACTGAACGTAAGGGCGCGCGGCGATCTGGCCTGCCTGCCACATCTGGTGGGCCCTGAGGATATGCGACAGGTCGAAGGCCTCGATCTCCGGCATGACACCGTAAGTCTTCATCTCGGCTGCCAACCAGTCCACCAGGTCCGGCGGGTTCTCGTAGACTCTGGTCGGGAAGTTGTTCGAGCCCACCGAAAGCGAGGCCATGTCGGGCCGTAGGGGCAGCATCCCGCCGCGCGTGCGCCCCGCGCCAGACCGGCCGCCGGTGGAAAGCTGCACGATCATGCCGGGGCAGTGCTGGCGGATGCCCTCCATCAGTCGCGCGAAACGGTCAGGGTCCGAGGTGGGCTTGCCCTCGTCGTCGCGGACATGGGCGTGGACGATGGACGCCCCGGCTTCGAAGGCCTCTTGCGTGCTTTCGATCTGCTCGGCGTTGGTGATCGGGACAGCGGGGTTGTTGTCCTTGGTCGGCAGCGATCCGGTGATCGCGACACAGATGATGCAAGGTTTTCCAGCGGCAGTCATTTGGTCTTCTCCGGCATGGGAAAGGTCGGCAGGGGTGGGCAACCGCCTCCCTTGCAGCTTTCGCAACGGTCACACATCGGCGCGCACTTTCATACGGGCCAGCGCATCGGCAAAGAAGGGCCCGAAGGCGATGGGGTGTTCGGACATCGGGAAATGGCCCAACTCGTCCATCACCGTGCAAGTGGCGCCGGGGATGGCGGCTGCGGTGCGCCGGGCGTCCTCGGGCGTGCAGGTCAGGTCATAGGCGCCGACCAGCAGGTGAACAGGCGTTCGCGCGGTGTCGATGCGGGCAAGGCGCCCGACCAGGCTGTCGTCGCGGGTATAGAACGACAGGTCGCCGCGGAACACGCCCGGCCCGGATTGCATGAACATCCAGAGCGTGTTCCAACGTTCGGAATCGGGCGCGTAGGGGCTGATGTTGGCCGAGACAAGTGCCGCACCCATCTCGCCGCCATGTGCGTCGGGCCGGTGGAACCAGTCGATGTCATACCACGCGGGCTGGAAGTCAGAGGCTTCAATGGCGATAAAGCCCGAGAACGCGTCGCCGTGCAGCGCGGCGAGTTGCAGGGCGATCCGGCCGCCCATCGAACAGCCCGCAAGGATCGGGCGGTCGAGGCCGAGCGCGCGCGTCACGGCAAGGATGGTTTCGATGTAGGCCTCGGTCGTCAGCAGGTATTCCTCGATCTGGAATCCTTCAGGCGGCAGGGACTTGCCGTGCCAGGGCATGTCGAAGGCAAAGAAGCGGTGGCTGGCGGTCAACCCTTCGTCTTTGAGGATGTGTCGCCACTGGCGGGTGTCGGCCCCGGCAGTGTGGAGGCACAGGACCGGGGTGCCTGTCCCCGCCATCTCGACATAGATGCGCTGGCGGCGGCCCTGTACAGTGACTGTCAGGTATCGGCCGGTGATGGGCTCGAAGCTCATGACAGTTCCCCCGTCTGGGGTTCTGGGCGGGCCAGCGCCATGAAATCCTTGAAGAAGCGCAGGTTCTTGACCAGGGCGAGGATGTCCCCGTCGATCCGCCCGCGGCCGATCTTCACCAGGCCGAAGATGTCGTGGAAGCCGGGCTTGGGGATGGGTTGCCAGAACTTGGCCAGCGCGTCGCCATCCGTCCGCAGGGCAAAGCGCCAAGGTGTCTTGCGGCTGGTGCCGTCGGCGATCTGCTCAAGCCGCCCGTCGCGGAAGGTCAGGTAGAACTCGGCCCCGTCCACCTCAAGAAGAACGGTTTCGGAAAAAAGCCGCCCGAGGCGGATAAGATAGGGCGTCGCATTCAGCCGCGACTGCATCCTGTCCAGTGTGGCGCGCATATGGGGTTCCTCCTTGGCCCGGACGGGGCGTCAGGGTCGAAAAAGCGCGTGCCAGGCCAATCCCGCAATGACGTGCAGGGTATCCTGCGATACCCTTTGCCGGAAGGCGACGTGATTGGTGACCGGGGGTATCGGGCTATACCCGGCCAGTCATTGGCGGAGAATGGGACGGCGTGGATAGTCGGTGCATCGGCGGGAGGGAGTGGCCCCGAGGGCGGCCCGCAGCAGATCACCAGCATTCCCGGAGGAGGGACACATGAGCAAGGTCACCATCAACAACGTCACCGATGTGGTCATCGCATCGCTTGGCAAGAACGGCGACGTTACCGACCGCCAGCGCGAGATCATGACCGCGGCCATCCGCCATCTGCACGGCTTCTGCAAAGACGTGAACCTGACCCACGCCGAGTTCATCGAGGCCTGCATGTTCCTGGGCCGCGCCGGTGCGGTGTGCAGCGACAAGCGGCAGGAATTCATCCTGCTGGGCGACATCCTGGGCGTCGAGGTCCTGTGCGACATGCTGACGAACCCGGTCACAGGGGCCGAGTCGGAATCGACCGTGCTCGGCCCGTTCTACCGCGAAAACCCGCCGGTCCTGCCGCATGGTGCATCCACCGCGCAGAAGCACTTCGACAATGAAGAGACCGTCTTCATGGAGGGCTACATCAAGGACACCTCGGGCCGTCCGCTGGCCGGTGTGACGCTGGACATCTGGGAAGACGCGCCCAATGGCCTTTATGAAAACCACGACCACGACCAGCCCGATTACAACCTGCGCGGCCGGTTCGAAACCGACGAAAACGGCTACTTCGCGCTGCGCGCCCTGCGTCCGGTGCCCTATCCGATCCCGGCGGATGAAACGGCGGGCGAGTTGCTGCGTTACATGGGTCACCACCCGAACCGCCCCGGCCACCTGCACTTCATCGTGGCCAAGGATGGCTTTCGCACACTGGTGAGCCAGGTCTATGACAGCTCCTCGGCCTATCTGGACAATGACTCGGTCTTTGCAGTTAAGGACAGCCTTGTGGGCGATTTCCAGAAGGGCAAGCCCGAGCACGGCACCGACCTGTACCTGCGCTTCGACTTCACCCTGAAGCCCGAAGCTGCCGCGACGGCGCTGGCCGCCGAGTAAGTCACTGCCTCCCTGTAGGACCTTGCCGCACCTTGGAAACAGGGTGCGGCTTTTTCCTTTGGATTTGCGGCGCGCGGCGCTAGCACTGTCAGGAAGGGGGCCGGCCATGAACATCAAGCAGCTGGAATACTTCATCGCCCTGGCCGAAGAATTGCACTTCGGCCGCGCGGCCGAACGTCTTGGCATGGCGCAGCCGCCCTTGAGCCGCCAGATCAAGCAGATCGAAGATGACCTTGGCGCGCTTCTCTTCAACCGGGGCCGCAACGCGATTACCCTGACCCAAGCCGGCGAACGGCTTTATGCGCGCGGGACGGCGATGCTGGCCGAGTTCAACGACATCAAGCTGGAGGTGCGGCGGATCGGTCAGGGGGCGGAAGGGCGGCTGCGGGTGGGCTTCGTCGGCTCCGCGACCTACGGGATTCTTCCGACGGTCCTGAAAAGCTTTCGCGTGGCCTACCCGCACGTGAACCTGTCCCTCATTCCGATGAACAACGCGCAACTCCACCGCAGCCTGATCCGGCGTGAGATCGACATCGCATTTGCCCGCCCCGCGCTGGACGATGCCGAGATCACCACCCGCAAGCTGGGGGATGAACCCCTCGTGCTGGCAGTGCCCGATACGCTGGACCTGGCGAAGGGACCGGTCGACCTGCGGCAATTGGCGGGCGAGGCTTTCGTGCTTTACCCCGAGTTTCCCCGCCCGTCCTTTGCCGACTTTGTGCTGGACTCCTGTGCCGCTCTGGGAATCGAGGTGACGCGGCGCGTCTTCACGATGGATTTCCAGACCGCCATTGCCTTGGTCTCGGTGGGCGAGGGGGTGGCGATCGTGCCGCAGTCAGTCGGCTCGGTCCAGCGGACGGGGGTGCGCTTTCATGAGATCGTCAACCCGCTGGCCAAGACCGGCGTGTCGGTCAACCACCGGCTGGACGAACAGGGCGTGCATGTGCGCAACTTCGTCGCGATTGCTCAGAAGGTTGCGCGGAAGACGTTCTAACCCGCAGGCCGACGTCAGCCGCGCCACAAAGCAGCAAAAGCTTGCGGGAAGGTTGGCACCGTTCGGAGTTGCGTTTATCCAGATCCCCAACGAAAGTCGCCCGCGGGCGAGGCGGGCGAAAATCGCCGAACCACAGCCCATGCCCAATGCTATTTCCGAGGGTCGGGTCGGGGGCGTTCAGAACTGCGTGACAGACAAGGCGCACCATGCCTTCCTGAACCTCGGCCCAGAGATCGGCGTGCGGCGCTTCGGTCGTCGCCATCGCAGACCGCCAGGCTCAGACGCCGAGCCAACGGTGTTGGACCTCATGGTCGGCGCGGATCGCCTCGGCGCGGCCCTGCCACACGATGCTGCCCTTGGACACCACAACCACATCGTCGGCCAAGGAGGTGGCAAAGCCGAAGTTCTGTTCCACAAGTACCATCGATATCCCGTCGCGTTTCAAGTCGGACAGCTTGTGATGGATCAGCTTGACGATGATCGGAGCCAGCCCTTCGGTTGGCTCGTCCAGGATCAGAAGACGCGGGTTCATCAGAAGGCCGCGCGCGATGGCCAGCATCTGCGCCTCTCCGCCTGACAGCTGGTCGCCGCCGTTGGCCATCCGTTCGCCCAGACGCGGGAAAAGTTCGACCACGCGATTCACCGTCCAGCCACCCGGCGGGCAGGGAAAGCGGCGGGCGGCGAGGTCCAGGTTCTCGCGCACCGACAGCGAGCGGAAGATATCGCGGGTCTCTGGCACATAGGCGATGCCTAGCTTCGCGATCTGGTAGGGGGTCAGGCCGCTGATCTTCTGCCCGTCGAAGGTGACGCTGCCTGCTTTGGTGGGCAAAAGCCCCATGATCGTCTTCAGAGTGGTCGACTTGCCCGCACCATTCCGCCCCAGGATCGCTAGCACTCGACCCTTGGCGGCCTTTAGGGTAAGCCCGTGCAAGACCTGGGTTTCACCGTAGCCCGAGGATATGTCTGCCAGATCAAGCATCTTCCCACGCCCCCAGATAGATGTCCTTCAAAAGCTGGCTACCCTTTGCGGCGTCGGGCAGGCCGTCGAAAACCACCTCGCCGTAGTTGAGCACGGTGATCGTGTCTGCCACGTCGAAGGCCAGATCCATGTCATGCTCGATGATCAGGATGGTCAGGTCGCGCGGAAGAGCCTTCAAAAGCCGGTGGAAGCCCTTGGACATCTCCGGACCTACGCCGCTGGTCGGTTCGTCCATCAGGATGACCTTGGGCCGGGCTGCAAGCGCAATGCCCACCTCCAACTGGCGGCGGATGCCGTAGCTGACCGCATCGACACGGGCTTCGAGGTAGGGTGCGAGGTCGACCTGAGCGGCGACCTCTTTCACCGTCTCGCGCACTTCGGGAGCATGCAGAGGATCAGACCAGAGGCCCTGACCCTTGCCCAAGGCCACGGCGGTGGCAAGACCCAGGTTCTCGCGAATTGTCAGCCCGTCGAAAAGCGTGTTCTTCTGGTAGCTGCGGCTGAGGCCCCGGCGGGCGCGATCAGCTACACCCAGGCTGGTGACATCGGCTCCGTCAAGGTGGATCGTGCCGCTGTCGGGGCGAAGCTCGCCCACCAGCTGGTTGAAAAGCGTGGTTTTGCCCGCCCCGTTAGGGCCGAGGATCACCCGGCGCTCGCCCTGTTGCAGCTTGAGGCTGACGCCCTTGGTGACCTGGATCGGGCCGAAGGACTTGGAAAGGTCGCGTGTCTCAAGCATCGGCCTCGGCCTCCTTGGCCACCGTTTTGGCGCCGCGGTCGTCCCAGCGCGATTCGATGAAGCCGAAGACCCCCTTGGCGCGGCTCATCACTACGGTGATCAGGATTATCCCGACGATGGCGTGCCAGTAGGGCGTGATGGCCGAAATCTCGTGCTTCAGCACCACGAAGAGGATTGCGCCGACGATCGGGCCGGTCAATGTGCCAAGTCCGCCCAGGATCACCACGACCAGCGCTTCGCCCGAAACGGTCCAGGACAAGAGGCCCGGCGAGACATATTGCGTGTGCTGCGCGGCTAGGCATCCTGCAAGCGCCGCCAGCGCGCCCGAGATGGCGAAGGCGCTGGCTTTGGCGCGCCAGACTGTCAGGCCAAGTGCGCGCAGGCGCTTTTCGTTGTGGTGCAGACCTACAAGGCTGCGGCCAAGGCCCGACCGTAGGGTTCGAGCCGCGACGAGGTAGGCGAAGGCGACCAGCAGGATCGCATAGACAGCGAAGGCGCGGCTGTCGGTCAGGTCGATGCCGATGGCTGTGAGGTCCGGCCGTGGCGCGCCGGACAACCCGTCATCCCCGCCGAAAAGCGGCGACTGGAATACATAGCTGTAGGCCATCTGCCCGAAGGCGAGTGTGGCCATGATGAAATAGATGCCGGTCGAGCGCGCGCAGACCGCGCCTATCGCGAAGGCAAGGGCGCTGGACAGGACAACGGCCAGCACCATCGCCGGAAGAGCGGTCAGGCCAGCGTCGTTCGCGGCCACCGTGAAGACATAGGCCCCGACGCCCAGGAGCGCGCCGTGGCAGAGCGAGACCATCCCGCCGAACCCGGCGACAAGGTCCAGTGCGATCACGAGGATGGCAAGGGTCGCGATTTCGGCCAGAATCTCCAGCCCGAAGAACCCAGCGGCATAGGCATAGGACAGCGACCCGGCGGCCAGAAGGGCCAGCGTGGTCAGTCGCAGCGGCGTGTGTGTGAACATCGGATCACCCTTTCGCGGGCAGAAGGCCCTGCGGACGGGTGACAAGCACCGCCGCGAGAAGCGCGTAGATGAGGACAGAACTCAAGGTCGGCAAAAGCACCGCGCCGAAAGTCTGGACGAAGCCGAAGATCAGCGAGCCGGCGACCGCACCCTTCAGACTGCCAAGGCCGCCGATCACGATGACGATCAGGGTTGGGATCAGGATCTGCAGGCCCATGTCGGGGGTCACCGACAAGACCGGGGCGGCGACGGCGCCGGCGAGGCCCGCCAGCGCGCAGCCGACAACGAAGACAAGGAAGAACATCCGCTCGACGTTGATCCCAAGGCAGGCGGCCATCTGGTCGTTGTCCACTCCGGCGCGGATCATGGCTCCTATCTGTGTCCGGGTCAGGATCAGGGTCAGGGCGGCCAGCACGCAAAGGCCAAGCGCGATGATGAACAATCGGTAGGCCGGGTATTCGACGCCTAGCAGCGCAATCTGGCTATCCAGGATGGCTGGCACGGCGATCCCGATGGGCAAGTCGCCCCAGACCAGCCGGGTGGCGTCGACGGCTACGAAGATCAGTCCGAAGGTGATCAGAACCTGCGCCATCGGACCCGCGCGGCGCTGCGAGCGGATGAGGGTGAGATAAAGCACCGCCCCCAGCGCAGCGACCGCCAGTGGGGCCACCAGGAGCCCGCCCCAGTAGCCGAAGGTTCCGGCCAGCGTCGCCGCGACATAGGCACCGAAAGCATACAGCGAGCCGTGGGCGAGGTTCACGAAATGCATCAGTCCGAAGATCACGGTTAGACCGACGGAAAGAAGGAAGAGCAGCATCGAGAGCTGAAGCGCATTCAGCGTCTGCAGCACCCAAAATCCGAGGTCTGCGGTCATGGTTGAACCCTCCGGGTAAAGGGGGGCCGGTCGGTGGCCCCCCGGTTGGATCAGTTCGTGGCCGCAGGCATCGCGCAGCCGTTCACCGGATCGGCCTCGGCTGGTAGGGTGGCAAGCACCTTCTGGGTCAGGCCCCCGGGTCCGGCGATGGTCTCGTAGACATGGATCGGCTGCACCACGTTGTTGGTGGCCGGGTCGATCTTCAGCTCGCCGCGCGGGCCGGTGAAGGCCACCTTGGGCAGTGCCGCCGCCAGAGCCGTCCGGTCGGTCGCGCCCGCCTTGACCGCCTCGACCAGTGCGCGGGCGCTGTCATAGCCCTGGACCGCGTATTCCGACGGGATGCGCCCGGTCTTGGCCTTGAACGCTTCGACGAAAGCCGCGTTCTCGGGGTTATCAAGCGTCGGTACGTAGTGGAGCGCGGTGATCACCCCTTCGGCCGCGGGACCCTGCGCCTCGACATAGAGCGCCGAGGTGAGGAAGCCCGAGCCGTAAAGCGGCATCGCGGCCTTCATCCCGAAGCTGTCGTACTGCTTGACGAAGGAAATCGCCTCGCCGCCCGCGAAGAAGACGTAGACCGCATCCGCCCCGCTGGCCTTTGCGTTGGCAAGGAAGGGGCCGAAGTCCTGGGTCTTCTGGAAGGCAGGCCATTCCTGGCCCACGACCTCACCGCCCGCAGCGGTGAAGGCTGCAGTGAAGGCGTCAATCATCTGGCGACCCGCGGCATAGTCCGGGGCGATGGTGAACACCTTTTTCACGCCCTGATCGACCAGCCATTGCCCCATCGGCCGGTTCACCTGGCTGTTGGAGAAGGAGATGCGGGTGATGTATGGGCTGCACGCCTCGCCGGTCGCTTCGTCGTTGCCGGCGTTGGCCACGATCAGCGGCACACCTGCGCCATCGACGGTATCGCGGATCGCGCCCAGGACGCCCGAGGAGACGACGCCGACCATCACGTCGACCTCGTCCTGCAGGATCAACTTCTTGGTCTTGGCCAGGCCGACCGGGGGCTTCACCTCGTCATCCTCGCGAACGACCTCGAAGGTCGCACCGCTGTCCGCACCGAACGTCTCCAGCCCCAGCGCAAAAGCGTCGTCGATGTCCTGCCCAAGCGAGGCATAGACGCCGGAATAGGGCAGCAAGAGGCCCACCTTGATGTCTTCGGCCCAGGCTGCTGACAGCATGGCCGTGCTGGTGACGAGCCCGGCAAGGGCCGCCTTGAGTGCAGATTTCATTATCTCTCTCCCGTTGTGGCGCCCTCCTCGGCGCCGGATGTGGCAGGCCGTTCAGCCCAGGTCGCCCCCGCCCACCGGGATCGTGATCCCGGTCAGGTACGAGGCATCGTCGGACGCCAAGAAGAGGATGACCCCTGCCTGTTCATCCAAGGTTCCGTAGCGGTGCATAAGGCTGGACTGGACCGTCTGGTCGACGATCTCCTGATACCAGGCCTGTTCCTGCACTGTCTGTTTGTTGGGGTTGCGCGGCACCGCGCGCGGCGGGGCTTCGGTCCCTCCGGGGGCAGTGGCGACGACGCGGATGCCGCGTTCGGCCACTTCCCAGGCCAGGCTCGCCGTGATCGCGTTCACACCGCCCTTGGCCGCCGCATAGGGCACCCGGTTCAGGCTGCGCGTGGCGATGGACGAGACGTTGACGATCACTCCCTTGCCCGCCGCCAGCATGTGCGGCAGCACGGCGTGGCAGGAATAAAGCGTGGGAAACAGCGACCGCCGCACTTCGGCGTCGATCTGTTCGGGCTCGTAATGCTGAAACGGCTTGGCCCAGATCGTGCCGCCGACGTTGTGGACCGACACGTCGATCCGCCCGAAGGCTTTCACGACACCGGCCATCGCGGCCACGGCCCCGGCATGGGCTTCCAGATCGGCAGTCAGATAGACCGCCTTGCCCCCGGCTGCGGTGATCGCGTCCGCGACCTCCGCCCCGATGGGGCTGCGGTCGATCACCGCGACGGAGGCACCTTCCAGCGCGGCCCGTTCTGCGACGCGCCGGCCGATGCCTTGCGCCGCCCCGGTGATGGCGAAGACCCTGCCCTTGAACCGCATCACGCCGCCGCCTTGGTTTCCGAGGGGTTGAACTTCTCGAACAGGAAGGAGTTGGGCGTCACGCCCAGCCCGGCCATGTGGGCGCGCACCGCCTCGACCATCGGCGGCGGGCCGCAGAGGTAGACATCGGCAGCGCCGTCCCACAAGTCGGCGGCGGTCAGGTGGTTGGTGGCGTAGCCCTTCAGCGGATGATCCGCGTCGGGATCGGCGACGATAGTCGTCACGATCAGCGAGGGGATCAAAGCTGTCAGCGATTGCAGGCGGTCCATCTCGACCAGATCGGCGAGTTTGGTCACAGCATAGACCAGACGGATCGGCTGGTCGGTGCCGGTGGTGGCGATCATCTCCAGCATCGACAGGAAGGGAGCAAGGCCGGTACCGCCGGCCAGGAACAACTGCGGGCGGGTGATCGGGCGCACGTAGAACGCCCCCATGGGCCCGGTCAGCGCCACCCCATCCCCAACTTTGGCGCGAGCCAGATAGCCCGACATCAGCCCGCCGGGAATGTTGCGGATCAGGAACGACGCCTCATCCGCCTGCGGATGGCTGGAAAAGGAATAGGCGCGGGTCTGGTCGGTCCCGGGCACCGTCACATTGACGTATTGGCCGGACAGGAAGCCCATAGGTGCCGCAAGCTTCACCCGCAGCCGGTAGGAGGTATCCGACAAAGCCTCAACCCCTGCCACGGTTGCAGCAACGGTCTGCGCTCCGGTCTTGCAGGCCAGGGACGAGGCCGGGATCGCGATAACGCAATCCGATTTCGGCATCATCTGGCAGGTCAGGACCATGCCCTCGGCCGCTTCTTCCTCAGTCATTGCATCCTCAAGGTAGAAGCCAAGCTCATACTCGCCCCGCTCTGCCTTGCACTTGCAGGTGCCGCAGACGCCATCGCGGCAGTCCATCGGAACGTTGATCTTCTGCCGGAACGCGGCATCGGACACCTTCTCGTCGGCGTCGCAGTCGATGATCCGGGTGACGCCGTCTTCGAAGTTCAGGGCGATCTTGTAGGTCATGGCTCCTCCTCTCCCCGGCGGGCCTCCTCCTCAGGGGCTGCGCCGGGGTGCCGGTCTGGGGTCCGGCGGTCCAGGGTCAGATGTGGTAGACGTCGATCACATGGTGAATGCGGTCATTCTTCAGGATCACCTTCTTCGAGGTGATCAGCGGCGTGCCCGAAGCGACATCCACCGTGTAAAACGAGGTGCCCCAATAGGTGTCGGTCGTCCCGTAGCGGTAGTTGTGCGTCATCCAGTTGAAGCGTAGGTGGGTCTTCGTCCCTTCGCGGCCCAGCACCTCGACGTTGGTGATGTTGTGGCCGGTGCGTGGTTCAGGCAGCGAGGTGGCGGAGGAACGGTCGGTCTTGATCCGGAACACCCGGTCCTCGATCCCGCCCCGGTTGGGGTAGTAGATCAGCGACATTTCGTTCGCGGGGTCTTCGGTCAAGGTGTCGAAGTCGTCCCAGGCAGGCATCCAGAACGGGCAGTCCGGGTGGTAGAACTGGATCCACTCGTCGAAA
Source organism: Paracoccaceae bacterium (assembly GCA_031412255.1). Lineage (GTDB taxonomy): Bacteria > Pseudomonadota > Alphaproteobacteria > Rhodobacterales > Rhodobacteraceae > Tabrizicola. Next base: position 16,434 of record JANOCQ010000082.1, on the reverse strand, counting down.
CGCCGGTCGTCCAACGCGCGGGCTTCGGCAAAAAGGAAGGCGCAGAGGGCGTCGTAGGAAAGCTGGGTGTCGGTCACGGCGTTCATCGGGATCACTCCGCTGCGATCTGGGTTGCGGTCTGGCGCTCTGCCGCGACGGCGGCGGCCATGCGGTCGGCCCACTGGCCGTGCTGGATCACGAACAGGCCCTCATCCTCGGTTCGCGCGCCCGACAGGATTGGCTTCATCCCGATGCGGGCGGCCTCCTCGTCCGCGCCCTTGATCCACTGGGTCGCCCCGCGCGTCAGGTCGTTCCACTGCGCGGTCGGCGCTGCGGCATAACCCATCTGTGTCGCACGGAATTCCTCCAGGTCGTCCGGCGTCGCCATGCCGGAGGCGTTGAAGAAATCCTCGTACTGGCGGATGCGGCGGGTGCGGGCCTCCTGGGATTCCCCCTTCGGCGCGATGCAGTAGATCGTCACTTCGGTCTGGTCGACCGAGATCGGGCGGAAGACGCGCAGCTGGCTGGAAAACTGGTCCATCAGGAACAGGTTGGGGTACAGGCAAAGATTGCGCAGGTAGCCGATCATCCAGTCGGCCTTCGCCTCGCCATACTTCGCCACCAGCTCATCACGGCGCGGTGCAAGGGGGCGGTTGGTCGGGTCGGCCCATTTAGTCCACAGGACCAGGTGGCCGTTGTCGAAGGAGTAGAACCCTCCCTTCTGCTTGTTCCATTTCGAGGCATCGACCGACTTGATCTCGTCCTTGCCCTCATCGGCGCGGTGGCTGGTGGTGGCGACATAGTTCCAGTGCACGGCCGAGACGTGGTAGCCGTCCGCGCCGTTTTCGGCCTGCAGCTTCCAGTTGCCCTGGTAGGTGTAGGTCGAGGACCCACGCAGCACCTCCAGCCCTTCGTCAGACTGGTCGGCCACCATGTCGATCATCACCTTGGCCTCGCCTAGGTAGTCCGACAGAGGCTGCACATCGGCGTTGAGCGAGCCGAAAAGGAACCCGCGATAGCTTTCGAACCGCGCCACGCGCTTCAGGTCGTGGCTGCCGTTCTTGTTGAACTGGTCGGGATAGCCCGCACCCTCGGGGTCCTTCACCTTCAAAAGTTTGCCGGTGTTGTTGAAGGTCCAGCCATGGAAGGGGCAGGTAAAGGTCGCCTTGTTCTGCCGCTTGTGACGGCAGAGCATCGCGCCGCGGTGCGAACAGGCGTTGATCAGCGCATGCAGCGTGCCGGTCTTGTCGCGGGTGATCATGATCGGCTGGCGGCCGATATGGGTGGTGAAGGTGTCGTTGACGCTGGGGATCTGGGATTCGTGTGCCAGGTAGATCCAGTTGCCTTCCCAGATGTGCTTCATCTCCAGTTCGAAGAGCTCGGGGTCGGTGAACATGTCGCGGCGGGCGCGGAAGATGCCCTCGGCTGGCTTGTCCTGCACGATGCCGTCCAGGCGGCGGCTGATCTCGTCGAGACCGGCATTGGTGAACATGGCTCTCTCCCTCCATGGTGCCCGTTGCCGGGCAAAGCTCCCCTGATCCCGGAAAGCGGTGCTTTCCGGGTCATCTCCTCCCCCGATGGGGGTATTCACGCGCCCGCGATGGCCCCAGATACTGCCCGCACCGAAACCGTCCGGTCGCGGCGGTAGAAGTTCACCTTGTCATCGTCGAGCGTCACCCCGAAGCCCGGGCCTGTCGGCACGGTCACGGAGAAATCCTTGTACTCCAGCGGCGTCGCCAGAATTTCGTCCTTGAGAAGCAGCGGCCCGAACAGCTCGGTCCCGAACTGCCACTCCGGCACGGTAGCGAAAAGTTGGATGGCGGCGGCGGTGCCAAGGCCGCTTTCCAGCATGGTCCCGCCATAAAGGTCGATCCCGGCGGCGCGCGCGATCGCGATCACATCCGAGGCGGGTTTCAGCCCGCCCGACTGGCAGACCTTGACCGCGAACACGTCGGCCGAGCGGTTGGCCGCGACCCGCATCGCATCGGCGGGGCCGTGCAGCACCTCATCGGCCATGATGGCGATCTCGTAACCGTCGGTCAGCGCTTTCAGGGCGGCAAGCTTGTCACGCGCCACGGGCTGCTCGATTAGGATGCAGCCGATCTCTTGCAGCCCCCGCGCGCCATAGCGGGCTTCGGTCAGGCTCCACGCCTGGTTCACGTCGACTCGGATCGTTCCCCGATCACCCACGGCGGCAGCAATGGCCGCGACGTGTGCGATGTCTTGCTTCACCGGGCGCTTGCCGATCTTCAGTTTGAAGTCGCGGTGGCGGCGGGTGTCCAGCATCCGCTCAGCCTCTTCGATATCCGTGTGGCTGTTGCCCGAGGCCAGCGTCCATGCCACCGGCAGTCGGTCATGCACCCGGCCCCCGAAAAGCTGGGCTACCGACAGTCCCGCACGGCGACCAAGGCCGTCCCACAGCGCGCATTCCACTGCCGCGCGGGCAATGGGATTGCCCTTGACCGCCTTCTCCATCTGGGCGCTTGCCGCTGCAATGGCGTCGCCGTCCATCCCGACCAGCGCGGGCGCAATATAGGTGTCGATCGCCAGTTTGACGCTTTCCACGCTTTCCGGCCCGTAGGACAGCCCGCCGATCGACGCGCCTTCCCCGAGCCCCTCGGACCCGTCTGAAAAGCGCACGCGCACCAGGACGACCGACTGGGTCAGCATAGTCGTCATCGACAGCACATGCCCGCGCACAGTTGGCACGTCGATGATGATGGCGTCTATGCGGTCGATCTTGGTCACGGCTTTGGCCTTCTCTTCGGGTCTTTCAATCACCTGAAGATGGCATCGTGTGGGGCCGACGGTCCAATACCGAAGCGGTCTGGTGCGATACCCCAGGCCGCCTTCCCGCGCAAAAGCCAGGCGCGGTCTGGCGACCTTATCATCTGGAGCTGGGGTGGCGGACAGGGGCATCTGGCTTCAGCGGTTGGAGTGGCATATATTCTTAAGGTGCAACTATTGCACATTGATATGGTATCGCGCAAGATGGCTCAAGAGCATTGGATTAACGACGGAGGGGGCAGATGACCGACACAAGCTTTCCCAGCAGGCGGCTGACTTACTTGCTCGAAGTCATCGCGGACGAAGCGATTGCTGGAAACGACGCCATATTCCTGCGCGAGCTTGGCTGTTCGATCCGCGAGATCCGGGTGCTGCGGATCGTCGATGACAACCCCGGCATAACCTTCGTCGAGATCTGGGAGAAGAGCGGGCTGGAACGCAGTCTGACGTCGCGCATCCTTCAGAAGCTGATCGGCGAAGGGCTTCTGTTGCGCACCTCGTCGGGGAGCGATGCTCGCAAGTACCACCTGACAACCACAGCCAAGGGACAGGACCTCCGCCAGCGCGGGCGTGTGATGTCGGATGCGCTTGAGGCGCTGCTGCTGGGTCCGTTTCCGCCATCCGACCGCTCGCGACTCTTCGACCAGATCGAAAAGCTGGGGCAGTGGGTGCGGTCGGAAGGCTACCGCCAAGCCCTTGAAAGTTTTGAGGTGCCGCAGGTCTCTAGGGGGGCCTGAACCCGCCGGTTCTAACGCAGTACCGGCCGGGTATGGCCCGATACCTTGTTCCGAATCCGGACAGGCTGAATAGTTGCTAAAAGATACTATATCTGGAAGCAACTAAATGAACCTGCCCTTGACCCACTAAACCAACGCGCAGCAGGCCGAAAGCCTTGGCTGGTTTCAGCGGTTGCATGCGATGCCGGAAACGGGATTTGACGAAAGTAGGACGGCAGCCTTCGTCGCGCAGGAACTCCGGATGCTCGGACTCGAGGTGATCGAGGACATTGGCGGCACGGGGCTGGTGGGACTGCTGCGTGGAAGCACGGCAGCGGCAGATGCGCCCTTCATCGGGCTAAGGGCCGAACTGGATGCGCTGCCAATGCAGGGACCGGCCGACGGTACCGTGCAGACGCCCGACGGACCGCGCTATCATGGCTGCGGGCATGACGGGCACATGGCGACCCTGCTCACCGCCGCTGCGATCCTTTCGCGGCAGGTCGAACTGTGCTGCAACGTGGCCTTCATCTTCCAGCTTGCCGAAGAATTGCTGGGCGGGGCGGCTGCGATGCTGGCGGACGGTTTGCTGGACAAAGTGCCGTTGTCGGCGATCTATGCCTTGCACAACATTCCGGGCCTGCCCGCCGGATCGGTCGGTGTTCTGGAAGGCGGGGCGCTTGCCTCGTCCGACGCGATCCGCGTGACGGTGCGGGCGCAGGGAACACACGGGTCCGCGCCGCAGACGGGGCAGGACGCCATCCTTGCCGCCGCCCATTTCCTGACTCTGTGCCAGCAACTGCTGACCCGCCGAACCGATTGCCGCGACAGCGCGGTCCTGTCCTTCGGGCAGATCGCAGGCGGACAGGCGGGGAACGTCCGCCCGACCAGGTGGTGATCGACGGCTCGCTCAGAAGCCATTCGGAACCGGCGCGCAGGGTCCTGCATGCCGCGCTGGACGATGCCGCGCGCAGTACCGAACGCGCCTTCGGAACGCTCGTCGACGTGGCGGTGGATCCCAAGGTGCCAGTGCTGGTCAACGATCCGGCGTGCGCCGCCCGCGTCCGCGCCGCGGTGCGACGCCAACTCGGAGCCGACCGCATGATCGCAAATCCGCGCCCCGTCATGGCTTCCGAGGATTTCAGCCTGTTCCTGCAGCACGTTCCCGGAGCCTATTTTTTCCTCGGGCAGGACGGGGCCTATTGCCACCATCCCGACTACCGCTTCGACACCGCCATCATTCCGGTCGGTGCGGCCATCCTCGTCCATCTCGTTCTCGCGTCGGCCGGGCAGGACTCCGCCGGATAAGTCACTTCGTCGCCATCCAAGGGAGGAAACACGCGATGACCATCAAGACCACACTTACGACTGCAACCCTAACGCTTGCGCTCGCCGCAGCCGCAGCACAGGCCGAAACCATCCTGACGGTATCGAGCTGGGTGCCGCAGACGCATTTTCTCTACACCGACGTCCTCGTCCCCTATGCCGAAAGCGTGACCAAGGCGACCGACGGACGTGTCACGCTGAACATCATGCCGGCCCCGCTGGGTGCTCCGGCACAGCACTTTGAACTGGCACGTACAGGCGTTGCCGATATCACCTGGGGCAACTTCACCTACGAGCCGGAGCGCTTCACCGCCGTCTGGTTCGCGGAATTCTCCTTCGTCGGGGCCGATGCCGAGGCGGCATCCGTGGCGCTGTGACGGACCTATGAAAAGTACCTCGCGGAAAACCCGGCTTTCGATGGTGTCCAGATGCTGGGCGTCGGCCTGTTCGGCGGCGGCCAGATCCACCACGGGGCGAAAGGCGTCATCTCGCCCGAGGACATCGCCAATCAGAAGGTGCGCGTCGGTGGCCCGATCCAGACTCGCCTGATGGAGGCGCTCGGCGCCGTTCCGGTCGCCGCGCCGGCCTCCAAAGCCTATGAACTGCTGGAAGGCGGCGTGATCGACGCCTCACTGCATTCGGTTGAATCCGTGGTGAACTTCCGGCTGGAAGAGTCGCTCAAGCATCACACGATCGTGCCGGACGGGCTTTATGACAGCGCCTTCTTTGTCGTGATGAACGAGGCGAAGTGGCAGAGTCTCGACGAGGCCGACCGCGCCGCCATCGCCGAGGTGTCCGGCGAGGCCCTGTCGCGACTCTGGGGCGCGCAGTTCAAGGCGCAGAACGAACAGGCGATGAAGCTTTTCACCGAAGGCGGGCACGAGTTCTACGAGCCCTCGCCGGAACTGATGGCGGCGATCACCGCAACATCAGAGGCCATGGTCACCGAATGGACCGAAGCCGCCAAGGCCGCCGGTGTGGCCGATCCCGCCGCAATGCGCGCCGATTATCTGGCGAGTTACGCCGACCTCAGCGGGCAGTGATCGAGGAGCCGGCGGTTCGCCGCCGGGCCCACTTCGCAGCCTGGGGAGGCGCATATATGGAATTCGCGAATAGAATCCGACGGATGGTGGAAACTGTCCTCGTCTGCCTGATGTCGATGATGGTGGCACTTACCTTCACTGACGTCATCGGCCGCAGGCTTTTCGGCAAACCTGTCTTCGGGGCGCATGATCTGACCGAACATCTGATGGGCCTGCTGGTCTTTACCGGCTTGCCGCTTCTGACACTGGCCGCAATGCACCTGAAGGCCGATCTTTTCGACAAGGTGCTGCTGCAGCCGCGCTTCGCATGGTGGCAAAGGGCAACCTTCTTCATCACTGCGCTGGTCTTCGCCCTGATGGCCCTGACCCTTTTCGGCAAGTCGATGGACGCCGCCGCCTTCTCCGAAGTCAGCCAGGGGCTGAACATCCCCCGCGCGCCGCTCTACGGCTGGATGGCGGTCTGCGCCACCCTGTCCGCACTGGCCGCGGTCTATACCGCCTTTGCCGCGCCCATATCCATAGCGCATGACCAGGAGGAACTGCTGTGACCGTCGGTTTCATTTCCATGGCCGCAGTCATCCTGCTGGCCCTTCTTCGCGTGCCGCTGGGCATCGCTCTCATGTCTGTCTCGCTGGCAGGCCTGGTTTACATCACCAGTACCACGACGGCGCTGACGCTCTTCCCGATGACAGTCTCCGAGGCGGTGCTGTCCTATGACCTTGCCGTCGTGCCGATGTTCATCCTGATGGGCAGCATCATCTCGCGCACGGGGATCGCGCAGGACCTGTTCCGCGCGGCCTATGCCTATCTCGGTCGGGTCAGGGGCGGACTCTCGCTCGCCACGATGGTGACCTGCGCGGGCTTCGGTTCGGTCTGCGGGTCAAGCTATGCCACGGCGGCGACTATGGCCAAGGTTGCCTATCCCAGCATGCGCCGTTACGGCTATTCGGACGGCTTGGCCTCTGCGACGATCGCGGCCGGTGGAACGCTGGGCATCCTGATTCCGCCGTCGATAATCATGGTGATCTACGGCATCATCACCCAGACCAATATCGGCGACCTTTTCGTCGCCGGCGTGCTGCCCGGTCTTCTGGGGCTCACACTCTACATGGTGGCGATCCTGTGGGTTGCTTGGCGCCGCCCCGATGAGGCCCCGCAGGGCCAGCCCAGCAGTTGGACCGAGCGGCTGTCCTCGTTGCGCGGCATCTGGCCCTTCCTGTTCCTTTTCGGGCTGATCATCGGCGGGCTTTGCGCTGACCTCTTCACCGCAACCGAGGCGGCAGGCATCAGCGCAGGCATGTCGGTCGTCGTCGGGTTCCTGCAACGCACCCTGTCGTTCAAGGTTCTGCGCACTGTGATCCTCGAGACGGCCTATACATCGATCTCGCTCTATGTCGTGCTGTTCGGGGCCATGATGCTGTCCAAACTCCTCACCATGTCGGGGCTGTCGGTGGGCATGCTGGACCTTGTCAACAGCTTTGGGCTTAGCGGCTATGGGCTGATCATCGCGATCCTCGTAATCTTTCTCGTGCTGGGTTGCGTGATGGATTCGCTTGCCATAATCCTGATCTTCGTGCCGCTCTTCGCGCCAGTTGTGGCGGCGCAGGGGTTCGATCTGGTGTGGTTCGGCATTATCGTGGTCGTGGTCACCGAGATCGCGCTGATCACGCCGCCGGTCGGCATGAACGTCTTTGTGCTGAAGGCCGTCCTGCCGGATGTGCCGGTGCTGCGGATATTCCGCGGGCTGGTGCCATTCATTGCCGTCGACATCGTACGGCTGGGCTTGCTGGTGGCATTTCCGGCAATCTCTCTCTGGCTTGTCACACATGTCTGAACTGGCTCCGGAGGCTGAAGATATCCTCCGCGCCCTCGACTTCGCATCTGTGGTCGTCTTTGCGGTCACCGGTGCGCTGATCGCTTCGCGAAAGCAGATGGATATCGTGGGCTTCCTGTGGATGGGCGTCATCACCGGCGTGGGCGGCGGCACGCTGCGGGACCTGCTGCTGGATGTGCCGGTTTTCTGGATCGTAAATCCCAACCCGCTTGCGCTTTGCCTGTGCGCGGCGGCGGCGGTCCATTTCTCGGCGCATCTGGTTGCCTCGCGCTATCGCTTTCTACTGTACCTCGACGCATTTGGGATGGCGCTGGTAAGTACGGTCGGCACGGCAAAGGCTCTGGACCTTGGAACAGGACCGCTGGTTGCGGTCGGGATGGGCGTGGTGACCGCTGCCGTTGGCGGCATTCTGCGCGACCTCCTGGGACAGGAACCTTCGATCCTTCTGCGGCGCGATATCTATGTAACCGCCGCCGTCCTTGGCTCGGTTACCTATGTCCTCGGTGATGCGGCGGGATTGCCGGGCACCGTGACGACGGCCGCCGCCATCGGTGCTGGCTTCGGCCTCCGCTACTGCGCGATCCGGTTCGACCTCTTCCTGCCCATCTTCCGTCCCCGGGCGGGCAAGATGCCCGGCCACCGTGGCGACGTGAAATAACGGCATCCCGTGCCTGCCGGCAGTTGGGTAAGTGAGAAGGTCCGTTTTGCACCGTGGCAAAAGCGGGCGCTTCTGGCCAATGATGCGGCCCTTGTTCCAGGCGACACGGTTAGGACGGAGGGCGGGAAGCAGATCGGTGGGCATGGAATTACCTCCAGTCCACCGGGCCCATCCTTCTTCGGTTATGCCGTCCACCACAACATACCACGGCTCGGGCCGTGAGTGGGAGCATCCGGGCGGACAGCAGACGGTGGAACAATCAGCTTCCACCGACCGGTTTCCACCCGTCGTTCGCTCGGCGGACAGATTAAGTTCGGGTCGGCTGGAATTACTTTGACCGGGTGCAAGCCAAGAGGACTGTTGCGGTCAGAAAAGGAAGTCAGTTTGCACGACTGCTCCCGTCACATAGATCGCGAGGTCAGCAATGCCGTCGTTGTTGGTATCGCCGTAAACATAACCGCTGCTCATCCAGAGGGAGGCAACACCGGCGGCCGACGATCCGTAGACAAAGGCCTGATCACCCGCGACAGAGGTATCGGCGTCGATCGCCGACAGGTCGATCTTGTCTACCCCGCTCTGGAAATCCAGCACCTTGTCGCTCTTTGCGCGCGCAGTGTCCGACGCCAGAGCGAAGACGAACACGTCCGCCCCCGCACCGCCCGTCAGCCTGTCCTGCCCCGCGCCGCCGTCCAACCGGTCATTGCCGGCGCTGCCGTAAAGCAGATCATCGCCTGCCCCGCCAAGCAGGGTATCGTTGCCTTCGTTCCCGGTCAGCCGGTCAGCCCCCGCCATACCACTAAGGACGTTGGCGGCGGAGTTGCCGGTAATGCTATCGGCATTCAGGTTGCCGGTGCCGTTGATGGCGGCGGTTCCGGTCAGTTCCAGTTTCTCGACGTCGGTCGACATCGTGAAGCTTGCCGAAGACCGCACCGTATCGCACCCTGCGAGTCCTGCGACGATGGTGCTGCTGCTGGAGACGGTGAAGACGTCGTTGGCCGTCGTGCCGATTAGCGTCAGCGCCGGTTCGGGCGCAATGCTGGCAGCCTGCCAGGTCCCCGCACCGCTGAAGACTCCATTGACCGCGGAAAGCGCCTTGACCGACATGTCGCGCAGATCCAGAACCTTGTCGTCGAACACCAGCCACTCGACCGAAGAGACCAGATCAAGCGCCTGGCTGCCCACTTTGTCATGGACCTCGAAAGTGCCGCCGCCCTTGGCTGTGATGGTGAAGTTGGCATGATTGCCCGAATATTTGGCGATGTCCTCGCCAGCCATGCCCTTCAGCGTATCGTTTCCCGATCCACCGATCAGCATGTCGTTGCCTGCACCGCCTGTCAGGCTGTCATCGCCGCCCTTGCCGTCCAGTCGCGCACCGTTGTCGTAGCCAGTCACGGCATCGGCCAACCTGCTGCCTTCCACGGAGCCGAAGGTCACCTTGTTGGCCGTGGCATCGGTGACCGATCCATAATGCGTGCCTATGGTGTTCACGAACAGCGTCGGCGAAATGCTGTCGGAATTCGCATCCCTGAGCGACTGGTCGACCACCACGATGTTGCCGTGGTCCCGTCCGCCATGGAAGTTGATGTCACGATCGGTCTGCGCCACGTGAACAAAATTTCCGGCTGCCGAGGTCCATGACGCGAAGAGCACGGAATGCCGCATGTCCTGGTCGTGAAGATTGGTAAAGCTGCTGTCATAGACATCGCGGATCTGCAGGCCATAGCCATTGCCGCCGTCGGCCTTGTTGTGCGCACCAGTCATCGTGATGGTGTCGACTTTTGCATTGGTGCTGCTGGCGATGTTGACCCCCAGCGAGGGCACGTCGTGCGACGTGATGTCGAAGAGAACCAGCCCAGCGGTTCCATCAGCCTCGATCACCGCATTGCGGTCGTAGGCGCTGAGCGTGTTCGTGAAGTTGGACGGATTCGCAGGGGCCAGACCGTAATCCACGGAGAATCCACCGACCTTTACCCTTTCGGCCATGCTGATTTCGCTGATGGTGGTTTCACCGACCGTGAAATCGAAGTGCACACCCGACGCGAAGGTGATCTTCGCGCCGTCCACCGCGGCCACCTTCACGATTGAGGTGCGCAGGGGGACGTCGGCTCTGGCCCAGGTCGTATCGCCGATTTCCTGGTAGAACGCGGCAGTGCTTTCGCGTGACAGATAGACGTAGTCGCCCGCCACAAAGCTGTGCGAACCGGACAGCGTCATGACCTGACCGCCTTCCACCACGTCGCTGCTCAGCTTGTAGGCGCCCGCTCTGTCGCCGCTGCCGATCTGGAAAGCTTCTTCTCCCAGGCCGGACGGTACATCGATGAAGGTCTTGCCGGACCCAGCTCCGACGACGGTTATGTCGTCCCGGTCCACCACGATGGTGCGGTCAAACTTGTAATGCCCCGCTTCAAGTTGAAGTGTCGTCCCCGCCGCTGCGGTGTTGATCAGGTTCTGCAACTGTGCAGCCGTCGTACCAAGCGTGACGATCATGGCTGGGCCACCAGGGCCGAATGGTCACCACGGGTGGCGGACGACAGACCGCGCACAGGGGAGATCAGCGAAAAGAAGACAGCGCGGAACAGACCCGGCGGAATCGCCGGGGGCGGGGCTTTGTATGACACTTTAGTAATCCTGATTGGTGTGAGGCCCGAACTGGGCATGCGTACACAGGCCACCCTCGGGTGGCACGACACGGGATCAACCGGAAGCTCGGCGGGTCGCGCCGGCGGCGTTGCGCGCCGACGCTGTCGACAGCTTGGAACGCGGGGCGGACCAGGCGTCGGATAGCGGCGTTTTCGGCTGAAGAAAAATATTTCATTCGTTACGGAACCAGAACCCCATACTGCGTGTTAAGGCACTTGACCATACTCAACCTCAGGTTGTAGGCAGGTTTCGGCCGGGATGTTGCTGCAATGCCCCGGCCGGGCATCCGAGCGGTTGCGACTCGGATTGGGACGCGCGAGAGAGCCCTCGCCCGATCAGCTTCGCGCAGCGTCACCCCCGATGCACCCGGCCAAAAGCGCGGTGCAGAGGAACCATGCCCACAAACATTCGGTGATCCATTTTGGACAACAACACAGCGGCGCACGGCGCCAGAGAGCTTCGCGCCGCACGAAGAGAGGCGGTTGGCCTGATCTGGTCGGCGATCTTGTTCAGTCTTGTCGTGAACGCCCTGATTCTGACGGGGCCGCTGTACATGCTGCAGGTCTATGACCGGGTTCTCGGCAGCCGATCCGAGGAGACGCTGGTCGCGCTTACGGTCCTCATGGTCGGCCTCTTTCTGGCCATGGGGGTGCTGGAGTTCACCCGCACGAGGGTCATGGCGATTGTGGGGGCGCGGTTTCAGGACCGTCTGGACCGGCGCGTGTTCAGCGCCTCGTTGCAGGTTTCGGCCCTTGCGCCAAATGACCCGGCCGCCGTCGTCGCGCAGCGGGATCTGGAGGCGGTCCGGTCCTTCCTGGCCTCCCCGGTCGTGCTGGCGCTGATGGATTTGCCCTGCGCGCCCTTCTTCTGTGCCGCGGTCTTCATCTTCCACCCTTTCCTGGGCTGGCTTGCTTTTAGCGGCGGTGTTTTGCTGGTCTGCCTGACCTTGCTGAACCAGATCCTGTCTCGCGGTGCGCAGATCGAGGCGGGTCAGGCTTCCGTGCAATCCGAACGGTTTTCCGACCAGCTGAAGTCCGAGGCCGAAACGATGCAGGCGCTCGGGATGTCCGGCGCGGGGTTCGACCGCTGGCAAGTGTCCAGGCATGTGGCCCTGCAGAAGGCGATCTCAGCCGCAGGGGTCATCGGTATCTTCGGCTCCATCACCAAGACCTTCCGACTGTTCCTGCAGTCGGCAATGCTTGGATTGGGCGCCTGGCTGGTCCTACGGGGAGAACTCACTTCGGGGGCGATGATCGCAAGCTCTATCCTGATGGGGCGGGCCCTGGCACCGATCGAGACAATCGTCGGCCAGTGGCCCTTGGCGCAACGCGCTCGCGAAGCGTGGAAGCGGCTGTCGACGCTTCTGTCCCGGGTTCCGCAGTCGGCCCCCCGGACTGCGCTGCCGCGGCCGCGCGCCTTTCTGGACGTGGAAAGCCTGAGTGTCGGCGCGCCAGGTGAACCGGGCGCCATTCTGCGGATGCTCAGCTTCCGGCTGGAGCCAGGGCAGGCCATCGGTGTCATCGGCGCTTCGGGGGCCGGAAAGTCGACGCTGGCACGGGCTTTGACGGGGGTCTGGCGGCCGCTGGCCGGGAAGATCAGGCTGGATGGGGCAACGCTGGATCAATATGACCCCGATACCCTTGGCCGGCTTCTGGGCTACCTCCCGCAGCGGATCACGCTGTTCGACGGCACGATCGCCGACAACATCGCCCGGCTTGATCCACAGCCGGATAGCGTCCGCGTCGTAGCGGCTGCCAGGAAAGCCGATGCGCACTCCATGATCGTGAAGTTGCCCGATGGTTACGATACCCGCGTCTCGGCGGCGGGCAGCAGGCTCTCGGGCGGCCAGATCCAGCGGATCGGACTTGCGCGGGCGCTCTATGGCGATCCGGTCCTGCTTATCCTAGACGAGCCGAACTCCAATCTCGACAACGACGGCTCGGTTGCGGTGAATACGGCGATCCGGGCGATGAAGGCCGAAGGAAAGTCCGTCCTTATCATGGCGCATCGCCCGGCGGCGATCCAGGAATGCGATCTTCTCCTGGTTCTGGAAGACGGCGCCCGAAAGGGATTTGGCCCGCGGGACCAGGTCCTGCGCGAACTTGTCCGCAATCACACCGAGATCCTCAAACCAGCGGTAGGTGCGTCATGAGCGGACAGGTCATCAAGTGGTCTGCACGCGGGCCGCTGTTCGCGGGATTCCTGACCCTGGCCCTGCTGGGTTGCGGACTGGGTGCCTGGTCCGTGCTGACAACCGTTTCCGGTGCCATCATCGCCCCGGGACAGATCGAGGTCGCCCATAGCCGTCTGGTTGTGCAGCATGTCGACGGCGGTGTGGTAACCGAAGTCCTTGTCGAGGAGGGAGCCGAGGTCCGCGCGGGTGATGTGCTTATGCGGCTTGATGGCAGCCAGATGCTGTCCGAGCTGACGATCATCGAAAACCAGCTGAATGAAGTCAGTGCGCGCCGCGCGCGGCTGGAGGCAGAGCGCGATGATGCGCCGGCCGTGACCTTTCCCGTCGACCTCGTGCAGGCGGCCGCGCTCCGCAAGCACGTCTCCGAACTGGTGGATGGACAGGCAAGCCTTTTTGCCGCCCATCGCGAGACGCTGGAGCAGGCGACGGACCAACGCCAAAAGCGGATCGGGCAGATCGGCAATCAGCTTGAGGGGATCGAGGCGCAGCAGAAGGCCGTGGAAATCCAGATGGCACTGCTAGCCGCCGACCTGAAGGCCCAGCGCGACTTGCTTGCAAAAGGCCTGACCCAAGCCGCGCGGGTGTCCGGAATGGAACGGGAACTGGCTCAGCAGCGGGGACGCGTTGGAGAGCTGACCGCCGCAGAAGCCGAGGCTGCAAGCCGTATCACTGAAATCGAGATCGAGATCCGTGGCCTTGCCACGCAGCTGCGCGAAGGGGCCGAGCTTGAACTTCGCGATGTTGCCGCGCGGGAGCTTGAACTTTCTGAACGGCACCGCGCCTTGGCCGAGCGTATCGGACGTCTGGACATCCGCGCTCCCGCGTCAGGGATCGTATTCGGCCTGCGAGTGACCACTCCGCAGTCCGTGATCAAGTCAGCCGATCCGCTGATGTTCATCGTCCCGCAAGACCGTCCTCTTCTGGTTGCCGTTCGAGTGCCAGCCACGCATGTCGATGAGGTGCGCCTTGGGCAGGAGGTGCGTCTGGCATTTCTTTCACTCGCCGCGCGCACGACGCCAGAGGTGACTGGTCGCGTCGATTTGGTGTCGGCGGATGCCTTGACCGACGAACGGACCGGGATGGCCTACTACCGTGCGGAAATCTCGATAGACGACCGAAGCCTGCAAAACGGTGACATCGAGATCATTCCGGGCATGCCGGTGGACGCGTTCATCCGCACCGGCGACCGCACACCGCTGTCCTATCTGGTGAAACCGTTCACCGACTATTTCCGCAGATCGTTACGGGAAACCTGAAGGCGCCGAGAAGCGCGGGGAAGGTCAGCTACGGTCAGTCCTGCCACGTTTTGGATGCGTCGGAACGCACGTGCCCGAATAGAAGTCCCGACGCTGCCCTTTGCGTTTGCCAATCGGTAGCTTTTGGGCCGACCGGCACCTAACGTGCCGGTCGGGGTCATCGTTTTACAGGTCGATCCCCTCCGAGAGCGACAAGGCGTCCTCAAGATCGACCCCGAGGTTGCGCACTGTCCATGTTCGTATGCCCAAGCAGAACTTGGACGGCGCGCTGGTTCCCTGTCTTCTTGTAGATCTGAGCCACCTTGATGCGGCGCATGGAGTGGTGCCATACGTGCACCGGCTTGCCCGTCTTGCTCTACACGATCGATTCGCGCTCTTTCGCGTGCCCGGCCGCGAAGACGTCAGTGACCCGGATGCCGACCAAGTCGCAGCCTCTGTTGAACAGACCGAGGTCGCGCGAGTTGCCTGCATTTCGACGTCGAACCAACGTCCGCTTTGGGAGCAATGCCTGTCCTGCGGAAGATTGTGGCTGAGCTTATGGACCCGGGGGTGGGACGTGCAGGGGGGTACTTGCGCAACTGCGTGCACTCTCCAGCGGCGCAGCGCGCCTAGAGATCTTCGATACTGAGCTTGAACGCTTCTCCCCAGGCTGGGTGCCAGCGTGACAGGGGTGGGCGATTTTCGATGATGTCTCCCGCGGCCCAGGCGATACGGCGTTCATCAAGCGTCCGACTGATGTCGTTGTCGGGGCAGAGGATATAGAAATCATCCCGCGAAAGGCAGTTGAGCATGAATTCTACGGACTCCTCAGGTGACCAGGCTCCGGCAGGTTTCGGGGTACCCGAGGCCGCAGTCATGCCGGTATGGACCCAACCCGGAATCATGAGATGCGCGGACAGGTTCGACCCCGGAAGGTTGCGCAACTCATGGGCAAGAAGCTCGGTATAAGCCTTCACGGCCGCTTTCGACACGTTGTAGGCGGGGTTGCCAGGCGGCAGGGTGATGCCTTGCTTCGATCCGGTGTTGATTACGGCAGCAGGCAAACCATGGGCCAGCATCGCGGGTGCGAAGGCCTGCGCCACTGTCAGGATGCCGCCGAAGTTGGTCTCAAGTGTGAGATCCCAGGCTGCCCGTTCGGAAAGCGCTGTGGAAGGCAATCCGATGCCGGCGTTATTGAACAGAACCGTCGTCGGCGGCATTTCCGTTGCGATCGTAGCGGCCGCCGCAGTCACGGCCACTCGGTCTGCGACGTCCAGGGGAAAAGCCCGCGCCCCCGGCAGCGCCGTGGCGGCTGCTGCAAGCTTCGGCCCGGGCAAGTCGATCATCGCAATGGCCATCCCGTGGGCCGCAAGTGCCCGGGCTGCAGCAAGACCGATGCCCGACGCTGCGCCGGTAATGACCGCCGTGCGACCTTCGGCAATGGAGGGGTGGTTCATTTCAGCACGCCTTTCTACAGGATCACGGAGGAAACGGCACCTTTTACCCAGGCTTGAGGGTCACAACGGCCGCAGCACGCAAGCACGACTGCTAATGCCCGGCTGGGGGACGGTGGACATACGGATCCTCCAGACGCGCCAATTGTTGATCGGTCAGAACTAGGTCCAGCCCGGCGATGATGTCGGCAAACTGGTCAGGCCGGGAGTAACCGACAATGGGGGCCACAACCCCCGGCTTCTGCCGCACCCAGGCAAGTGCCACCTGTGCCATGGGACGGGCGACGTCGGCTGCCACGGCCTGCACCGCTGCGATGACCTGTGCATCTGCGGTCTCGGTGCGGGCATACAGCATGCGGCCATAGGCATCAGTTTCCGTTCGCGCGGTCAATACGCCTGCTGGCCGTGCAAGCCGCCCCCGTGCAATTGGCGACCAGGGGATCAGCCCCACACCCTGATCAAGGCAAAGTGGGATCATCTCACGCTCCTCCTCGCGGTAGATCAGGTTGATCTGGTTCTGCATGCTGATGAAGGGCGTCCAGTTATTGGCACTGGCCGCGGCTTGCAT
>JANOCQ010000081.1:0-24820 GCA_031412255.1 Paracoccaceae bacterium | reverse complement strand
GGCGGCGGTTCGAGGCGGAGATGGCGGAAAAGGCGCGGGTCTATGGGGAGAGGTATCCTTTGGACGAGGACTTTCTGGCGGCGCTTGGTTGGATGCCCCCGGCAGCGGGGATCGCGATGGGGTTCGACCGGGTGGTGATGCTGGCGACCGGCGCGCCCAGGATCGACGACGTGATGTGGACGCCGGTGCTGTGATCTGTCCACGGTGGACATTTTCAGATATTAAAGCATTTACAATATCTTAGTCGCGGACGTTAGGGCTTTCTTAACCTGCGGCGTAGGGGTGGGTCTGGGTGGGTTTTGAATTGAGCGCTGGCGCGCGCAGACCTTTGTCTTGTCCTCGGGCTGCGCCTCCTCCTCGGGAGCCGGGGGCGCTTCGCCCCCCGGACCCCCAGAGAATGTTTGTCCCAGTCTGAAAGGTGGATGATCCTATTTGTGAGGCGGGTGCCTCCGGTGGGGATATTTGGGCAAAGATGAAGGTGGCGGGGCGGAATTCGACCGCTTGCGCGGCGTGATCTTGCATTGAGGGCCGGAGCGGCGCAAAGAGGGCGCGTTTTGTTTGCAGGAGCCGCGCCATGACCCATCGCATCGCCATCCTTGGAGCCTCGGGCTATACGGGAGCGGAACTTGTCCGGCTGATCGCCACGCATCCGTCGATGGAGATCGTGGCCCTGTCGGCAGACCGCAAGGCGGGCATGGCGATGGCGGAGGTGTTTCCATTCCTGCGGCATCTGGACCTGCCGCGCTTGCAGAAGATCGACGAGATCGATTTTACCAACGTTGACCTGTGCTTCTGCGCGCTGCCGCATGCGACGACGCAGGAGGTGATTGCCAAGCTGCCGCGTGATCTGAAGATCGTCGACCTGTCGGCGGACTTCCGGCTGCGCGATCCGTCGGAATACGAGAAGTGGTATGGTCAACCCCACGCCGCGCAGGATCTGCAGAAGGAGGCGGTCTATGGGCTGACCGAATTCTACCGCGACGAGATCAGGTCGGCGCGGCTGGTGGCGGGTACGGGCTGCAATGCGGCGACGGGGCAGTTCGCGCTGCGGCCCTTGATCGCGGCGGGCTGCATTGATCTTGATGACATTCTGATTGACCTGAAGGCGGGGGTTTCGGGGGCTGGGCGGTCGTTGAAGGAGAACCTTCTTCACGCGGAATTGTCCGGCGGCACCCATGCCTATTCGGCGGGCGGCAAGCACCGGCATCTGGGCGAGTTCGATCAGGAATTTTCCAAGGTCGCGGGACGTTCCGTTCAGGTGCAGTTCACGCCGCATCTTCTGCCGATGAACCGGGGTATCCTAGCCACGGTCTATGTCAAGGGTGACGCGAAGGTCGTTCACCAGACGCTTGAAAACGCTTATCAAAGCGAACCGTTCCTGAAGGTTCTGCCGTTTGGGTCGCTGCCGTCGACCCGCGACATTGCCGGGTCGAACTTCTGCCATCTGGGTGTCGTCGGCGACCGCAGGCCGGGCCTTGCGGTTGTGGTCGCGGTGCTGGACAATCTGACCAAGGGATCCTCGGGGCAGGCGATCCAGAATGCGAACCTGATGCTGGGGCTGCCGGAGACGGAGGGCCTGATGCTGGCCCCGGTCTTCCCGTAAGGCTTGACACGCATCAAGGCGTGCCCACCTTGGGCATGGCATAGGCCGGGTGACGGCAGGGGACGCACAGGATGAGTGAGAAGACGGCATTCCGGGGGCTGAAGGGCCTGAAAAAGCAACGGCGCATCCAGATCATCGCCTTGGCTGCGGTGGCGCTTCTGGGTGCAACGGGGCTGGTTGGATACGCGATGCGCGACGGAATCAACTTCTTCCGCAGCCCCAGTCAGGTGATGTCCGAGCCGCCTTCGGCCGGCGAGACGTTCCGCATCGGCGGACTGGTCGTCGAGGGCTCGATCCAGCGCGGGCAGGGGACGGAGGTCAGTTTTGCGGTCACCGACACCAACGCGACGGTGCCGGTCCGTTACACCGGCATCCTGCCGGACCTCTTTTCCGAGGGTCAGGGCATGGTGGCCCTGGGCAAGATGGAGGGTGACACCTTTGTCGCAACCGAGGTGCTGGCCAAGCATGACGAGACCTATATGCCGCAGGAAGTCATCGACTCGCTGAAGGAGCAGGGGGTCTACGTCGACCCCGAGGCGAAGCCGGAAAGCTGAGCGCGCGCCCTGGTCGGGCCGCGTTAACGCCGGTTTGCGAGGTTGCCCCCGTTGCAAAGGGGGTGGCCGATGCCGGAAGTCCGTCAGATTGCCGAGGAAATCGTGGCCCGCGAGGGCGGGTTCGTCAACGACCCGGATGATCCCGGCGGGGCGACCAATCACGGGGTGACGATCCACACGCTGCGTCGGCTTGGGGTCGACGTGAACCGCGACACGCGGATCGACGTGGCCGATGTGCGGGCGCTGACCCGCAAGCAGGCGGTGGAGATCTACCTCAAGCATTACTACGAGGGGCCGGGGATCGCGGCGCTGCCGGAGGCGCTGCAGGCGTCGGTCTTCGACATGTATGTCAACGCGGGCGGCAATGCGGTGAAGATCCTGCAGCGCTTGCTGACCGACATGGGGTTTCCCTGTGATCCGGACGGGGCCATCGGACCGCAGACGGTCCGGGCGGCACAGATGGCTTACGAGGCGGCGCCCTCGCATCTGCCGGACGCTTACGGGATTGCCCGGCGGAATTACTACTATGCCCTGGCCGACAAGCGGCCTGCCAGCCGGAAGTTCGCGCGGCGCAAGGATGGCGGCAAGGGCGGCTGGATCGTGCGGGCGGAGGAGTTCATCTCGGCGAAGTATCATCTGACCGAGGCGCAGCACCGGGCGCGGGTGGCCGCATGGAGTTGAGATGATGGGGGGATTGATTGGCAAGCTTGTGGGATCTCATGCGGCCGTGACGGCGCTGGGGGAAGCGGCGCAGGGGGTGGCGGAGGTCTTCGTGCCTTCGGCGACCAAGCGGATGGAGTATTCGGCCGAGGCGCAGATGGCGGCGCTGCGGCAGCTGGGGGAGGAGTATCAGCATCCCGCCCTGTCCTGGTTCGACCGGCTGGTGAACGGGTTGAACCGGCTGCCGCGACCGTTCCTGGCGTTCGGGACCATCGGGTTGTTCGTCTATGCGATGGTCGACCCCGAGGCTTTTGCCTTCCGGATGGTCGGGCTGAATGCGGTGCCCGAGCCCCTGTGGTGGCTGCTGGGGGCGATCGTGGCGTTCTATTTCGGCGCGCGGGAGACGCATTATTTCCGCAACCGGGCCGTGGTCTCGCCGTTTGCGGCGGGGGGCGCGGTGCCGGAGGAGAATGCGGCCCTGGAGGAGTGGCGGCGGGCGTGAAACCTGCGCCGATCCTTGACCTCTGATGGGACCTCTGGCATGGCCTAGGCGCATCAGAGGATGTGATCAAATGAACCTGTTCGCCGATATCCGTGAGCTTGTGGTGGCCGAATTGCAGGGGCTGATGCGCGCGGGCGTGTTGCCCGAGGGCCTGGACCTTGCTGGCGTCGCGGTGGAGCCGCCGCGCGACCAGGGGCACGGCGAGATGGCGACCAACGCGGCGATGGTGCTGGCGAAACCGGCGGGGATGGCTCCGCGGGTCATTGCCGATGCGCTTGCGGCGCGGCTGATGGCGGATCCCAGGATCGCGGGGGCTGATGTGGCGGGGCCGGGTTTCTTGAACCTGCGGCTGGAGGCTGCGGCCTGGCAGGGGCTGGTGCGCGAGGTGCTGGTGCAGGGGGTGGGATATGGCCGGTCCAGCCTGGGGCAGGGGCGCAAGGTCAATGTGGAGTTCGTCAGCGCCAACCCGACGGGGCCGATGCACGTGGCTCATGCGCGGGGCGCGGTGGTGGGCGACGCCTTGGCGGCGCTTCTCGGCTATGCCGGGTTCGAGGTCACGCGGGAGTACTACATAAACGACGGGGGGGGCCAAGTCGACGTGCTGGCCCGGTCGGCCTATGAGCGTTACCGCGAGGCGCATGGGCTGTCGCCGGAGATCGCCGAGGGGCTTTATCCGGGTGACTACCTTATCCCGGTCGGGCAGGCCCTGAAGGACAAGTATGGCGACAGTCTGCTGGACCAGCCGGAAAGCGTCTGGCTGGCCGATGTGCGGGTCTTTTCCACCGACATGATGATGGAGATGATCCGCGAGGATCTGGCGGGGCTTGGCGTGAAGATGGACGTCTATTCCTCGGAGAAGGCGCTTTATGGCACGGGGCAGATCGAGGCTGCGATCGAGCGGCTGAAAAAGCTGGACCTGATCTATCAGGGAACGCTGGAACCGCCGAAGGGCAAGACGCCGGACGACTGGGAAGCGCGGGAACAGACGCTGTTCCGCTCGACCGCGTTCGGCGACGATCAGGACCGGCCGGTGCAGAAGTCGGACGGGGCCTGGACCTATTTCGCGCCGGATATCGCCTACCACTACAACAAGGTGATGCGCGGGTTCGATGAGCTGATCAACATCTTCGGCGCGGACCATTCGGGCTACGTCAAACGCCTGAAGGCCGTCGTCAGCGCGCTGTCGGAACACCGCGTGACGCTGGACATCAAGCTGATCCAACTGGTCAAGCTTCTGAAGGGCGGCCAGATCGTCAAGATGTCGAAGCGGGCGGGGACCTTTGTCACGCTGCGTGACCTGATCGAGGAGGTTGGGCCGGACGTGGTGCGCTTTGTCATGCTGACGCGGAAGAACGACGTGGCACTGGACTTCGACTTCGACAACGTGACCGAGCAGTCGAAGGACAACCCGGTCTTCTACGTGCAATACGCCAATGCCCGGATCAACAGCATCCTGCGGAAGGCGCGCGGCGACGCGGGGCTGGACGTGAGCGATGCCTCGCTTTCCGCTGCGCACCTTGCGCATCTGGGACACGAGGCGGAACTGGAAGTGATCCGCAAGCTGGGCGAATGGCCCCGGCTGGTCGAAATCGCCGCCAAGGGTCACGAACCGCACCGGGTGGCCTTTTACCTTTATGAGCTTGCTTCGGACTTCCATGGGTTGTGGAACAAGGGCAACGATGACGACAGCTTGCGGTTCATTCAGACGGATACCGCAATTTCTGCGGCGAAAATCGCCCTCGTCCGGGCCGTGGGCGTTGTTATTTGCGCAGGCCTTGGTATCCTGGGCGTGACCCCGGTCGAGGAGATGCGCTGACCACAGGCGCCCCGGTCGGAGCAGGCGTGAATGCAGGGGCGGATCAACCGTCCCGCAGGCAGGGGCAGCAGATGGCGGACGCGGACTATGACTTCGGCGGCGGCTACTCTCATCGAGAGGAGCCCGCGCGGCAGGGCGCTCGGGAGATCCTCCCTGCCGGCAAGGTACAGCGCACATTCAATATTGCGGGGGCGGTGACGTCGTTGGCGCTGGTCGTGGGACTGGGTGTCTGGGGATACAATCTGGCGGTGCGCGACGTGCGCGGCGTTCCGGTGATCCAGGCGATGGAGGGTCCGATGCGGATCGCTCCGGAAGATCCGGGCGGCGAAGTCGCAGACCATCAGGGCCTTGCGGTCAACGCCGTGGCGGCAGTCGGAACCGCTGCACCCCCGCCCGAAAAGCTGGTTCTGGCGCCACGTCCGGTCGATCTTGCACCGGAAGATACCGCAGGCCTTGGCAGCAGCACGCTTCCCGAACTTGAAGAGGCCTCGGCCCCCGTGGCGGCGCTGACGGTCGACGCCGACCTCGCGCTGGCTGCGGCCCCGCCCACGGAAAGTGCCGACCCGACCGAGGTCGCGGTCGAAGCCGCCTTGGCGGAGGCATTGGGCGAGATCCCGCTGGAGGAGGGCGCCACGGCTCCGCTTGCGCTGGAGTCTGTCGCTGAACCCGCACCCAAGGGGGCGATCACAATCTCGATCCGACCAAAGGCGCGTCCCGGTTCGCGAGCCGAGGCTGTCCCTCTTGCGCAGGAAGCGACCCTGCTTGCCGCGCCGAACGAGGTCGATCCGGCCACCCTGACCCCGGGTACCCGGTTGGTGCAATTCGGCACTTTCGACACGGCTGAGGAAGCGCGCGCCGAATGGAGCCGACTGCAAGGCAGGTTCGGCGAGCTTATGGCCGCGAAGGCGATGGTGGTGCAGCCGGCGGAAAGCGGTGGGCGGACCTTCTACCGTCTGCGCGCGCATGGCTTTGAGGGTGAGGATGACGCGCGACGTTTCTGCTCTGCCTTCGTGACCGAGGATTCAGTCTGCATTCCGGTGCCGCACAAATGACCGTTGGCCAGGGCGCGGTCATATTCGGCTGCGCCGGGCCGAAGCTTTTACCCGAAGAGCGCGCCTTTTTTCGGGACGCCGACCCGTTCGGGTTCATCCTGTTCGCCCGGAACGTCGAAGAGCCGGAGCAATTGCGGCGGCTGACCGCTGAAATGCGCGACGCGGTTGGATGGAAGGCTCCGATCCTGGTGGATCAGGAGGGGGGGCGGGTGCAACGCCTGCGCGCGCCGCACTGGCGGGAGTGGACACCTCCGCTGGAGACTGTGGATGGAGCGGGGTCGCTGCTGGCGGCGGAACGGCTGATGCGGCTGCGGGCAGCGGTGATCGCGGCGGAACTGGCGCAGGTGGGCATCGACGCAGACTGCATCCCGACGCTGGACGTGGTGCGCGAGGGCACGCATCCGTTTCTGATGAACCGCTGCTATGGGCGCGACCCGGACACGGTGGCGCGGATCGGGCGCGCGGTGGCCGAGGGGCTGATGGCGGGCGGGGTCCTGCCGGTGATGAAGCACATGCCGGGGCACGGTCTGTCCCACGTGGACACGCACCACGATCTGCCCACGGTGGAGGTATCGCACGGGGAGCTGACGGCGGTGGACTTCGCGCCGTTCCGGGCGTTGCGTGATCTGCCGATGGCGATGACGGCGCATCTGGTGTTTGCGGCGCTGGACGCGGGGCGGCCTGCCACGCAGTCCCCGGCGATGATCCGGATCATCCGCGAGGAGATCGGGTTCCAGGGCCTGCTGATGTCGGACGATCTGAATATGCAGGCGCTGTCCGGGACGCTGTCCGAGCGCACGGCGCGGACCATTGCAGCGGGGGTGGACGTGGCGCTGCATTGCAAGGGTGACATGGCCGAGATGGTAGAGGTCGCAGGGGCGGCGGGTCGGATGGGACCGGCGGCGCTGGCGCGGGCCGAAGCGGCGGTGGCAGCGCGGCGTCCGGCGGTGGTGGACCTGAAGGCGGCGCTGGCCGAACTGGCAGATGGCTGAGCAAGAGGCCTGGGACCAGCCCGAGAGGATTGCGCCCGAGGATCGGATGGCCGCCGAGGCGCTGATCGTCGATGTGGACGGGTTCGAGGGGCCGCTGGACCTGCTTCTGACCCTTTCCCGCACGCAGAAGGTGGACCTGCGGAAGATCTCGGTGCTGCAACTGGCCGAGCAGTACCTGGGCTTTGTCGAGAAGGCACGCAGTCTGCGGATCGAGCTTGCCGCGGATTATCTGGTGATGGCGGCCTGGCTGGCGTTCCTGAAGTCACGGCTTCTGCTGCCTCCGGAACCGGGGGAGGCGGGGCCGTCGGCCGAGGACCTGGCGGCGCATCTGGCGTTCCAGCTGGAGCGGCTGCAGGCGATGCGCGATGCGGCGGCGCGGCTGATGGGCCGCGACCAGCTGGGACGGGACTTCTTCGCGCGCGGCGTCCCCGAGGATCTGACGCACCTGCGCAAGGTGACCTGGACGGCAACGCTTCTGGACCTGATGCGGGCCTATGCGCAGATCCGGACGAAGGACGAGTTCCGGCCTTTCGTGCTGGACCGCGAGCATATCTACACGATGGAGCAGGCGCTGGACCGGATGCGGGGGTTGATCGGCTATGTCGGCGACTGGGCGACGCTGGTCAGCTTCCTGCCGGACGGCTGGGACGGCACTCCGATGGCGCGGCGGTCGTCGCTGGCGGCGCATTTCGCGGCGGTGCTGGAGATGGCCAAGCGGGGCCAGGTGGTCTTGCGGCAGGGCGAGACCTTCGCGCCCATCGAGTTGCGACGGAAGGACGGGTGATGGTCGAGGACAACGAAGAGAGCCTCTTCGACGCGCCGCCGATGGGTGAGCAGGAACGGATGGTCGAGGCGATCCTGTTTGCGTCGGCCGAGCCGGTTACCCTGGCGGAATTGCAGGCCCGGATGCCACATGGCGCGGACCCGGCCGAGGCGCTGGTTCACCTGAAGAAGCGCTACGAGGGACGGGGGGTCAATCTGGTGCGGGTGGGCGACGCCTACGCCTTCCGCACGGCGGCCGACCTCGGGTTCCTGATGCGGCGCGAGACGGTCGAGGTGCGCAAGCTGTCGCGGGCCGCCATCGAGACGCTGGCGATCGTGGCCTACCACCAGCCGGTGACGCGCACCGAGATCGAGGAGATCCGGGGCGTCGCGGTCAGTCGGGGGACGGTCGATCAGTTGATGGAACTGGAGTGGATCCGGCTGGGACGGCGGCGGATGACACCGGGCCGACCGGTGACCTTTGTGGTGACAGAGCAGTTCCTGGACCACTTCGGTCTGGAATCGGCGCGCGATCTGCCGGGGCTCAAGGAACTGCGGGCGGCCGGGCTTCTGGACAGCAGGCCGTTGCCTGGACTGTCCACAACTGGCGACGAGGACGAAGAAGCGACAACTGGACAAAGCGAGCTTTTCGAGGATTGACCAATCCGCATAAGGGCTGGTCTTGGTGCCGAGCAGACCCATATAAGCAGCCTGCAACAGGAGGGGCGAATGAACCTGAACGGTCTTTTCAACATGCTGACCAAAATGTTCGTCCGCAGCGCCATGGATGCCGGCATCAACTACGCCGCGCGTCGCGGTAAACCCGAAGCCGAGATGACCCCTGAAGAACGCGAGCAGGCCAAGAAGGGCCGTGAGATGGCGCAGCGGGCCAAGGAAATCTCGAAGGTCACTCGTCGGCTCTGGCGGTAAGGCCACAAGTGCGGTCGAGGCCGAGGGAAAAGAGGCTTTCGGACAGGACCCGGGGCAGATGCAAACCACGCTGGACATAAAGACCGGAAGCGAGGTCTCCATCCAGAGTGGTCATCCAGGTGACACTTATGAAAGGCGGGTCGGGTGAGCGTGACCGATACGTGTCCACCGACGCGGCATCGCCGGTGACGAAGGCCTGCAGGGCAGCAAGGATTGCGGCTTCCTCGGACCGGGCCATGCGCCACCGCGTCGGCTGCGGCGGAGGCATCCCGTAGCCCTGAACCTGCACCAGGCTGATCCAGCCATCCTTGAGCGAGATGGAGCAGGCGACCGTGTGGTCGGGCTGCACATCCGGGCGCACCTCGAACGTCAGGCGGTTGGCACCGGCGGGAAGGGCGGTCAGTCCGACCGCAAATCCGGCAACCAGACCCTTGCACAGCGCGCCCTGCATTGGCGGCCCTCCCCGGTCCATTCCGGGCAAGCCTATCACGAACGGCCGATCAGGTCGTGCGGAACTGTTTGGCGAGTTTCAGGCCCTGGCCCTGGTAGTTTGACGCGATCCCCGCGCCGTACAGCGTCTCGGGGCGTTCGGACATCCGTTCATAGACGAGGCGGCCCACGACCTGACCGTGTTCAAGAACGAAGGGTGCCTCGTGGCAGCGGACCTCAAGCACCCCCCGCGACCCCGCTCCGCCCGCCGCGGCGTGACCGAAACCGGGATCGAAGAAACCGGCATAATGCACCCGGAATTCGCCGACCATCGCGAGGTAAGGCGCCATCTCGGCGGCATAGTCGGGAGGGATCGTCACCGCCTCGCGGCTGACGAGGATGTAGAAGGCTCCGGGGTCAAGGATGATGCGGCCGTCGGTGGCGTGCAGCTCTTCCCAGAAGTCGGCGGCCGGGTAGTGCCCGATGCGGTCAAGGTCCACGACGCCGGTGTGCGGCTTGGCGCGGTAGCCGACGAGCGTGCCTTGCGCGGGCTTGAGATCGACCGAGAAGCCCAGGCCTTCGGATATAACGGCCTCGCCCGAGACGAGCGGGTCGGTGGCATGAAGTGCTGCAAGCTCGGTGTCGGACAGCACCGCCTGACCCTGACGAAAGCGGATCTGGTTCAGACGCTGGCCTTCCCGGACGAGGACTGAAAAGCTGCGCGGGCAGACTTCCGCGTAAAGCGGGCCGTGGTAGCCTTCCGGGATGCGGTCGAATTCCGTGCCCCCATCCGTGATGGTGCGGGTCAGAAGGTCCAGTCGGCCCGAGGAGCTTTTCGCATTGGCGACAGCGGTGACGCCTTGGGGCAGGGCGAGGCGCTCGGCAAGCGGAATGACATAGACGCAGTTCTTTTCCAGCACTGCACCTTCGGCGAGATTCACCTTGTGCATGGTGAATTCGTCAAGCCGGTCCAGCACAGTGCGGCCAAGCCCCGTCAGGAACGAGGCGCGGACGCGGTAGGCGACGGGGCCAAGACGCAAATCAAGGCTGGCAGGTTGGATCTGGTCATCGCGGATGGCGGGACCCGCAGAAAGCGCGCCCTGGCCAATCAACTGGCGCAAGGCCTGTGCGGGAAGAACTCCGGCTGTCATCGCGTTTCCCCCCGATCGATTCCGCGAACCGCTGGATATAAAACCGCCCGCCATGCCAGTTGGCAGGCGGGCGGGTTTTCGATGGTCGGGCCGGAGAGATTCGAACTCTCGACCTCCCGCCCCCCAGACGGACGCGCTAACCAGGCTGCGCTACGGCCCGACACGGGGCGATACATAGCGGTATTCCGGGCCGGTGCAAGCAGGAAAGCACATTCGCTGGTCAGCCGATATTTCCCCGGGCACGGGCTGCGGCCTGGTCGCGCAATGCAGCCATCCGGTCTGCCAGCAGGGCAAGTTCCGGTCGGCGGGATTTCAGACTTCCGGCCGGCAATCCCCTGATGAGACTGGCAAAAGTGGTGTCGTCACGCAGAGAGGGCTTCCGGGGCGTCGACGGTGCAGGCTTCGGCGGCGCTTCGGCTCGCGCAAACGCAGGAGGTGTGTCGAAGAGCGGCAGTTCGCTTTGCGCCACGGCTACGGAGTCGCGGCGACGAACGGGTATAGGGTCCGGCTCGACGTCCTCGTCGATGGCGATGAACCCCGCCTCGGGCACCGCGTCGGACTGGACGGCGACATCGTCCGGTGTGACAGCATCGATGGGCAGGACCGCATCCAGGCTGACCGAATCGTCCGACAACCCTGCCACATGCCGCACACCCTGATCGCGCAGGATCTTCTGCACGCCGCGGATCGTCATCCCTTCGTCATGCAAGAGCCGCTTGATCCCGGTCAGCAGCGCCACGTCAGAGGGGCGGTAATAGCGCCGCCCTCCGGCCCGCTTCACCGGCTTGATCTGCGGAAAGCGGCTTTCCCAGAAGCGCAGGACATGCGCTGGGGTGTCCAGGCTTTCGGCAACCTCGCTGATGGTGCGAAAGGCGTCGGGCGACTTATCCATTCCTGGGCCTTAGCGCTTTTTCCCGGCCGCCACGCGGTCCTTCATCAGGTGCGATGGGCGGAAGGTCAGGACCCGACGGGGGGAAATCGGAACTTCCTCCCCGGTCTTGGGGTTGCGACCGACACGGGCGGTCTTGGCTCGGACCGAGAAGGTGCCGAAGGACGAGATCTTTACCGTCTCACCCGAGGCCAGCGCGTCCGACATGTGTTGCAGCACCGCTTCGACGAGATTGGCAGATTCATTGCGGCTGAGTCCCACCTCGCGAAACACCGCTTCGCTGAGGTCCATCCGGGTCAGGGTCTTCTCGCTCATCTCGTCCCCCACGAGTTGTTATCGGGGGAGATTGGGCCGGATGGATTTACGAGTCAATATCAAGCACTTGGGAAGCGCCGTTAAAGGCACTTACCAGCGCAGGACGACCGAGCCCCAGGCAAGGCCTCCGCCGATGGCTTCGGTCACCACAAGATCGCCCTGCTTGATCTGGCCGCGGGCCTTGCCGACGGACAGCGCCAGCGGGATTGAGGCGGCGGAGGTATTGCCGTGGTCCTGCACGGTGACAACGACACGCTCCATCGGGACCTGCATCCGTTTCGCGGTGCCTTCGATGATGCGGATATTGGCCTGATGCGGCACGATCCAGTCGACGTCATCCGGCGTGAGGCCAGCCTTGTCCAGGGCGGTGTGCGCCGTTTCGGCAAGCTTTTCAATGGCATGGCGGAAGACTTCCTTGCCTTCCATCACGAGGTGTCCAGTGGTCCCGGTCGACGTGCCGCCGTCGACGTAAAGGATGTCCTTGTAGCGCCCGTCCGAATTCAGGTCGGTCGCGAGGATACCCCGATCTGCGTTGGTGCCTTGGCCCTCAATGGCTTCCAGAACCACTGCCCCGGCACCGTCGCCGAAGAGAACGCAGGTGCCGCGGTCCTTCCAGTTCATCAGTCGGCTGAAGGTCTCTGCCCCGATGACCAGGACGCGGGTGGCTTGACCGGACAGGATCAGGGCATTGGCGTTTGCCATGGCGAAAACGAATCCCGCGCAGACGGCCTGAACGTCGAAGGCATAGCCCCGCGTCATGCCAAGCGCGTTCTGCACCATCGTGGCGACGGACGGAAAGGTCAGGTCAGGGGTCGAGGTCGCTACGATGATCGTGTCGATCTGGTCGGCGGCGATCCCGGCATCGGCCAGCGCAGCCGTCGCAGCGCGGGTGGCAAGGTCGCTGGTCATCTGGCCTTCGGCGGCAAAATGACGGCGTTCGATCCCCGAGCGCGAGCGGATCCATTCGTCCGAAGTGTCCACGATGGCTTCGAATTCGGAGTTGGGGACGACACGGTCGGGCAAGTAGTGCCCGACGCCCCTGACTGCGGCGCGTATCGTCATTCGGAAGGATTGCCTCCGGTCCCGGCCGTTTCGGCCCCCACATGCGCGGCATCCTGCCCCGCGGCTTCGGCGGATGCAACCCGTGCGGCCAGCCGTTCAAGAAACCCCGACTGAGCAAGCTGGTACGCCAGGCCGATGGCTGCCGCGACGCCCGTGGCGTCGGCAGACCCGTGCGACTTGACCACCGTGCCGTTCAGACCAAGGAAAACGCCGCCATTGACCCGGCGCGGGTCGATCCGCATCTGCAGGCGCTTCAGCGCTCCACGGGCAAGAAGTGCACCCAGCTTGGCAAGAAGTGTCGAGGTCAGAGTCTGCTTGAGAAGATCGCCCACCAGCCTTGCGGTGCCCTCGATCGCCTTCAGCGCCACGTTGCCGGTGAAGCCGTCGGTCACGATGACATCGACGCGGTCGGACAGAATGTCGGTGCCTTCGACAAAGCCGACATAATCAAAACTGCCGGCCTCGGCATGGCGGCCAAGCAGGGCGTGCGCCTCATGCAGCTCGGCACGGCCCTTGTGTTCCTCGGTCCCGACGTTGAGGAGACCTACACGCGGGCGGGGAATGTTCAGACCATTCCGGGCATAGGACGCCCCCATGAAAGCGTATTGCATAAGGTCGGTCGGGTCTGCCTTCACGTCGGCGCCCATGTCCAGCATGACGTTCATCTTGCCGGGAGTGGGTGTCGGAAACAGGCTGGCAATCGCAGGTCTGTTCAGGCCGGGAAGCTTGCGCAGCCGCAGCATCGACACCGCCATCAACGCGCCGGTGTTCCCGCAGGAGACTGCTGCCGCTGCCTCGCCGTCCTTGACCGCGTCGATGGTGGAGAACATCGAGGTGCCCTGGCCGTGCCGCATCACCTGCGCCGGCTTGTCTTCCATCTTCACGACGCGTTCGGCGTGGCGCAGCCTGACGCGTGCGGACACTTCGGGGTGCCGGGCCAGCAGAGGCCGCAAGACGGCTTCGTCGCCATGCAGGATGATGTCCATCCGGGGGTGCTGTGGCAAAGACTCGACAAGGCCGGCAACGACTGCTGCCGGCCCGCGATCGCCACCCATGGCGTCAACGGAAATGATCACGCGCTCGGTTGCCGGGGCAGACGCAGACCTAGGGTCGGGTGCCATCAGGGACGGGCGCTTGGGAAGCGGCTTACGCCGCGTCCTCGTCGATATCCACTTCGCGGGCCATCGAGACGACTTCGCGCGAATCATAGTGGCCGCAAGCGCTGCACACGTGGTGCGGACGCTTCAGTTCGCCACAGTTCGGGCAGTCGTTCGGGTTTGCAGCAACCAGGGCGTCGTGTGCGCGACGCATGTTGCGCTTGGATTTCGTGGTGCGGTTCTGCGGGACAGCCATGTCTCAACCTTTGGGCAGTGGGGACATGCCCCGGATTTCTTTGCGATTCAGCGAGGTTCTGCGCGTTTCGGCAATACAGGACCGATGCTGCTTCACAGCTTGAATGAGGCGCGGAACATACTCGGATTCCGGGGCGGCGCAAGCCCCTTTTCGCGCACGCAGCGGCAGCGACGGGGCAGGGTCATGCATCCGCCTCGGGGTCGGAATTTCCCTTGGCTTTCAGCTGTTCCGCAAGCCCCTGCAGAGCAGAAAACGGCTTGACGTCGGTGTCCGAAAGCGGGGCCACGCCGTCGCCGGCATGCAGAGCCTGGGTGAACTTCACCCCGGGCGCCCGGGGGTAAAGCGGCAAGGCAAGGGCCAGCGCCTCGGCAGCGATCTCGGCAAGGTCGATCATCTCGGGCATCGGTTCGACGGTGTCGTCCTCGGGCATCTCGGCTTCTTCACCCTCGGGCAGTTGGTAGTCCGCCACAAAGCGCCGCCGAACGGCTTCGTCGATAGTGGCCGGGACGGGTGCCAGGGTCACGCTGCAGGGCTGGTCGGCGCGGGCGGTCAGGTGGGCTTCGAGCACAAGCTCGTCACGGCCCGCCGGGCGGATTTCGCCAGTAAGCTCAAGTGCATGCAGCGAAAGCAGGCCAAGATCGGCGGCAAGAGCTTTGCGCTCGTCGATCCCCGGTGTGTATCTGAACCGCGTGGGTTTGCGCGGGCTAAGGCTTCCGGAGCGGAATTTGGTGGGGCGGGTCTGGGCAGGATCGGTCATGGTCGGGGCTTTCGTGGGGCCGTCCCGAAACTGGGGCGGCGTTCCATTCTTGAACAAGGGGCTATTAGTCTGTTATCCGGAATGCCAAGGGTTTTGAAGAACCCGCGTCGGCAGAAGACGTTCAAGCGGGGCATGAGGGCAGGCATGGCAGATTTCCGGTTCGCGCGGTCCGTACTGGCGGCTTGCGAGACTTCGCGCAAGGGGTGCCTGACTTTGGCGCTGGTCGCATCCGTGGCAGCTTGCTCGCCGATCTACCGCAACCATGGCTATGTGCCCACCGAACAGGAGCTTGCCTTGATCGAGGTTGGCACCGACACGCGTGAGACGGTGGGCCAGAAGATCGGCCGGCCGACGACGTCGGGCCTTCTGAACGATGTGGGCTGGTTCTACGTGCAGAGCCGCTACAAGCATTTTGGTCCTCGTGCCCCGCAAGAGATTGAGCGGCAGGTGCTTGCCGTTACCTTCAACCAATCCGGCACGGTCGAGAACGTTGCCCGCTACGGGCTGGAGGATGGCAAGGTTGTCGCGATCTCGCGCCGCGTGACCGAAACCAACGTCAAGAGCCTGAGTTTCATCCAGCAGATCCTCGGCAGCTTCGGTCGCCTGCAGGCAGGCGACCTGCTGGCCGATTGATCAGTCCTCGGCCTCGAAGGTCAGCGCCACACCGTTGATGCAATAGCGCAGGCCGGTGGGCTTGGGTCCATCTGGAAAGACGTGGCCAAGATGCGCGTCGCAGCGATTGCAGTGGACCTCGGTCCGGCGCATGAACCAGGTGTTGTCGGATTGCTCGCCGACCATCCCGGGGTCAAGCGGGGCGTAGAAACTGGGCCAGCCGGTCCCGCTGTCGAACTTGGTGTCCTGGCCAAACAGGGGCGCGCCGCAGCAGATGCAGCGATAGGTGCCGGGGTCCTTCGGGAAGTTGTCGTGGGTGAAGGCACGTTCGGTCCCGTGCTTGCGGGTCACCTTGTAGGCGAGGTCCGAAAGTTCGGCCTGCCATTCGGCGTCGGTCTTGACGATCTTGTCCATCGGGGTCTCCTTTGGTGCTAATCTAGGGGCTGTGGCCGCAGGGGGAAAGGGCGTGGAGCCATTTCGGAAGGGCGGGCTGGTAGCAAGGCTTGCCGAGGGGCGGGCGGACATGGCCCAAGTGATGGCATTCCGCCAGGCGGCCTTTCCTCGGGTTGCGGGGGTGGAAGAGGACCGACAGGACGAGTTGTCGGCGCATGTGATGGTCGAGAATGACGCCGGACTGCTGGCCTATTTCCGGGTGATGCTCTTCGGTTGGGGGGCGGGGCTGGAACTGGGCTATGCGGCGCGGTTCTACGATGTCGCGCCCTTGTCGCGTTACGCCCGCCCGATCGCCGAGATGGGGCGCTTCTGCGTGGCCCCGGGAGGGGTGCATCCGGACGTCCTGCGGCTGGCCTGGGGCACGATGACCCGGATGGTGGACGAGGCACATGCGGGGCTGCTGGTGGGGTGCTCCAGCTTTCGGGGGGCGGGTTGGGCGGCCCACCGGGCCGGTCTTGCCCTCTTGGCAGCGGAGTTCCTGGGGCCGGGCGAGCACTTGCCGGGCCGGAAGGCTGCCGAGGTGGTGGACCTTCGACTGGCCGGGCCGGTGGGCGACCGCAGGGCCGCGCTTGCTGCCCTGCCGCCCTTGCTCCGGACCTATCTGGGGATGGGGGGATGGGTCAGCGATCATGCGGTGGTAGACCGCGAACTGGACACGCTCCACGTCTTCACCTGCGTCGAGGTGGACCGGGTTCCGCCCGCGCGTGCCGCCAGTCTGCGGGCGCTGGCAGGGTAGGTGCCCACGCGTGGGCAGGCTTTGCTATCCTGCAAGATCAGTAGGTTGCCTGTGAACATCAAGGTGGCCTTAACCAGTTCGCCGTGCTGTCAGCCGCCGAAAAGGGCCTTGGCCTCGGCTCCGATGGCGTAGGCCTCGGCTTCGACCGCCTGGTGGTCGATGACGTAGGCCCGGGCAAATTCCATCAGGCCCCAGCGGCGGAACTGCTCGACATGTTTCACCTCATGCGCCCAAAGGGCGATGTCATTCTCGGCGTCCCAGGCGTTTGCAAACGTGATGGTGTCGATGGTCGTGACCGCCGTCGCTTCGCCAAAGCGAATGGAGAGGGACTGGAGGGTGGCATCCTCGATGATGCCGGTGCGGTATTCGACGCTGTCCAGAAGCTCGGCCGGGTACCAGGTCAGCAGCGCCTGACGGATGTGGGGTGGGATGGGCCTGGTTCCGGCAGCCCAGGCGGCATCGCGCGAGGTGACAAGTGCATTGGCCAGCGCGCTGGCTGCTATGTCGATCCCGATGTCGATTGCGACCTTGGAACCGGGCAGGACCTGGGCCTGCGGGGCCGTCGCCGAAACGATCGCAAGGCAGAGGGCGAGACGCGGGGCTGGACGCATACCTCAGCGTGCCAAGACTGGAGGCAAGGTTCAACCAGGGTCAGCGGCGGTGCCGGAAAGGTGAGCGTCAGGTGACCGTATAGGTCAGACGGATCACCTCGGCCCCGATGCGGTCGCTGCCTGCAAGGTGCAGGTGGGGCCGGGGGCCAGCGAAGAAGGGCTTGCCCGAGCCCAGGGCGACGGGGTGGACGAGAAGCTGGTATTCATCGACCAGCCCCCAGTCCGCAAGGCTTTGCACCAGGATCGTGCCGGACACATCGACCTGACCGGGCAGGCTGTCCTTGAGGCTGCGCACCGTGGCTTCGATGTCGGTGCTGATCAGCGTCGTGGTCGGGCCAACCTCGGTCAAGGTTTGCGAGACCACCCATTTCTTCTGCGCCCGCCAGGCCCTGGCAAACTCGCGTTCGGCGTCGTCCCAGTCTGGCTGGTCGGGCTCCCAATAGCGCATGAGGTCATAGACCTTGCGGCCGTAAAGGCAGTTCTGGGTCTGCTGCACCGCGTCGATCCAAAAGCGGAAAACATCGGCGTCGGGGATCATGCGGTCATGGTCGACATAGCCGTCAAGAGAGACGTTCATGCTGGCGACGAATCTGGCCATGACTCTGCTCCTTGTATCTTGTGATCCTGATGCAGTCTGCGGGAATGGCGGGGAAGTAACCAGCTTGAGGTTGCAACGTCGAGCGTGTGGGCGCGGAAGACGTAAAAGGCGGCCCAGAGCGATGGGCCGCCTGCATGGGCGAATTGCATCTGGGTCGGCCGCCACCCGCCGGGCTGGTCAGTGCGCAGATTCGGGCGGCCGGGCGGTCAGGCGCGGCCTTTACGTCCACCCCGACGCCCGGCCGAGGCCTGGCTTGCTGCCGCAGAGGCTTCGGCGAAGGTCATGCCGCCTTCGACGGCTTCCAGCACCTTGGCGAAGCGGATCCACTCGCCGCCGTTCGCGTCGTGGTTCATCAGGAAGTTGGCGGCGCGGATCGCCTCCATTTCCTGCTGGCGGACGGGGTTCATGATCGCCGAGGTCATGCCTGCGCCAATGGCCATCGGCAGGAAGGCGCCGTTTATGCCGTGGCGGTGGGGCAGCCCGAAGGAGATGTTGGAGGCGCCGCAGGTGGTATTGACGCCCAACTCCTCGCGCAGGCGGCGGACAAGGGCGAAGACCTGCTGGCCCGCGCTGCCCATTGCGCCCACCGGCATCACCAGCGGATCGACGACGATGTCATGCGCGGGGATGCCGAAATCCGCGGCGCGTTCGACGATTTTCTTCGCGACGGCGAAGCGGACGTCGGGATTTTCAGAGATGCCGGTGTCGTCGTTGGAAATCGCCACGACCGGGACGTTGTATTTCTTGACCAGCGGCAGGACGAGTTCGAGGCGGTGTTCCTCACCCGTGACGGAGTTCAGAAGCGGGCGGCCTTCGCAGGCCATCAGGCCCGATTCGAGCGCGCCCGGGACCGACGAGTCGATGCAGAGCGGCACGTCGACGGTCTGCTGGATGATCTCGATCAGCGCTTTCATCAGTGGCGGTTCGACAAAGTTGTTGTCGGCGTAGCGCGGGTCGGTCGCCATCGTGTTGGTGAAGACGGCGCCCGGGTTCACGTCAAGGACCGTGGCCCCGCAGGCGACCTGTTCGAGAGCGTCCCTGATCACGGTCTCGAAATTTCCGGCCTCCAGTTCGGCGGCGAGCTTCTTGCGGCCGGTGGGGTTGATGCGTTCGCCGATCACGCAGAAGGGTTCGTCAAAACCGATGATGACGGTTTTAGTCTTCGATTCGATAACGGTCCGAGTCATTCTTGAAGCTTTCTCTTAAGCGGTGGCGGAGGTTGGAACGCCGGAAGCGCCGCCGTTTTCGGTGACCCACTGGGCATTGGTCTTGATGCCGCCAAGGGGGAAGAAGTGGACCTGTTCGATGCCGAAGCCGGGGTTCGCGGCCTTGTGGGCGGCCAGGCCTTCGAGGATTTCGGTCGGCTCGTAGGGCAGCAGGAGCTTCGTCACATCCATCGCGCGCTTTTGCAGGACGCGGAGGCTTGGCCCCACACCACAAGCAATGGCGAACTTGATCAAGGTTTGCAGCTTGGCGGGACCGGCGATACCGATGTGGACGGGAAGCTTGATGCCTTCGGCGGCCAGGCGGTTGACCCAGTCGATGACCGGCTGGGCTTCGAAGCAGAACTGGGTGGCCATCGCCATCTGGGCATCCGTGCGCTCCATGAAGGCGGATTTCCAGCGGGCGGCTTCCATGACCATGCGGTCGGAGCCGTCGGGGTCGATGTCCTTGTTGCCCTCGGGGTGGCCCGCGACGTGCAGGCGTTTGAAGCCGTCGAACGCCCCGGATTCAAGGAGCTGCATCGAGGTCGCGAAGTCGCCGACGGGCTGGGCGACGCCGCCTGCGAGCAGGAGGCCCTGCCGGACGCCGACATCCTGGTAGGCCGCGACCCAGTCTTGCAGGGTGGCCTTGTCCTTGACGATGCGGGCCGGGAAGTGCGGCATGACGTCGAAGCCTTCGGCCCCGATGCGCCTGGCGGTCGCCACCATGTCCTCGATCGGAGTGCCCTCGATATGGGCGATGTAGACGCGGGTGCCGGTGGGCAGAAGGTCGCGGAAGCTTTCCACCTTTTCTGCGGTGCGCGGCATGACCTCGATCGAATAGCCCTTGAGGAAGGGTTCCAGCGACCCTGTGACGGGGGGCGCGTCTTCCTTGCGGCGGAAATTGAACAGGGCCATGACGGTCTCCTTAAGGGTCATGATGGCTTCAGGCCTTGGCCCAGCCTTCGGCGTCGATCAGCGATTTGAGGCGGGGGGTGTCGAACTCGGTTTCGAGTTTCGCTGCATAGTCTGCGGCGATGGTGTCGGGTTCGCCGTCCAGGTCGGCGACAACGATCTTGCGCCATTCGGCAAGATAGGCGTCCGCGTCCTTGGCGCCGATCTTCATGGCGCAGCGGTCGATGGCCTGTTCGAAACGTTCGGTCAGCTGGACCTTGGAACCGCGGCGGCCCTTGCCGACGATGACCTGGGCGGGAATGTCGCGCCAGTAGACGACGGTGACTTCGGCCATGATGCGGTGATTCCCCTGCCTGCCTGTTGATCCGTTGATAGACGTCGGTTCGCGACCGCCGGTGTCGGATTTCGACATGGCGGGTGCGGGATGCGACCCCTTTGTGTCGCGGCCCGGTCATAGCATGCGGCAAAGGTCTCCGCGACCGGGCGGAGTTGGAAAGATCTTCATGCAAAACATGACGCTTTTCGGGGTCCGTGACGGGGGAATGATCGGGCGCTTGCACGGGGCGGGGAAGGCGTCTACCCTCGGCTCCAACCACAGATGGAGGGCGGTCATGACGCCCGAGCGTCCCCATAGGGCGGACGCGACAGGTGCGCAGGTCGAGACGCCCAAGGTCGTTTCCCGCGTGGCTGAGCCGTCAGCCCTATCCCAGCCCAGGCCGGCACCGCTTTATGCGGCGCTGGATCTGGGGACGAACAGTTGCCGGATGCTGATTGCCCAGCCATTGGGCAGCCAGTTTTCCATTGTCGACAGCTTTTCCAAATCGGTGCAGCTTGGTGTGGGGCTGGAGGCCTCGGGCCGCTTGTCGCGGGCATCTATGGGTCGGACGATCCAGGCGCTGCGGATCTGCGAAAAGAAGATCGAGAAGCACGGCGTGCAGCGAATGCGGCTGGTGGCGACCGAAGCTTGCAGGCGCGCCCGCAATGCCAAGGAGTTCATCCGCCAGGTACGCAGGGAAACCGGGCTGGCGCTGGAGATCATCGCGCCCGAGGAAGAAGCCCGGCTGGCGGTGATTTCCTGCGCCCCGCTGGTCAATACCTCGACCGAGCAGCTTCTGGTGGTCGATATCGGTGGCGGCTCGACCGAACTTGTGTGGATCGACCTTAGCGCGGTGGCCCCGGTCGACCGGCCAAAGGCGATCATGCGGCTGCACATGGGATTCAATGCGCAAGGCGAGGGGGCCGTGGCGCGGGTGGTGGACTGGATCAGCGTACCCTTGGGGGTGGCGACGCTGAAGGACCAGTTCATCGACGTCGACGACGATGCGGCGCGGTTCGCGCTGATGAGCTGGTTCTTCGAGGAGAACCTTGCCAGCTTCAGTCCCTACAATGCCGAGAATCCGCGCAAAGGGTTCCAGATCATCGGCACCTCGGGCACAGTGACAACGGTGGCGGCAAGCTTCCTGAACCTCAAGCGCTATGACCGGACCAAGGTGGACGGGCTTCAGATGACCAGCGACCAGATCGACCTGGTGATCCGCGAGTACCTGGCGCTGGGGCCGGAGGGTCGGCGGACCGATCCAAGGATCGGGCGCGACCGGCATGCGCTGATCATGTCGGGGGCGTCGATCCTGCAGGCTCTCATGCGGATCTGGCCGACGGACCGCTTGTCGGTGGCCGACAGGGGCCTTAGGGAGGGGCTTCTCTATGCGCAGATGAGCGCGGATGGCGTGCTGGCGGATGGGCCCTATACATGAGCGAGAAACAGACCTCTGGTCGCGGACAGCGCGAGCTTCGGGTGCGCGTGAAGACGGCGAAGGGGCGGAAGCTTAGTTCGACGCTGTGGCTTGAGCGGCAGTTGAACGATCCTTACGTGATCCGCGCGCGAAGAGAGGGCTACCGCGGTCGGGCGGCCTACAAGATCCTGGAGTTGGACGACAAGTACGGTTTCCTGAAGCCGGGCGCGCGGGTCGTGGACCTTGGCTGCGCGCCGGGCGGCTGGTGCCAGGTGGCTGCTTTGCGTGTCAATGCCTTGGGGCAAAACCCTAAGAAGCCCATCGGCTTTGTGCTGGGGGTCGATCTTCAGGAGGTCGAGGCGATTTCGGGCGCGGAAATCCATCAGCTTGATTTTCTAGCGGATGACGCGGACGACAAGGTGAAAGGCTGGCTGGGCGGGCGCGCCGACGTGGTGATGTCGGACATGGCGGCGGCTGCGTCGGGGCACAAGGCGACGGACCACCTGCGCATCGTGGCACTGGTCGAGGCGGCGCTGGCCTTTGCCTTTGACGTTCTGGAAGACGGCGGCACTTTCGTCGCAAAAGTGCTGGCCGGCGGTGCCGAGCATCAGATGCAGACGCTGTTGAAGAAGAACTTCACAAAGGTCTCGAACGTGAAACCCCCGGCCAGCCGAGCAGACAGTTCCGAGAAGTTCGTCGTGGCGATGGGCTTTCGCGGCCGCCAGGTCGAGGGAGGCATGGGGCAGGGCGGCGATACGCAGGACGACCCCGAGGCGGGCCCGCTGGGCTGATCTGCGTGCACACGAGGCGCGACCGTATCGGTAGAATGCAAATGAAAAAGGCGCCCGAGGGCGCCTGCTTTCATCGGGGATTGCGAACTTAGCCGCCCCAGCTGCGGACCGGGCCGCAATCCATGTGGACAAAGTTCGAGCGGGAGTACTTGCCCACACCGCCTGCCGAGCAGGCAGCCGCGGCCTTCGCCATCTGACCGACCGAGCGCGACTGAAGCCGCAGGTCGGCTGCTTGCCCCTTCATGTGGAGCGAGTTCTTTGCCACGCCCTTGGACTTTGACCGCAGCATGGCGTTGGTCTTCGGGCAACGGTAGCCCGAGAGCAGCATGTAGGGTTCGGACACGTCCATGAGGCGGTGCGCGGCGGCCATGATGTCGATGGTCCGCACATCCATCTTCGTGGTGTCGTTCGAGCGCCAGTCGCGCATGAAGTAGTTGATTTCCTTCACGACCTCCGGGATGTATTCGCCCTCGATCCAGTAGATGGTGTCGACCGTCTCGCCCGTGCGGCCCGAGTACATTCGGATGCGGCGGATGTCGCCTGCACCCTTGAGAACCCCGAATGCATTGGTGTAGGTCGGTGCCGCTACCAGGGCCGTCGCCGCGAATGCGCCCAAAAGGCCGCGCCGCGAGACGCCGATCAGCTTGTTGTCCGTCATTCTAACGCCTGTCCCCGTGCTGTCTTCGACTGCAGTTCCGCAGCTTACGTGCAACTTCTTCCCCAAGGTGCCATGTCGTTATTGCACAAGTGGAATCGAAGCCCAAGCACGGATTGGCTGCGTCCCGGGCAGCACAACCGCAATCGGCAAAGAATTGCTGAACGCCGCCAAAAATTGCCGACTGTGTCGTGGTTGCATCGGTTTGAACCAGAACTGTTGCCGAACCAGACACAGTAAAAGCGCGTCAACCGTTCTTCGGGTTTGTGATTGGACAGGGTTTGCAGATCGGCGAAAAGATGCCAAGAAGAACTCAAGTCGTTGGAATAGAGGCCCGAATGCATTTTCCAGTTCCGCACAAGCTGTCGCGGTTGTCGTTGCTTGTGACACTGTCCCTGGCTTTAGCCCCTGTGACGGCTTCGCTGGCAAGGGCCGAGGCCACCGCTTTTACCCAGTCGCTGGCCGCGACGGCTGCCTCTGACGAGGCGATTGCGGACTGGTACCGGACCACCAACTACGAAACCTTGTGGACCGGGCCCGAGGATGCCGCGCGGCGGAGCGCGTTTCTGGCAGCCATCGCGACGGCGCGGGACCATGGATTGCCGGTGCCACGCTACGATGCAGAGGCTCTGGACGTGGCGCTGCGGGAGGCCGATACCGAGGGTGACCGGGGCCGGGTCGAGGTCGAGATGACGCAGGCTTACCTGGCCTGGGCGCGCGACCTGACCTCGGGTGCACTGGACCCCAAGGCGGTCGATGCGGGCATTGTGCGCGAGATCAACCGGATCGAGCCGAAGGTGCTGCTGACCCGCATCGCCAACGGAGAGCCGCAGGCGGTGCTGGACTGGTTTATGCCAAAGTCGCCGCAATACATGCAGTTGATGAAGGCAAAGCTGGGCTTGGAGGCGCAGGTCATGGCCGGCGGCTGGGGCGCGACGGTGCCGGTGGCGGCGCTGGCTTTCGGCGACACGGGGGCGGATGTCATCGCGCTGCGCGACCGGCTGGTGCGGATGGGCTACCTCGCGCCGACGGCGGTGGCCAGCTATGACCGCGCGCTGCAGGCCGCTGTAACGGCTTTCCAGTTGAGCCATGGACTGACGGCGGATGGTGCAGCGGGCGAGGGCACGCTGGCCGAGATCAACATCGGCCCGGAAGAGCGGTTGAAATCGGTGATCGTCGCAATGGAGCGCGAGCGCTGGATGCACATTGACCGCAAGGTCAAGCATGTATGGGTGAACCTGCCCGACTTCCGCGCGCGGATCGTGGAGGACGGCAAGACCGTCTTCGAGACCCGTGTCGTCATCGGGAAGAACGTACCCGACCAGCGGTCGCCGGAGTTCTCTGACGAAATGGAGCACATGGTGATCAACCCCTCGTGGGGTGTGCCGCGGTCGATCATCGTCAAGGAATACCTGCCGCTTCTGCAGCGCAACCCGAACGCCGTGAGCCACATCCAGGTGATCGATGGGCGGGGTCGGGTGGTGCCGCGGGGATCGGTCAACTTTGCGGCCTATAGCGCGCGGTCTTTCCCCTACAGCATGCGCCAGCCGCCGTCGGACGGGAACGCGCTGGGTAAGGTGAAGTTCATGTTCCCCAATGTGCACAACATCTACCTGCACGACACTCCGTCGAAGTCCCTGTTCGACAAGGAAGTGCGCGCCTACAGCCACGGCTGCATCCGGGTTGC
>JANOCQ010000080.1:0-1514 GCA_031412255.1 Paracoccaceae bacterium | reverse complement strand
GAACCTTCACCCCGCAACGGGGCCTGACGCTGCGCAATCCGCAAAGCTCCGCGCCAGCCCCCGTTGCCCAACCCGCCCAAATGGACAAAACTCAAACCCGGAGTCTCGCTCACGCTGGATAAAAGTTGGGGGCAACGTCAGGTTCAGGAAAACAGCCGTATGAAGAAACTTAAATCCGTCGCGGCACTGGACGGCGTCGGTCGCGTCCGCCTCTTCCCCGGTCCTTCTACATGCGCGATTTCTTGTACAGCGAGATCGCCAACCTTCACGGCATCCCGAATATCCCGGACGATCCGGACCTTGCCATCGCCGCAGGGACTTGCCTGTGCACCGAACCTCTGGAACCGCTTCAGGAGGTCTTCGGACGCATCGCCATCCGCTCCGCCTATAGAAGCCCGGCCGTCAATGGCTTTGGCTGCGAACAGCAGAAGGCGGGGAAGGCCGGGTATTCCTGCGCCTCGAATGAGGCCAACTATGCCAGCCACATCTGGGACCGCCGCGACGCAGAGGGCTGCATGGGCGCGACCGCCTGCATCGTGATCCCATCCTTCGCCGACCGTTACGAAACCGGCGTCGACTGGCGACAAATGGCATGGTGGATCCACGACCACTTGCCATACTCCGCCATGTACTTCTTTCCCAAGCGCGCCGCGTTCAACATAACCTGGCACGAATGACCGGTGCGGGTGATTTCCAGCTATATCACCCCAAAGGGATGCCTGACCAAACCGGGCATGGCCAAACATTTAGGTAGCCATTCCGAGTGGTATGCAAGGCTGGTTGCTTCCCTGCGCTAAGCATCAGGCGCGGAGGCTGCCCCCTGTCGCCTTCGTGACCTTCTCGATGACTTTCGCCGACACGGCCTCGATTTCGGCTTCGGTCAGGGTCCTGTCCTGTGGCTGCAGGCGGACGGACAAGGCGATGGACTTCCGGCCCACGCCCATCTGTGCTTCGGCCTTGTCGCCGGTGAACTGGTCGAAGACGCGGACGCTTTCGATCAGCGCCTTGTCGGCCCCAAGGGCAGCGTTGACGGCGGTCAGGGCTTCGACGCGGGCGTCGACGACGAAGGCGAAATCGCGGTCCACCGCTTGCAGGTCGCTGATGGCAAGGGCCGGGCGGGTCGGGGTCTTCACCTTGGGCGCGGGGACGTTGGCGATCAGGATGGTGAAAGCCACGGCGGGGCCTTTCACGTCCATCGCTTGCAGGATGCGCGGATGGACTTCGCCGAAGGTCGAAAGGGTGTTCGGCCCAAGGCCAATCACACCAGAGCGGCCGGGATGCCACCAGTCGGCGGTCTTGCGGGTGATCTGCACGCGTGCAGGCGCGCCGAGGGACGCGAGAACTGCCTCGGCATCCGCCTTGGCATCGAAGACGTCGACCATGCGGCGGCTGCCGTGCGGGTCACGCGGCGCGGCGGCCCCGACCAGAAGGCCGGCGGCTTGCAGGTGCTGGTCGCCCGGTTCGCCGTCCTGGAAGGCGGGCCCGACTTCAAACAGCGCAAGGTCCATGAAGCC
>JANOCQ010000079.1:0-2747 GCA_031412255.1 Paracoccaceae bacterium | reverse complement strand
TTTGGAATCAAGTTTCCCATGCCCAGCCCCCAAAGGACACCGTGACGCACTGCCTTAAGGTCATCACCAGTTGCCTGTGGGTTTTCCCATTTTCGGCGCCCAACCTTAAAGCCGTCTAAACGCCACGTTCCAACGTTCATTACCATGTCACACTTCGCCCAGCATGGCAGGTCGTCGGGTTCGAGAGGATGGTAGTTCCTCGACAGGCGAACGTTGAAGGGAAGATCGTGAAGTGGGGCAGTCAGGCTGATTGGCACGATCGTGACGATTTCGTTGCGGTGCGGCAGACGTGGCGAAATCACCATCACAGGCCTGACCTTGACCATTTCAGGGACCCGAAACCCGTCGAAATCACAGATGAGAATCTGACCGGCTCTGGGATGGTATGACAGTGTCATCTGGCGCTCTGCCTGTCGCCTGCCACAAATCGATTGGGCCGCGAGTCTAGGTAGATCAGGTCCACCAACTCATCCCGGATGCTTTCGCGCAGGACGGTGAGGTTGTCGCCGTAGTAAAGGTGGTTCGTCATGCGCGGCCCCTTGGGTTCCCT
This sequence comes from Paracoccaceae bacterium, assembly GCA_031412255.1. GTDB lineage: Bacteria > Pseudomonadota > Alphaproteobacteria > Rhodobacterales > Rhodobacteraceae > Tabrizicola. Next base: position 2,197 of record JANOCQ010000079.1, on the reverse strand, counting down.
TTGGAATCCTATCCGGCGGAATGGGTTAAGGGCAAGTGAAGGTGGATGGGGGCGGTGGGCGGATCGCCCACCCTACGCGGGGAGCCTTTGATGGCAGGCGGCGGAAATGGTGCGCTGTAGCGCACCCTGCGGGGTGTCGGGGTGAACCCCGACCTACGCGTGCGGCAGGATCAATCCACCTGCCGCGCTTCGCTGACCAGCATGATCGGGATGCCGTCGCGGATCGGGAAGGCGAGGTGGGCGGCCTTGGAGATCAGCTCCTGCTTTTCGGCGTCATATGTCAGGACGGCGTTGGTCACGGGGCAGACCAGTGCCTCCAGCATCCGGCGGTCGGCGGGTTCGCTCATTGCAGGATCTCTTCCTCGCCGCTGCCACGGAGGGCGAATTCGATCAGGGTGACCATCGTTTCGCGGCGGGTGACCAGGGTGGGGGCTTCCAGAAGGGCCTGCTTGTCCTCGGGCGTGAAGGGGCAGAGCATGGAGAGCGAGTTGATCAGAAGTTCGACCTCGGCCTCGCGCAGGCTGTTCCAGTCGGTCGAAAGTTCAAGCCGGGTGAAGTAGCGGCCAAGGAGGGACATGAATTCGGCGCGGCGAAAACCGGGGTCCTCTTCGGTGGGACCAAGGTCGCGGGCGAAGGGCGCCCAGTCGACAAGGCAACGGCGGTAGGGGGTGAAACCCTGGACCTCTTCCTTCACGCGGAAGCGCGAGGCACCGGAAAGGGTGACCATGTAGCGGCCATCCTCGGTTTCGGAGAATCCGGTCAGGCGGCCAGCGCATCCGATGGCCTGGAGGCGTATTTCGCCGGTTCGCTTTTCACTTCTGGGCGTCTCGCGCGGCTGGATCATTCCGATCAGGCGGTGCTTGGTCTTCATGCAGTCTTCGATCATCGCCAGGTAGCGTGGTTCGAAGATATGCAGGGGAAGACGGGCCCGGGGGAGCATCAGCGCCCCGGGCAGTGGGAAGACCGGAATGGTGTCCGGCAGGTCGGCTGCGGTGATCATGGACACCTAGGTAGTCCGCAGATGGGGTCAGGCAAATATCATCGACGACAGGCGGCGACGACCGGCGAGGACGATGGGGTCCTGGGGCTTCAGTGCGTCGAAGATGGTGAAGAGCTGGGTCTTGGCGGCACCATCGTTCCACTCGCGGTCGCGGCGGAAGAGTTCGAGGAGCTGGTCGACGGCCTCTTGCGGGTTGTCGCCGGCAAGGAGGGCGGCGGCGAGGTCGAAGCGGGCCTGGTGGTCGTCGGGGTTGGCGTCGACGGCGGCGCGCAGTTCGGCCTCGGGGCCGGCGTTGGCGGCCTGCCGGGCGAGTTCGAGTTGCGCGCGGGCGGCGTCCAGGTCCTTGGACTTGGCGATGGCGGCGGGGGCGGCGGTGATGAAGGCCTCGGCCTGGTCAAGGTTGCCCAGCGCCAGGTGCGCACGGACGAGGCCACCATAGGCGGCGGCGCTTTCGGGGTCTTCCTCAAGGATCGCGGCGAAGGTCTCGGCGGCGTCGCCGGCAGCACCTTCGGTCAGCATGTCCTCGGCCGCCTGAATGGCTTCGGCAAGACCGCCGTCCCCAGCAAGGGCCGACACGCGGTCGACGAAGGCTTTCAGTTCCGAGGCGGGCACGGCGCCCTGGAAGCCATCAACGGGCTGGCCCTGCCAGAAGGCGTAGACGGTGGGGATCGACTGGATGCGCAGTTGCGCGGCGATGCGCTGGTTCTGGTCGACGTCAACCTTGACCATCTTCACCTTGCCGCCAGCGGCCTTTACGGCAGTTTCCAGCATCGGACCCAGCGTCTTGCAGGGGCCGCACCAGGTGGCCCAGAAATCGACGATGATCGGAACCGTCTGGCTGGCTTCGATCACATCGGCCAGGAAACTGGCCTCGGTTGCGTCCTTGATCAGGTTTGCGTCGGCTTGCGGTTTTTCGCCCAGACCCAGCATGGTGGACCCCTTGGTGGATGTTTGGCCCCTTATATGGCCGTTGGGGCGGAAAAGGCCAAGGGGTCAGCCCAGTCGCAGGCGGCGATGTGGTCGTTGACCATGCCGGAGGCCTGCATGAAGGCGTAGGTGATCGTCGGGCCCACGAAGTTGAAGCCTTCGGCCTTGAGCGCCTTCGACATGGCCTGGGATTGCGGGGTCTGGCTGGCGACCTCGGCCAGGGACCTGGGATGGTTGATCAGGGGCTGGCCCCCGGTGAAGGACCACAGG
>JANOCQ010000078.1:0-11620 GCA_031412255.1 Paracoccaceae bacterium | reverse complement strand
TGAGCGAGCGCATCCACATCCCCGGTGCGCTTGGCGCAATGATGGTTAAGAACGTCGCACGGGTGCAGCCGGCCAAACTGGTGCGGGGGCTGGCGATGGCGGTCGAGCGGCTTGGGGTTTGCATCGTTGAAGGCACCACCGTCACGGGCTACGAGCCGGGAGTTTTGACGACCGACTGCGGCACCGTGCAGACCCCGGTCATTCTGCGTTGTACTGAGGGCTTCACAGCGGGCCTGCCGGGGCGGAATCGGGAATGGCTGCCAATGAACTCGGCCCAGATCGCAACCGAGCCGCTGCCCGCTGAGATCTGGAGTAAGATCGGCTGGGAGAAGAATGAAATCATCGGGGATTTCGCCAACGCCTATCGCTATTGCCAGCGCACGCGCGAGGGCCGCATCACGGTTGGCGCGCGGGGGGTGCCTTACCGCTATGGCTCGCGCCTTGACACCAACGGCGCACCCGACCCCGAGACGATCAGACGGCTGACGGCCGTCCTGCAACGGCATTTCCCCGCGGCGGCAAAGGCAAGGATTGACCACGCCTGGTGTGGGGTCCTTGGCGTACCGCGCGACTGGTGCGCGACGGTGGGGCTGGACCCGAACACCGGATTGGGCTGGGCTGGCGGCTACGTCGGGGTCGGCGTTTCGACTTCGAATCTGGCGGGCAGGACTCTGGCCGACCTTGCACTCGGTCGCGATACCGATCTTGTGCACCTTCCATGGGTCAACCGCAGAGTGAAGGACTGGGAGCCAGAGCCCATCCGCTGGTTGGGCGTCCACGGGATGTATGCTCTCCTCAATGCCGCAGACCGCCGCGAAGACCGTCCCGGGGCGGGGCCGTCGAAGCTGGCGGCCCTTGGGAACTGGATCACCGGGCGACACTGAAAGGATTTGCGCGATCTGTTAGCGCATGACAGAAACGCGGGCATTGGGAGGACACCATGCCATTTCATCGCCGTCAGGTTCTTGGGTTGACCATTGCCGCGCCGTTTGCGCTTGCGCTGAAGCCCGCGTCCGCTGCTGCCCGTGCAGATGTCTCTCGCGAAGTGCTGCTTACCTGGCACAAGCTGATTCTGGAACTCGTCCGCCATACCGCGACCTACATGCCACCCGTAGCCGCTCGGGCCTTTGGCTACATCGGCGTCACCGCGCACGAGGCGCTGGCAACCGGGAACCCAGGCTTGCGCAGCCTGGAAGGGCAATTGACCGACCTCTTCCCGCTGCCGGCCCGTGGCGAGGGAGAGTTTGACCTGCCTTGCGTGTTGCATGCCGCTCTCGACACGGCAGTCAACGGCCTTTTCTTCAATACGGGCCCGACCGGTCAGCGTGCCATGCAGAAGATGGGCGAGATCATGGGCCGCACTGCAAGCCAGGGCATGGCCGAGGACGTGGTCCAGCGCAGTGTCGCGCACGGAAAAGCTGTCGCGGCGCATATCCTGGAATGGGCCGCCCTGGACGGCGGTGCGGTGGTCGAGAATCTGGGCTTTCCGATGGACTACCAGCCCGACACCCGCCCTCAGAACTGGGTCCCGACCAGTGCGATCCGGCTGCAACAGGCGCCGCTTCTGCCCGGCTGGGGTCGGAACCGGCCCTTCGCCATCAGGGACATGGCCGCGATGGATGCGCCGGCCCACCCGGAATACGACGAAGCCCAGGACTCGGCCTTCTACGCTTTCGCAAAGGAAGTCTACGACACCGCACGGTCGCTTACCGATGAGCAGAAGCTCATCGCACGGTTCTGGTCGGACGATGCAATGCTGACCCCGACCCCAGCCGGGCACTGGATTTCCATCGTGATGCAGATCGCCGACCGGGATGCACTTCCGGTCGAGGTGATCGCCGCCACGCTGGCCAAGCTGGGCTGCGCCCAGTCGGACGCCTTCGTCTCGTGCTGGTCGACCAAGTTCCGATACAACCTCTTGCGGCCGGTGACCTACATCAAGCGGCACATCGACAAGGCTTGGGAGCCGTTGCTGATCACGCCTCCCTTCCCCGAATACACCTCGGGCCATTCCTGCCAGTCGGGTGCGGCCTCGACCGTGCTCACCGCCGTCTTCGGAGACAGCTTTGCCTTCGAGGATGCAACGCACGAGGACGAGGGGCTGCCCGTGCGCAGCTTCACATCCTTTGCAGCGGCGGCGGAAGAAGCGGCGAAGTCCCGGATGTACGGCGGCATCCACTTCCGCTTCGGCAACGAAGCCGGACTTGTCCAGGGTCGCGCGATCGGCGCCGTAGCTGCCCAGTTGAGGACCGAAGCCTGATGCGCACCCTGGCCCTATGCCTGGCCCTTGCGCCGCCCGCCTGCGCCGAGCCCGTCCTCCCCATCTTCACTGAGGAAACCGTATCCGCCGGGATCGACACAGTGTTTGTCGGCGACTGGGAATACATGGTCGGCGGCGGTGTCGCGACCTTCGACTGTTCCGGCGACGGTTTTCCAGAACTGTTCCTTTCGGGCGGGGCCGGTCCCTCGGCGCTGTATCTCAACCGCAGTGCGCAAGGCGGGCCGCTGGCCTTCGAGAAGACCGAAGCTGTGACGCTGGACGCGGTTCTGGGTGCCTATCCGCTGGACATCGACAGCGACGGGGTGCTGGACCTGGTGGTCCTGCGCCTGGGCGTGAACCGGCTGCTGCGCGGTCTAGGCGCATGCAAGTTCGAGGATGCGACAGATACGTGGGGCTTCGATGGCGGCGACGCCTGGTCCACAGCCTTTGCCGCGATCTGGGAACAGGGTCAGACCTGGCCCACGCTGGCCATCGGCAACTATGTCGACCGCAAGGAAGAGGCGTTTCCCTGGGGATCCTGCACCGACAACTGGCTCCACCGGCCAGAGTCCGGACCTGCCGGCGGCCGCTTCGGCGCGCCGATCCCGCTGACCCCATCCCATTGCGCCTTGTCCATGCTCTTTACCGACTGGAACCGTTCGGGCCACCCCAGCTTGCGCGTCTCGAATGACCGGGAATACTACAAGGGCGGGCAAGAGCAGATGTGGCATCTGGAGCCAGGCAAGCCGCCCCGGCTTTACACCGAGGCAGAGGATGGCTGGAAACGGCTGCGCATCTGGGGGATGGGGATCGCCTCGGCCGATGTGAACCTGGACGGCTATCCCGACTATTACCTGACTTCGATGGCCGACAACAAACTGCAGGTCCTGAAGGACCCGGCCGCCGGCAAGCCCGACTTTGCCGACATCGCCTTCAAGTCCGGCATCACCGCGCATCGGCCCTATACGGGGGGGGACACAAAACCCTCAACCGCTTGGCACCCGCAATTCGCGGACGTCAACAATGACGGGATTCAGGACCTCTTTGTTGCCAAAGGCAACGTGGCTAAGATGCCGGATTTCGCAGCAAAGGACCCGAACAACCTGCTGCTGGGCCAACCGGACGGAGTTTTCCTGGAAGCGGGTGACCGGGCGGGGGTCGCAAGCTTCGGGGTCGCCCGGGGGGCACAGGTGGTGGATTTCAACCTTGACGGACTTTTGGACCTGGCCGTGGTGAACCGGTGGGAGCCAGCGCAGCTTTGGCGGCAGACGGGCGGGCTGGAGGGAAGCTGGGTCCAGATCCGCCTCCAGCAGGACGGCAGCAACCGCGATGCCATCGGATCGGTGCTGGAAATCCGGCGTGGCGACAAGGTGGAACGGCACGAGATCACTTCGGGCGGCGGGCATGTATCGGGCTCGGTCGGCTGGCTGCATTTCGGTCTTGGGCTTGAAGATGCGGCGGAAATTCGGGTGATCTGGCCGGACGGGACCGAGGGAAAATGGCAGTCGCTTCCGACCCGCAGTTTTCAGATCCTGCGTCCCGACCAGACCGCCCAGGCTTGGACGCCAAAATGAAAATTCGAATCGCTTTGGCATGACGCGCCACGAAATCGATTGCAATCACAGGTTGCCTGGATGGTCCCACCTGCGCGCATTGGATGACATTAAGGCAGGATAAGGGCGCATCCCACTGGGATCGCTGATGACTTTGTCACAGTGATCCGCCGCTATCCTGCCGACCAGATCGGAAGAGTTGACGGGATATGGCCGTGAGATCAATGTCTTGCGTTCAATCGGCCACCCATTCTCCTGGGTTCGTTGGGTACCGTGCGCATTTGTGCAGTCAGCTCTTCACGTTGCGGGTTTGCACGACAAAGGGCGGACTGCGTAGAATGGCAGAAGGGAAATCCGCTGCGGGGTCCAGACTGACGCGATTTACCTGAGGGAAAGTTTGTTTTGTAATGCTGGCACGTGGCTTCGCGCTGCCGCCCGAGTGATTGTGACCAGACGTTTGGGAAATGACAAGTGATGCAGAGTCCGACACAGATCAGCAATCAGCTTGAGGCCGAGTTGGGCCGCGTCGATCCTGACGCCTTCGCTGATGATCTGAAGCCGGGAACCCAGTTGCTGGGCGGACATTACACGATCGAAGGCTTTCTCAACAGCGGCGGGTTCGGGATCACCTACCTGGCGAAAGACAGCCTGGACCGTACAGTCGTCATCAAGGAATGCTTTCCAAACGCGCTCTGCCGCCGGTCGACCAGTCTGGTGCGGGCGCGGTCACGCAAACATCAGGGCGACTTTCGGGGTTTCGTCGACAGTTTCCTCGCCGAGGCGAAAAGCCTGGCGCGGCTCGTCCATCCCAACATCGTTGGCGTCCACCAGGTGTTCGAGGACAACGACACTGCCTATATGGCGATCGACTACATCGACGGGCGCGATCTGCACGACATTCTGGATTCCACCGACCAGGCCTTCACGCCCGAACAGGTGGTGGCACTGCTGAAGAAGATGCTGTCGGCGGTCGAATTCATCCATCAGGTCGGCATCCTGCACCGCGACATCTCGCCGGACAATATCCTTGTGGACAAGGCCAGCAACCCGATCCTGATCGACTTCGGCGCTGCCAGCGAGCAGGTGGTGCGCGCGACCCGCGTCCTCACCGGGCGTCGCGTGATCAAGGAAGGCTACTCACCGCAGGAGTTCTACCTGTCGGGCGCCGAGCAAAGCCCGTCTAGTGACCTTTATTCGCTTGGCGCGACATTCTACCATGTCATTACCGGCCATCCTCCGCCGGAAAGCCAGCGTCGTCTTGCCCGTGTGGCCGAGGGCGAACCCGATCCCTACGTGCCACTGGCAGGGCGGTATGACGGATATCCGTCCGGCTTTCTGGAGGCGATAGACAAGGCGGTCCGCGTTATGCCGCGGGATCGCATCCAGTCGGCCGGCGACTGGCTGGACTGGATCCGCATCGCCGAAGAGGGTGGCCCGCTTCCCGCCGCTCTGACCGAAGTGGCGCCGGCTTTGCCGAGCCGACCGTTGACCCATCACATCGCACCGGCCCGTAGCGGGTTCTTGCAGGACTACATGGGCTACGTGGTCGGCGCGGGGGCGGTGTTCTTGCTGGCAGGCCTTGCCGCCCTGTGGTCGGTCCTGACCTAGGGGCCCGCGACCGCGACGACGCTCACCCCCGCACTGACCTGGTCGGACGGGTGCAGGATGACCTGCTCGCCTTCAACCAGACCATCCAGCACCTGGGCGTGATCCTCGTTCCGTTCCCCCAGCGCAATGCGTTGCAAAACCGCACGGCCATCACGGATCACATAGGTGGCCCAGTCCGGCCCATCGCGGAACAAGGCACCCACCGGGATGGTCAGAACACCCTCCTCGCGCCACAGGACAATGCGCGCGATCACCCGGAAGCCGTGACCAAGCGCCTGCCAATCCCCGGTGCTGCCGGTCAGACGCAGGATGACCGTCACCCGCTGCTCCTCGATGCCCAGGGCCGACACGCGGGTCACCGCCGAGGGTTCCACCCGCTCCACGACGGCGGCAATCGGCGCTCCGCCCCAGCCACTGACCAAGGCGGGCGCCCCTTCAATAACCCGGACCGCATCACGCGACAGCAGATCCACGACAACTTCCAAGTTGCCGGAATCCCCAAGTTCCAGGATCGGGGTACCGGGCTGCACCACCTGCTCGCTTTCGGTCAGCACCCGCAGCACCTTGCCCGATACGGGGGCGAGGATTTCGACACAGCAGGCGGTTCCGTTCCCTGTCCCTTCCGAACGCAGGACCGCGAGCGCGCTTTCCAGCTCCTTCTCGCGCACCGCAAGGTTTGCCACCGCACTGGCCACCGCGGCTTCGGCTGTCTTCTGCTCACGGACCGCGATGTCATAGGCGCGCTGGGACATGGCCCCCTTCTGAAACAGCGCCACCGCCCGATTTGCCTCGCCAGCCATGAAGTCGCGGGTCGCCTCGGCTTGGGCAAGCTGTGCGTGCGCCAGTTCGGTTGCCGCTTCCGCCGCCGCTGCGGTGGCTTCGGCAACCGCGCGAGACCGGCTGTCCAGAAGAACCGGCGACGCAGGACCGATGCTGGCGACGGGCTGACCTTCTGACACATCGTCGCCAGCGTGCAGGCCGATCCTTTGCAGCTTGCCTGCGATCGTCGCCGAAACTGTGAAAACCTCGCAGATCTTCGCCTCGCCTTCCTCTTCGACCGCGACCTCCACCGGGCGAAGCGCGACTTCGGCCAGTTCGACCTCGACCGGGCGTGGCAGGAACGCCCAGACCAGGAAGGCCAGCAGGGCAAGGGCGGCAGCGATGGGGATCAGGCGACGCATTGGCTACTCCCGTGTCTTCAGGACTTCGATCATGTCGAGATTGTCGATCCGCCCCCGGATCGCCCAGGCCGAGGCCAGGGCGGCGGCGCAGACCACCAGGGTTGCGATGGCATAAACGTCGCGCTGGACGACGAAGGGTACGCGGTAAAGATCCGAGGAAAACGCCGCCGCCATCGCCGATGCAATCCCGTAGCCGATCAGCCAACCGAGGGGCTGCGCCAACAGGACCACGACGGCAAGCTCGCCGAATAGCACGCCGGAGACCTCGCGGTTGGTAAAGCCAAGGACGCGGAGGCTCGCCAGTTCGCGGCCCTGTTCGGACAATGCGATGCGCGAGAAGTTGTAGACCACGCCAATGGCGATGATGCCGGCCAGTACGACATAGACGGTGATCATGACGGTGATGTTCTCCGCCAGAGTGTCGCGGAAACGGGTCAGCATCAGGCTGGTGACGCTGATCATCTCGGTCTTCGGGGTGGTCCTGGCGGCTGCATAGAACTCGGCCGTGCGGGTTTCGTCGATCATCAGGCTGACGCCCGAGATCAGCGCCCCCTCGCCCATCAGCCGGTTCAGCGCGCCGATCTCCATCGCCGCGCCAAGCCCGACATAGCCCACTGACAACCCGCTGACGGGCAGGATGACAGTGGCGCGGCCGCCCTCCTGCAACGCGATGGTGACCCGGTCTCCGGGACGGACCTGCAAGGCGTCAGCCAGCGCCTCGGACAGGATAAGGCCCGCCTCGGGCATGGGCATCGGGCGCAGGGCGGGGTCAAGCACCCGCGACAAGCTCGGTTCGGCTGGTCGGCCAACGATCGCCAGGGTCTTTTCGTGGCCCAGGTGACTGATCCGGGCCGCCACCTGACGGAAGGGCTCGGCGACCAGCACGCCGGGCATATTGCGCGCTGCAAACACCGCCCCAAGGGGTTCGGGCGTGCCAAAGACGATCTGCGCGTCATGGCGTTCGGAGCGGAAGAAGGTGACGTCAATCATCCTGTCGATCGAACCAAAGGACCAGAGCGACGCCACCAGGATCGCCACCGCCATCGCCACGCCAAGGGTGGAGCTGGCGGTACGAAACGGCCAGCGCATCAGGTGGCGCGCGACCATCACCCCGGTCTGGCGCAGGTCGAGAAGGCGGCGGAGCCATGAGGCGCGTTCGTGGTAGACGGCGGGTGACGGCGGAGCCATTGCGACGGCCGGGGGCAGTTTCACCACCGACCGGACGGCGTAAAGTGCGCCGGCCACGGCAGCCGCTAGCGTGATGACGGCGGCTAGCCCGTAAAGCTGCGGGTCACGGGTGAAGACAAGGTAGGGGAAGGTGAAGAACCGCGCATACATCTGCGCCAGTCCCACCCCCAGCCAGGCCCCACCGGCAAAGCCGATCAGGATGCCGACGACCGCGATCAGTGCCACGAACTCCACGTAATGCTGCGCCACCGCGAACGAGGTATAGCCGATGGCTTTCAAAAGCCCGATCTGCTCGCGTTCCAGAGTGATCAGGCGCGACAACGTCATGTTGACCAGCATCGCCGCGACCAGCAGGAAAATCGGTGGCAGCACCCGCACCATCGCCCAAAGCTGCTTCAGTTCCGCATCAAGAAAGGCATGGCTGATCTGGTCGGCGCGGCCGGTGGCCCCTGCCCCGCCATAGCGTTCGGTCAGCCGGTCCAACGCTTCGATCACCCGGTCGGAATTGGCTCCGGGGGCAAGTTTCAGAACCAGGTTCGAGAAAGCACCTTCAAGGTCGTAGGCCGCTTCCAGCCCGGCACGCGGAGCCCATATCACGCCAAACCGGCGCGGGTCGGGCATCATCTGTCCGGGGCCAAGCGCATAAATGAACTCGGGCGACAGCGCGACTCCGGTGATCAGAAGCTCGCGCCTCTGCCCGTTCATCAGGACCGGCAGACGGTCGCCCGGCCCAAGGCCATGCGCGGCGGCAAAGCCGTCACTGACCACGATCTCCTCGGCCGAGAGCGGGTCTGGCAGGCGCCCGAGGCGCAGGTAGAGCCGGTTGAGGCCTGTCCTTTCGGGAAGCGAGACAAAGAGGACGGACCCCGGCTCCACCATCCCCGGCAGCTCAAGAAGGCCCAGCTTCACGATCCGCGCCTCGGCATCCAAAACGCCCTCGATGTCCTGAACCTCGCCCAGCAATGCCCGGGGCGCACGGGTCACGTCGGCAAAGACATCGGCGAAGCGGTTCTCCTCGTAATAGCGCGCCCTGGTCTCGAACAGCGAGGCGTAGGCCCCGTTCCCCAGGATCAGCGTTGCCACCCCCGCCGCCAGGACCAGCGCGATGGCCAGCACCTGCGCCCAAAGTCGCGCCAGGTCGCGCAGGACCTTGCGGCGCAGGGGCGAGATCACCACGCCACCTCAGATGGCTGCTTCTTGGTCGCGTTGACCGTTTCTTCGATGATCCTTCCATCGGCGAAGCGGATCACCCGGTCGGCGATGTCGCGGATGGCGGCGTTGTGGGTGATGACCAGCGTGGTCGCCCCCACCGCCCGGTTCACCTGAGTCAGCGCCTCCAGCACCTTGATGCCTGTGGCACTGTCCAGGGCACCCGTGGGTTCGTCGCACAAGAGCACTTCGGGGTTCTTCGCAATGGCACGGGCGATGGCGACACGCTGCTGTTCGCCCCCGGACAGCTGCGCGGGGAAGTGGTTGGCCCGATCCTGCAGGCCCACCAGAGCGAGCGCATCCTCTGCCCGCATCGGGCGGCGGGCGATCTCGGTCACAAGCTGGACATTCTCGCGGGCGGTCAGACTGGGAACCAGGTTGTAGAACTGGAAGACAAAGCCCACGTGGTCGCGGCGGTAACGGGTCAGTTGCGCCTCGTCCAGCGCGGTCAGTTGGTGCTCTTCGAACCAGACCTCTCCGCCGGAAGCGCGGTCAAGCCCGCCGACGATGTTCAGAAACGTGGACTTCCCCGACCCCGACGGACCAAGGATGACGATGAATTCCCCTTTCCGCGCCTGAAAGTCGATGCCGCGCAAGGCGTGCACCTCAAGCGCGCCGTTGCGGTAGACCTTGGTGAGGCCGTTCGTACGGAAGACAAAGTCGCTGGCGTCGGGCATGGGGAAACCTTTCGGGCCACCAGCCTAACCGGCAGCAAAAGCCAGGGCCTTGATCCGCATCAATGGCCGGGATCGGAAAGTGTTGGGGATGGTGGGCGGTGAGGGACTCGAACCCCCGACATTCTCGGTGTAAACGAGACGCTCTACCAACTGAGCTAACCGCCCCCGCCCCGCTGCCTACCGCGACCGCCCGAATCTGGCAAGCCCGGAATGCCAAAGACGCGCCGGTTCGGGCGCGCCTTGGGGAAGAATGGTGGGCGATAACGGATTTGAACCGCTGACATCTTCGATGTGAACGAAGCGCTCTACCGCTGAGCTAATCGCCCGATGCGGCGTTTTCTAGCCATCCTCGCCGTCCTCCGCAAGGGCCAATCCCGCCGCCTTCGCGTCGTCGGCCAGCCGAAGCTTGAGCGTGAGGGCCGGTCCCTTGTTCTTGACGACGCGCAGTTTGCCAAGAGGCGGGACGGCAAGCGACTTGCCGGTTGCGAGCGCCTCTCCCAAAGCGGCCAGCGTCGCTACAACGGTGGCTTTCACGTCTGACTTCTTGCCGCTCGTCGCGTTGGCCACGCTATCGATCAGGTCCTTCAGCTTGACCACGGCAACCCTCGTTTCGGGCGCGTCCGTCTCGACCACTGTAAGGACGGGCTTGCTTCCCGCTTCTGGCACCGGCTTTGCCTTTGGCGGCTTGGCAAGCTTTGAGGCTTTCGCCGGCTTTGTATCGGGGTCCTTGGGCGTGCGCGGGGCCATGATGCCTTCTTCCGGTTATGAGCGTCGCCGCGACATTACGCAGCGAATGAATTGGCGGCCAGCGATATGTGGCACAGGTGTTCTGCAAGCCATCGGCAGCAATGCCCGACTGCCAAAAGACAAAGGGCGCGCCGGTCTGGCGCGCCCATCTGGTTCTTGTCGCCAGATCAGTGAGCGGTCTGGACCGGAGGCACCACACCCCCCGCCGCCCGCGCGGCCGCAGCCGCTTCTTCCGCCGCCTCGTCCCATTCCACCGGCTCGGGCTGGCGCACCAGCGCCTGGGCCAGAACCTCGCGGACGTGGCTCACCGGGATGATCGTCAATCCGGTCTTCACGTTTTCCGGAATCTCCGCCAGGTCCTTGGCGTTTTCCTCGGGAATGAAGACCGTCTTGATCCCGCCCCGCAATGCGGCGAGGAGCTTCTCTTTCAGCCCACCGATCGGCATCGCGTTGCCGCGCAAGCTGACCTCGCCGGTCATGGCGATGTCCTTGCGGACCGGAATCCCGGTCAGGACCGATACGATCGACACCACCATCGCCAGACCGGCCGACGGCCCGTCCTTGGGCGTCGCCCCGTCCGGCACGTGGACGTGAATGTCCATCGTTTCGAACTTCGGCGGTTTCACCCCGATCTTCGGGCTGATCGAACGGACATAGCTTGCCGCCGCGTCGATCGATTCCTTCATCACGTCGCCGAGTTTCCCGGTCGTCTTCATCCGACCCTTGCCTGGCAGCTTCAGCGCTTCGATCTGCAGAAGATCGCCGCCGACGCTGGTCCAGGCCAGGCCCGTGACCACCCCCACCTGATCTTCCTTCTCGGCCAGACCATAACGGTGGCGCTGGACGCCAAGGTATTCCTCGACCTTTGCTGGATCGACGTCCACCTTCTTGGTCTTGCCCTTCAGGATTTCGGTCACCGCTTTCCGGGCCAGCTTGGCGATCTCGCGCTCCAGGTTCCGCACCCCGGCTTCACGGGTATAGTAGCGGATCACATGGGTCAGCGAGTCATCACTGACGCTGAATTCGCCCTTCTTCAGGCCGTTCGCGGCGATCTGCTTGGGCAAGAGGTGCCCGCGCGCAATCTCGCGCTTTTCGTCCTCGGTGTAGCCGGCCAGCGGAATGATCTCCATCCGGTCCATCAAGGGGCCCGGCATGTTGTAGGAGTTCGCCGTGGTGATGAACATCACGTTGGACAGA
>JANOCQ010000077.1:0-6075 GCA_031412255.1 Paracoccaceae bacterium | reverse complement strand
GACAAGCTGCAGGATCTGATCGCCAAGTCCGACGTGATCGTGCGGTTGTTGCAGGGGCAGTTGGATCTGTTGAACGTGCAGAAGACGCGGGTGGAGGGGAATCTGTCCTCGACGCTGACCGAACGCGAAGAGACTGTTGGTGCGCTGGAGGCGGTGCGGGCCGAAGTCGCCGGGATGGACCCGAAGATCATCGAGCTTGAGAACAGGATCGCGGTCGAGCAGGACGCGGCGGCGCGGACCAAGCTGGAGACCGAACTTGCCACCATGAACGCCCGCTTCAACGCGCTGGTGCAGGACGAGCAGGTGAAGCTGGCGAAGTCCCAGACGCTGGAGCGGTACATCGAGAAGGGCAAGACCTGGTTGGATTCGTTGCAGAACCAGGCGGCGACGCAGTTGGTGCTGATCAACAAGCTGCAGACGGACACCAAGCAGCGGGTGGTCTTGTATGACGCGCTGACCTCCTCGCTCAAGACCGCGCAGCAGCAGGACGTGGCGCATAGAATCAACGAGATCGGCGTCAAGACCGACCAGGAAGCGCAGACCGCGATGGCGGCGATCGGGGCCGCGACCAACGACAAGATGGCCGACATGCTGGAAGCGCATGAGGGGCACATGGTCTTTGCCCGCGAGATCCTGGAGCAGAAGGCGAAGGCGGACGAACGCTTTGCCCGGCGGTTTGGGGCGATTGTCGAGAAGCACGACAAGAACGCGTATGGGGAATAAGTGGCCAACGAGGTAAAGGACGCCCTCACGTCCGACCACCACGAGCTTTACGACACCCTCGTCGCGCGGCGCTATTTTGCCAAGTTCGACCGGATCACCGGGCATCTTGGCCGGGTCGCAGCTGAGGTGGAGGCCGAGGGGCGGCTTTCCCGGACCGAGGCGCGGGTGCTTGGGGGCTACCTCAAGGCGGTGGCCGCGACCTTCCGGGCGCTTTCCAACAAGTACCTGATGACCGGGCGGGGGGAGACGGCCCCGCGCCTGACCATCGACCGGCATGAGAGCGGGTTTCCGGTGGCGCAGGAACTCATGACCATGGCGGTCGACGCGCAGCAGGCGGCGCGACATCTGGCGGGGATGCCCTCGGAAACCGAGCTGAAGGACCGGATGGTGCGGCAGATCGTTGGCGACCTTACGATCCCGACGGCGCTGCAATTCGCGCTGTCGCAGCGGTATTACTATGAGGCGCTGGCGGCGGGGGGCATGTTCTGGGCGCGCAATGACCCGGATGCGCAATGGATCGAGGATCTGGGCGCAAGGCGGCATTTCCTGGTGCATTGGGCGGTCTGGGACACCCAGGTCAACCTGCCCGTCGTCTACCTCATGGACCTCGAGGATGCGGGCCGGAAGCCCCTGCCGACGGATGAGGCGCGCTGGCCGCAGGCGCAGGCGGCGCTGATGGCGCAGTCTGCGGGAGGCTTGAAGCTGGTCACGATTGGCACCGGGTTCGACAAGGATTTCCCCGATCTCCACCCCAAGCGGTTGCGGCGGGTGATCCTTGGACCGATGTATTCCGCCGGTTTCACGTTGCAGTCCGGCCCGATCTCCAAGGTGCTCGAGGGCGCGCGGGCACCGGAGGACGAGGATTGGGCCCTCGTCTGGACGATCGAGGATCTGGTGGCCGACCGGGAGGAAGAGGTGAAGGAGGGGTGGTTCTCCACCTTTCAGCGGCAGGTCTACAAGCTGGATCCGGTGGCGGGGGCCGAGCTTGGCGCCACGCGGCAGGACCGGATGATCATCCTGCCCGAGCGGCCCTATCAGGTGCTGGTCGAACAGGACCCCAAGGGGTTGCGCGGGTTGCGGAAGTTCGTGGTGGGGGCCGGAGGGCGGCTTATTCCGACCTTGTGATTGCCGCGGCGCACCCCGGGGGCCTGCCCCCGGGCCCCCGGGATATTTATGGACATAGAATGAGGGATTCATGAGCACGCGCGACACGATGGAGCTGAAGGAAGAGACGATCCGGGCGCAGTACGAGGCGGCGCTGGGGATGGTCTTCGGGTTCGATCATGCGCCGCGGCTGGCGAAGCCCCTGGTGGCGGCAGTAACGACGGAACGGTCGCCGGGGATCGGGGCGCGGCCGACGTTTCGCTCCACCGTGCCGGGCATGGCGACGCGGTCCACGGCGCGGCCGGGTGGGGTGCGGCTGTCGGAGCGGGTTGAAGGGCTGGGGGATGGGCTGGTCTCTCCGGTGCAGGCGGCGGTGCTGAATGCTTTGCGGCGGTCCTTGGCGATTGCGCTGGCGATGGGGGAGACGTTTTCGGCGCAGTCGGGGCTGGCCGAGTTGAAGCGGGCGAACCTTGAGGGGCGGGTGCCGGAGCCGAAGCGCGGTGAGTTCAGCGAGTTGCTGGCGGGTGAGGCACTGGTGGTGCTGTTCACCTTTGGCAATGCGCTGGCCTATCTGATCGCGCCGCATGTCGGGACCGCGACCGTCGAACTGGGCGAGGTGGAGGAGGTTCTGACCGACAACGCTCCGCTGGCGCTGCAAGGCGTGCTGTGGGAGCTGGATCAGGACATTGGGGCCTTGGCTACGGATGACGTAAAGCTGGTGGCGGTTGTGTCGGCGTTCGCCGAGGCGCTGATGAAGAAGGTACAAATCCGGGCGGAGAATGGGGCTCGGGTGTCGGTTTTCACGGGCGCGTCGTGGAAAGTTGAGGCGGATGGGCTGACGCTGTCGGGCTTCAAGCCGGCGAAGGCGGCGAAGGGCGGCGTGATCGCCATGGCCTTCAAGAAGCCGCATGAGGTGGTGGGGAACCACATCGCCAAGTACCAGTCGCTGCGGTTGGCGAAGATGCTGATGGCCTATGATTTCGAGCGGCGGTTGAACCCGTTTGCGGAGCTTGGCGGGTTCATCTTCACCTTCATGGGGGATGGGAAACCGGGGACGGGCAAGACCACGCTGATCCAGATGATGGCGGGGCTGCTGGACGGGTACTGCAAGGTGGCGGGCTATCCATTCCGCTACCAGAACTTCAGCATCGATCAGATCGACAGCTATCAGGGCAAGTCGGGACAGAACGCGAAGGCGTTCATTGATGCGGTCTTGGACCCTTCGGTGATTGCCTTTGGCACCATCGACGACATCGACCAGGTGGCGGGGAAGCGCGGTGACCGGCAGTCCAGCGCCGGCCAGCAGGAGGTGACGGCGGTCTTCATGCAGGCCTTTGCGGGGGCCGGAACGGTGGTGCGGGGGAACTGCACCTTCGGCATGTTCTCCAACTACCCGGAGAATGTGGACGATGCGCTCCGCCAGCGGGCGGGGGCGCGGTTTCTGGTGGATGGGCCGCAAAGCCGGGAGGATTACATTGACATCCTCTCGCTGCTGTTGGGCAAGAATCATGCGATCCCGGTTGGGGAGCATGAGTTGTTCGCGGCGCAGGAGATCAAGAAGGCTGTGGCGGCCAGCTTTGAGGGGCACTCGAAGCCGCATGAGGAGGGCTTGTTGAAGGTCTGGGACAGGGTGTCGGGCGAGATCGGCAAGCTGGATACCCTCGCCAAGATGGGGGCTTACCTCAAGGCGATCCAAGCTGCGGATGAGCGGTTCACGGGGCGGGCGGTCAAGAACATCACCGACGCGGTAAAGGTCCGGGCGATGGACTTTGAACTGCCGGATGAGTGGATGGAGGAGCCGGACCTGTTCCTCTTCAAGCCCTATGACGAGAAGCTGGCGATGATCCGCGGCCTGATGACTCCGATCTCGGTGGACATGGTGATCCAGGAGATCAACCGCTACGCCGACAGCGAGTTCCGCTATGCCGACAAGTCGGACGAGGTGGCCATCGAGGCGATGGTGCGGGATTTTGGAAGGACGGAAGAGGCGAAGCGGCGGTATCTGGAGGGGAAGTGAACGAGGCGCTGACCCTGACCCTGTGGAACTCCATCCTGCCGCTGGCGGGGTTGTGCGCGCTGGTGGCATGGCTGCCGGGGTGGCTGGTGGGGCGGGGGAACCTGTCTCAAGGCGCGCTTACGCGGGCGGTGGGGGTGACGGCGGTGATTGCCTTGGGCGTGGGGGCTGTGCTGGCGGCCGGGCTTTATGCGGCGATCAACGAGGGGGTCTGGGCGGGGGTCCTGGCGGCTCCGCTGGAGCGGGCGGGGTTTTTCCTGGGCCGCTCGGCGCTGTTCGCGCTGCTGTGGGGGCCGGTGCTGGGGTTCGTCTGGCTGGTGAAGGCGCAGGAGTTGAACCGGCGGATGGGGATGCGGATGGTGGATGGAGGAGGGAAGATGGTGGACCTCGCGAATCGCAAGTAGTACCTTCGAATTTCAAAGCAGTTGAGATCATGACAGTCGAACCGAGCCAGTTTTGGAAATCTCGACTTACCACTCCGGCTTACCGGGTAGGTGAGGCGGCTTCCTATGCTCATCTGTCACCACAGACAGTTGCTGCCTGGCACAGGGCTCGGCCTGAGGGTCGAAAGGCAATGCTGAAGGAAAAAGAGCAGCGGGTTGGGCTTTCCTTCCTTCAACTAATCGAGCTTGCGGTCGTTGCGGAGATGCGTCGGGCAGGTCTCAAGGTATCTGAGATTGCGAGGGCGAGAGACTGGTTCACGCGATCAACGGGACTTCAATATCCATTCGCACAACTTCGCTTCAAGACTGATGGAGCAGAAATTTTACAAGACGTTGACACGCCACTTCGGGACGACGACGTGGAGAAGTTGATTTCCGCGAACCATGGCGGCCAGTACGTTTGGCGGGACTTGCTTTCCAAGCGGCTCAAAGAGTTTAACTACGATGAGGAAACTGGCGCCGTTACTGTTTGGAAGGTTGCGGGAGCGGATAAGCCGATTCTGATCGATCCCAAAGTTGCGTTCGGAGCGCCACATGTTCGCGGGGTAAAGACGGGCATCCTAAAGGCACACTGGCTTTCAGGAGAAGACGTATCTGATCTGGTTGAAGACTTCGATTTGTCCGCCGAAGAAGTCATCGAGGCGCTTAAATTCGAAGGCGTTCAAGGTGAGAATCCGCGATTGGGTAAATGGATAAATTAACACTGTATTTTGACCGAAACGTAGGAAAACGTCTACCGAACGCACTCTCAAAGCTGCGCGCGCCCGCCGAAATTCGCTGGCATCAGAAAGAGGGCTTTGCTCAAGATCTTCCAGACGATGTTTGGCTTGAGATTGTAGCGAAGCG
Source organism: Paracoccaceae bacterium (assembly GCA_031412255.1). GTDB lineage: Bacteria > Pseudomonadota > Alphaproteobacteria > Rhodobacterales > Rhodobacteraceae > Tabrizicola. Next base: position 945 of record JANOCQ010000077.1, on the reverse strand, counting down.
CAACTGGATCGTTCTGACACAAGACTATGATTTCCATGTTGAGGAAAGCGAGTACGCAGCAATCCAGCAACATGGTGCAAGATGCTTTTACCTGCCGGGAGCAAGTGAAGGCATGTGGCAGACACTTTGTGCCTTCACTCGAATTCACAAGAAGATTCTGGAGCTGTCGGTAGCTACACCTGCACCCTTCATCTTCGCCTTCTCCGCAAGCGGGCGACACAAGCGGATACTGTGAAATTCCATGAAACGCCTCATCCAACGCGGTCTGATGTTCGGGAACCTGATCGAGGTTTCCTCCCCCGCCCTTGTCGAGCGCTACAACCGGGCGCTCAAGCATTTGACGGGGAAGACCACGAAGCTCGACGATTTCCACATCGACCTGTCCGGCTATTCGCCCGAGATCGGGGATGAGCTGGACGATGACCTCTACCTCAACCCCAACGGGGCGAACCGGCAATTCATTTTGCTGACCACGGCGCAGAAGGATGCGCCTTTGCTCAACATCAAGTTCTCCACCAGCCGGGGGATCCTCACGCAGTTCATCGAGAAGAACGAGGCGCAGCTCTTTGCGCTGACGGCGCGGGATGCGGTGGCGGGGGAGTTGCAGAACTCGGTCTACGCGTTCGACACGCCGGCCAAGCTGTTCGACATAAGGCAGGTGACGGTCGAGGCGGATACGATTGGCGGGCATGTGGCGGATGCGGGGAAGCTGGCCAAGCTGATCGAGCGGTTCCGGCAGGAGCCGGACGGCTGGCGCGACGATGTGCTGGTGGCCGAGATGATCGGGCTGGCGAAGAAGACCGGCGACGTGACGCGGGTGCCGATCAGCCTGCCGGTGATGACCTTCAAGCAGGAGAACTTCTGGACCAGCCATTTCGGCGGGGTCTACATCTTTCAGGGGGTGCGATATCCGGCGGTGATTTCGACGCTGGACTGGAAAAGCCT
>JANOCQ010000076.1:0-12956 GCA_031412255.1 Paracoccaceae bacterium | reverse complement strand
GATACGCCTGCAAACAGGCCACTATCAGCGGCGATTCCGCCCGGTAGTCGCCACGTCGCTTTGGTCAAGGAGGCGATAAGGATGCTGGAGCTGGTGGACAGCGCCGAAGAACTGGCGGCGAACCTTGCGGCGGTCAGGGATAACCTTTGCGAAGATGCTGCGACCATGCCAGACAGCGTATTGCGCGCGCGTGCCGGATGGGCCTGGACCTTGCGTCTGGAGAACCGGATTTTCAGGGGCCGTGACAGCGCCGTGTCCATTGACCGGCTGGCCTTGGATGCCCTGCGCAGATGGGAGAACGAAACCGACGCCATCGCGCTTTACCTTCTGTTGATCGACATGCACGGGCATACCCCCGGCAAACGGTTTGCGCTGGACTTCACGGCCATGCGGGCATCGAGGCTGACCCGGCTTTCTGTCCCCCGGCTGCGCGCCGCCCGTCGCACCTTGCAGGCGGTGGGGCTGTTGCAGCTGGTCGGCAAGCATCGGGCGGGGTCGGTTCACCAGACCTTCGCCTTGGCCCGCCTGCGCTCCGGCATGACCGATGCCCCGAACATCACCCCGATGCCCAACCGCAAGGGCAGCAACCCCAAGGGGGGGAGGGGCTAAGATTACATATGACGCCTGCAATCGACTGCACAAACCACCCGCACGGGCAACGAAGGGCAGACCGCAATGAAAGACACCTCACCCCGGAACGACACCGAACTGACCGAGGCACTGGACCGCGTGCCACCGGCCCTGCGCGAAAGGGCCACCCTCACAGCGAAGGCCACGGTTGCCCAAGCCTCAGCCCCATCCATGAAACTGACCATGAAGGGCGATACCCTGGAGATTGGGTTTGGCGAACATGTCGAAATCGCCACGCTCTTGCAGATGGCAGACATGGGAACCACCGATAGGGACTTTCACCGAGGGCTGGTCGGGCAAATCGCTTGCCTAGGTTCGCACAAGGCAAGGGTGGACAGCGGCAATTCCAATTTCGTCTTGGCGGTTGTCCGGTCAATCGGCCTGCGCGACGGGCTGGAGGCCATGCTTGCCACCCAGATGGGGGCCATCCATGCCGCGACCATGATGCTGGCACGGCGGTTGAACCATGTGGACAACATCACACAGCAGGACGCTGCTGAGCGGGCGCTGAACAAGCTAGCACGGACTTTCGCCACCCAGATGGAAGCCTTGAAGCGATATCGGACAAGTGGTCAGCAAAAGGTGACGGTGGAACATGTAACGATCAACGCGGGCGGTCAGGCGATTGTGGGGGCGGTCGAGGCAGGTGGAAAGCGATGCAATCTGTCCGCGCGCTAATCACAAGTTGCACTGTAAGCAGCGGTCTTAGGAGTAATCGGTCCATGCTTGTTGCTTGTCCATCCAACGACCCGGTTCACTAGATCGAATGTGTAGATATCCACGTATTGAGCGGAGAACGCTCCAACGGTTATCAGACTGTCGGACTCCATTAGTGGAAACACTTGCGCACCATCTTGACGATATCCGTAGGAACCAACAGAGTCATCGAATTGAATGTCCCATTCATCGCCAAGACGAATGAGTATAATTTTGCCCTTCGACATCCCGTCTGCGTCCCAGTTTGGGCCACTTGGATTATTAGGGCTTTTGAAGAAGAACGAATGCCCTGCCGATGCACCACATCGGATGACGGCACCGTCGTTGGACTGTCCCAAAACCAAAGAAGGCATCGCCGAGAGCACTGCCACATAGAGGATACGCATATGTCGAACTCCAAACAATCTGTCTCAATTTCGTACGCAGACGCCAAACATTCAGACTTACGTAGGAGGAAAGCCAAAGGGGGAGGGGGGCGCAAGTGAAAACTGCCGACAACCCCATACACCCCGCCCAGCGCCTTGCAGATGCCCCCAGATGCACGGCCACGGCCAAGACCACCCGTTGCCGCTGCAAAGCGCCCGCCGTGAAGGGCTGGTCGGTCTGCCGGATGCACGGGGCTGGAGGGGGCGCACCTTCAGGCCAGGCAAATGGGCGATGGCGGCATGGAAGTCGGTCTAGGGATGCTGAGAGAGTACGTCGCGACCTAGCGCTATTGATGGCGCTGGCGCGCAGGACCGCGAGTTTGGTAGACGGCGGAGAACATACCGATCAAGCGCCAACTGCAGCCAACATTTCTGAGCGGACCGGCTGACCACGACGGGCCGATGTGGTTGCATCTGAAACGCAATGGATGCGACAGTTGAGCTAGAAAGCGGCAAGGTACGGGGGCGGTCAGCGCAATGAAAGCGTGGTATTTTGGTACCTTAGCGATCCTACTTTGTGCCGGAGTTGTGCGGGCGCAGGATTGGGATGCGGCTATGGCTGCATACGAGGCTGGCGATTTCGAAGCAGCAGTGCGCGAAATTAGGCCGCTCGCGGAGCAAGGCGACCCGAAGGCGCAGTACAATCTTGGGTTAGGCTACGCCGAAGGTCAGGGCGTACCACGAGACTACAGCCAAGCAATTAAGTGGTTCCGTCTCTCTGCCGAGCAGGGTGAGGCTTCTGCACAGGGAAGCCTTGGCTACATGTACTCCAGCGGGCTGGGCGTGACACAGGACTATTCAGAGGCAGCCAAATGGTACCGGCTTGCTGCAGAGCAAGGCGAGGCATCTGCCCAAAGAATCCTCGGCTACATGTACGCAAATGGGGAAGGATTGCCTCAGGACGATGCAAAGGCGGTCGAATGGTATCGGCTCGCGGCAGAGCAAGGCGACGCATTTGCACAAAACACCCTTGGCTACATGTACTCATTCGGGGAGGGTGTTCCCGAAGATGATGCCGAAGCGGTCAAGTGGTACCGGCTTGCGGCAGAGAAAGGTGATGCGTCTGCACAGTCCAGCCTTGGCTACATGTACTCAGAAGGGGAGGGCGTTGTGCAGGATTTCGCTGAGGCACTTAAGTGGTATCGGCGGGGGGCGGAGCAAGGCGAGGCATCTGCACAGTCCAACCTCGGCTACATGTACTCGGTAGGGGAGGGCGTTGCGCAGGATTACGCTGAGGCCTTCAAGTGGTACCGGCTTGCCGCAGAAAATGGCCAGCCATTTGCTCAGGCCAATCTAGGCTACATGTACTTTCACGGACAGGGTGTGCCGCAGGACTATGTGACAGCGCACATGTGGTACAACTTGGCGGCTGCGGACTCGCAAGATTTCGACCTGCAAAAGTCATCTTCTGAGGGACGTGCAACCGTCGCCGCCAAGATGACACCCGCCGATATTTCTGAAGCCCAGCGACGGGCTAGAGTTTGCATGGAATCGGACTTTCAGGACTGCAACTAGGTCGGGCCACATACCGGCCCACCGGGGTAGGTTAAACCTTGGAAGTTTTGGACCGAGGGACCGCATGGGAAGCCCGTCCATCACAAACCGTAACAAAAAGGTTTCGTATCACCTGGCACAGCAAGCGTTTTTCCTATGTAGGGCTGTTTGTGGGGTAGACCGCTCAAGCGATCAAAAAAGACAACAATATCAATGGTGATTGGCGGAGAGGGTGGGATTCGAACCCACGGTAGGCGCAAACCTACAACGGTTTTCGAGACCGCCACGATCGACCACTCCGTCACCTCTCCGCGCTTCAGGGGTCACCTATGTGGCGCGGTGGATAGCGGTGCTTCGGACAATGCGCAAGGGGCAATCGGCACAAATCCTTTGCGGCTGCGGGGCGTGATCACGGGCAGTTGCGGCCGTGAGACTTGGCAACTCGGGGTCGAACGACTAGCTCTTGAAGCCAGCTTCCCGGAAGGTCCGCCCATGCGTTTGCCCCGTCTCGCACTTGCCGCGCTTCTGGCCCTTGGCCAGCCCGCCTTGGCCGAAACACCAGCAGTCGATCCCGCCGTCGAGGTCTCCATCGATCGCGTGGCCGAGGTGATGCGGCTGGGCGATCTTTTCCAGGTTCTGCGCGAGGAAGGGATATCCCATGGTGAGGAGTTGCAGGCCGATATGTTCCCGTCGGGCAGCGATGCGGATTGGACGGCAGAAGTCTCGGCCATCTACGACCTGGAGCATTTGCAGGGCGAATTCACCAGCACGCTGAATGCCGCGTTGTCCAAGGACCCGAAGACTCTTGAGCCGATCCTGACATTTTTCGGATCCGACCTGGGACAGCGGATCCTCGGCCTGGAAATAGACGCACGTCGCGCCTTTCTCGACTCCGCCGCTGAAGAGGCCGCCCGGGTCGCCGCCGATGACGCTGCCGCGTCCCGGGAGCCCAAGGCCGCATTGATCCGCAGGATGATCGAGGCGGGCGACCTGCTGGAGATGAATGTCGCAGGGTCCCTGTCCGGCAGCCTTGCCTTCATGACGGGCATGGCGGATTCAGGAGCTTATGGTGCGCTGCCGCAAGACCAGCTTTTATCGGATGTCTGGGGCCAGGAAGAGCAGGTCCGCGCGGATACCTCAAGCTGGCTGAACGCCTATCTGGGGTTGGCCTATCATCCATTGACCGAAGCTGAGCTGGAAAGCTACGTCGTCTTCTGGGAAAGCCCGGCCGGCCAGAAGCTTAACGCAGCGCTTTTCTCCGCCTTCGACCAGGTCTTCCGGCAGGTTTCACTGGACCTTGGCCGCGCAGCCGGACGGGCGATGCAGGGAAGCGATATCTGACCCAGGTCCGCTTGACACCGCCCGGCCTTAGACGCATAAGCGCGCATCTCGGGCCAAGGGGCGACTCTCGGTCCGAGATGTTTTTTGCAACGACGCCCCGCAGGGGCGCGCTGCCCGAAGGCGGGGAAACCCCGAAACGCCCGAACAGGGGGCCAAAGGGCGCGGAGAGATGGAAGGAAAGACCCATGTTTGCGGTCCTCAAGACCGGCGGCAAGCAATACAAGGTGCAGGCGGGTGACGTGCTGCGCGTTGAAAAGCTTGACGCTGTCGCTGGCGAAAAGATCCAGTTCAACGAAATCCTGATGGTGGGCACCACGATCGGGGTGCCGATGGTTGCAGGCGCGGCCGTGCAGGCCGAGGTCATCGACCAGATCAAGGGTGAAAAGACCATCCACTACGTCAAGCGCCGCCGGAAGCATTCCAGCCAGCGCACCAAGGGCCACCGCCAGCACCTTACGCTGGTGCGCGTGACCGAAGTGCTGGAGAACGGCGCGGACAAGTCGGGCGTCAAGGCCGCAGTCGGCACCGTTGCCGCGCGCCGCGTCGCACATGAGGCCCCGGGTGCCGCCAAGGCTGCTGCCCCAGCCGAGAAACCGAAGCGTGCCGCCAAGGCCGCTGCAGCGCAGGAGTAATCCCCCATGGCACACAAGAAAGCAGGCGGTTCATCCCGCAACGGTCGCGACAGCGCCGGTCGTCGCCTGGGCGTGAAGCTCTTCGGCGGCCAGGCCGCAATTCCTGGCAACATCATCTGCCGCCAGCGCGGAACCACCTGGTTCCCCGGTGAGGGCGTCGGCATGGGCACCGATCACACGATCTTCGCCAAGGTCGAAGGCAAGGTGACCTTCAAGAAAGGCCTCAAGGGCCGCACCTTCATTTCGGTTCTCCCCACCAAGGTGGCAGCCGAGTAAGCCGAACCTTTACAATCGGATTGTAGAAGGGGGATCGGCCGAAGGGTCGGTCCCCTTTCTCGTTTCAGGGCCGTGGTCGGGGAATGTGGCAACTTGCCATGCCACGACCGTGAAAGGGCCAAACATTCGGGCGATTGACTGGTTAAACGACAATCCCCACATGCGCTTCGAAGGAGGGAAGCCATGATCCTTGAGAAGATCGCCAGCCCGGTGGAAATCGGGACCGACCGTTTCACATTGCGCCCGGTGCGCAAGTCCGACGCCGGGCTGTTCGCGCTTTATGCCGGCGACAAACGCGTGGCCGAGGCGACTCAGGGCATTCCGCATCCTTTGCCGCCGGGCGCGGCCGAGGCTTTCTGCGCCCGCGCGATGGCCGTTGGTTCCGAGGAAGACATCTGGGTCATGGACGGCACGCGGTCAGCCTTGCCCGAGGTGCTGGGGGTGATCAGCCTGAAGAAGATGGACCGCAACCAGTCCGAGGTGGCCTTCTGGGTGGCGCCCGCCTTCTGGAACCACGGGATCGCCTCGACCGCCGTGCAGGCGCTGATCAACGCCAACCCGCAGAAGAACTGCACGATGTTCGCCGAAGCGTTTCAAGACAACCCTGGTTCGGCGCGTGTGCTGACCAATGCGGGCTTCCAGTACCTCGGCGACGCCGAAAGCTTCTCGGTCGCGCGGGGGGCGAATGTGCCGACCTGGACTTACATCCGCAAGCTGGACTAGGTCCGATGGCGGTTCCATCCAAGCGCATTGCCAATGCGGTGGCGGCGTTGCCTGTCCGTAAGGGCATGCGGGTGCTGGAGGTCGGTTGAGGCCCAGGTGTTGCCGCGAGGGCCGTGCTGGACCTGGTCGGCGATACCGGCTTCGTGCTGGGCATCGACCGTTCCGCAACTGCGATTGCCCTTGCGGAACGCGGTAGCCTTGCTGGTATCAGCAGCGGACGGCTTGCCTTCAGAACCGTCGCTGCCGAGGATTTCGTGCTTGCTCGCGACGAGGCACTCTTCGATCTTGCCTTTGCCCTGCGGGTCGGCGCGCTTGATGGCCGCCATCCCGACGCAGGCAAAGCAGCCCTGGTGCGCATCGCGGCGGCGCTTCGTCCCGGAGGCAAGCTGTTCGTGGATACCGGGAACCCGATGGCGGAAATCCCGCTGCCAACGGTCCGTTGACAGTTCGCAACCGGCCATCACCCCAGCGGAGCCAGAAGAGCTTTCAATTCGGCCAGTGGATCTTCCGAGTTCCAGATTTCCTCACCCACGGCGAAGAAGTCGGTGACCGGGCCGAAACGCGCGACCAGTTCCGCGGTTAGCGCGCCTTCGGCGATGACGGGGACCTCGATGACCTCGGACCACCATTCGAAGACGTCGAACTCCACCTGGCTCCCATCGCCCAGTGTTGTGGCACCGATCGGTCCGAAGGCCACGTAATCCGCGCCCGCTTCGCCCGCCGACATTCCTTCATGCCGGCTGGTTCCGCAGAACGCCCCGACGATGGCATCCGCACCCAGGTCCTTGCGCGCTTTTCGGACCGACCGCGCACCATCGGTCAGGTGAACGCCGTCCAGACCCAGACGATCGGCGAGGATAAGGTGGTTGTCGATCACCACCGCCACGTCGCGCGCATGGGCGGCCTCGCGAGCGGCATCGGCGGCGCGCATCAATGTGTCCTCGTCCTTCGTGCCAAGCGTCAGCCGAAGGCAGGCGATCTGGGTTCCGTCGAGCACGCGACCAAGTTGATCCGAGAAGGTCTCGGGATCAAAGGTTGGCGGGGTGATGAGGGTGATCTGAGGTCGGTCTTCAGCGGCCATTTCGGGCTCCGGAAATTTGTCTCGGCTGCGTCTATCAGCCTTTCCCTGGCTTGGCTACCTTGGGCGGCAGGGCGCGGACGGTCGCAAGGGCAACTGACAGAAGCGCGGCGCGCTTGGCTGCGTCTGTACTGTCGTCGGGCGAGAGCTGGACAATCGCCGCCATTACCCGGCCGCCCATCCGCACCGGTTCGGCGCCGGGCAGGCCAGCGCGGCGCCGTAGCCGCACTTTCCCACCCGGTACATCGTCCCGCCACGGTGCACCCCGCAGATCATATGCCCTTTGCTCAGAAAGCAGAGGCCCCCGAACATCTTCTTTTCCGTGATGGACTGGCCAGCCATATCGTTGCGCAAAAGCTGGGCCAAGCCAGGATCGAAAGCCATGGGGGTCTCTTTACCTCACATCGCTTGCCTGATGACTGGGGCTAGCCTATCTGGCGGCAAGAGTTTTGCACAGGTGCCTGCATGATCCCTCCGGTCTTCATCCTGGTCCGGCCGCAAATGGGCGAGAACATCGGCGCGGCCGCCCGGGCGATGCTGAACTTCGGACTGGAGCGGATGCGGGTCGTAGGGCCCCGCGACGGCTGGCCAAACCCCAAGGCGGTGGCGATGGCTTCGGGGGCGGGGCGTCTGCTGGACCATGCCGGGCTTTTCCCCGACCTGCCCTCGTCGATTGCCGACTGCGACTTCGTGTTTGCCACCACGGCGCGGGGACGGGAACTTGTGAAGGAGGTCGTGACCCCTGAACGCGCGATGGAGATGGCCCGCGCAATGGGTGCCGCAGGCAAACGGGTGGGCGTCTTGTTCGGACCGGAACGTGCCGGACTTGAGAACGAGGATATCGTTCGGGCGAACGCCATCGTCACGGTGCCCGTGAACCCGAATTTCCCATCTCTGAACCTGGCGCAGTGTGTGCTTCTTCTGGGGTACGAATGGCGGCGGCAGGCAGCGGAAGTGGCACCGTCCGTCATGGAACTGGCCCGCACCGATTTTGCCAGCCGCCAGGATGTGGACAGGCTGGCAGATCATTTCGAAGAGCGGTTGGATGCTGCCGGGTTCTTCTTTCCCGAGACGAAGGTCGAGGGAATGAAGGCCAACCTGCGAAACATGTGGGGGCGCTTGGGACTGACCCGGGCCGAGGTGCAGACCTTCCACGGGATGCTGCGGCAGATTGCTTTCAAACTGAAGAGACAGGGCGATTGAAAGCCGCAACCACTGCGGGGCTTCGGATGCCCACTCCCCCCGAAATGGAAATCGAAGGTCGTGCGTGCAGAACCGGCGTCGGCTTGCCGTGCAAGGATGGCGGGGCTTGGCCCCGGACATGCGGCAGGGCTATCATGGTGGAATAACAAAAGCAGAAAGCGGGCAGGACGATGCTAGAGGCGGCAAACATGGGTGGACCGACGCGGCGTGGAGCGCTGCTTTTCGGGGGTGCGGCTTTCCTGTCGGCCTGCATTTCTTCCGGACGGCCCACAGGCGGAGGCGGCGGGTATCGCGCGCCGGACCCGGCTCCGCGCGCGTTGCCGAATGCGGGCTGGGATGCTTGGGTGGACAGCTTCAAGGGCCGCGCTGTGTCGCGTGGACTCTCATCAGGCACGGTTGATGCGGCCTTCCGGGGCGCAGGTTTCCTGCCCGAGGTGCTCGAGAAGGACCGCAACCAGACCGAATTCAAGCGTTCGCTCGAGGACTATCTGAACATCGCCGCATCGGACGAGCGGGTCAGCCTTGGTCGTCAGAAGTACGGGCAATACGGCAGCACGCTGCAAGCCATCGAAAGCCGCTATGGCGTCGAGGGGCACGTCGTGGCCGCCGTGTGGGGACTGGAGAGCTTTTTCGGCACGCGGCGCGGAAATGTGCCGGTGATCAGCGCGTTGTCGACGCTGGCTTACGAGGGGCGGCGGGGCGAATTCTTCGAAGGCCAGCTTGTTGCGGCGCTGAAGATCCTGCAGGCCGGAGATGTCTCGGCGGCGGGCATGACAGGCAGCTGGGCTGGCGCAATGGGACATACGCAGTTCATCCCGACCTCCTATCTGGCTTATGCGGTGGATTTCACGGGCGACGGGCGGCGCGACATCTGGGGCGAGGACCCGACAGATTCGCTAGCCTCGACGGCGGCGTATCTGGCCCAGTCGGGCTGGACACGCGGACTAGCCTGGGGAATGGAGGTTGTGCTGCCGGGTGGGTTCAACGCCGGACTTCTGGGTCGCGGCAAGGGACGTTCGGCGGAAGACTGGTCCTCGCTTGGTGTGCGATCAGCCGACGGGCGGGGGCTCGCAGGGGGGTCGATCATCGCCGGCGGGAATGGCGGCGGGGGCCCGTATTTTCTGCTGACGCAAAACTTTGCGACCATCCTGCGGTATAACAACGCGCAGAACTATGCGATCGGCGTGGGCCATCTGTCGGACCGCCTTCTGGGCCGGGGGGCCGTGCAGGCCTCGTTCGGACCGGATGCAAGCGGGCTAACGAAGGCGGACCGACAGGAATTGCAACGGCTCTTGACCGCACGCGGTTTTGATACCGAAGGCAGCGACGGGGTCATCGGCACCAAGACCAAGGCAGCGATAAGCGCCTATCAGGCCAGTATCGGGTTGCCGGCGACCGGAGAACCCTCACTGGAACTGCTGCGTCGACTAAGGTGAGCGGTGTCGGTTCGGCACCCATCGGACGGATGGCCGACATGACGCAGCGCATCTATATGGGATACGCAGGCGAAAGGTCTATCCAGCCTATGCGGCGACCGTTGCGCCGACGGGGGGTGGAATGATGATCAGGTGTATGCTAACCGACGGGACTGACCGAGCCGCTGGCCGAGGTGCTGGTCTGACGCGGACCAAGGTGCTGGAAGAGCCCGCTCTACGCTTCCGCGTTCACATGCGCCGTCCGGATCACGCGCTCGCAGTGAAGCGCCAGCACTTTACGGTTCGCAAACGCATCCACCGGAACCTCTGGGTGGAAGATCACTTCAACCCTGCCGTGGCGCGGGGTGGCGAGCATCTTCAGCAGGTGATCCGCGAACTCCATGTCACCCCACCACCCATAGTGCCTGGGGTCCAAGCCGTCGGGCGCGTGGAAGATCACCGTAACCGGCTGGATGTGCATCGAGTGCTCCAGAGCGGGGGAAAAGAACGCTTCGAACAGGGTCGACTTGAAGGGCAGGACCCGGATTGCGTCTGTCGACGTGCCTTCGGGAAAGAAGAGCAGCCGGTGGCCAGCCTGCAGACGACCTTCAAAGATTTCCTGCTGCTTCTTCGCCTCCGTCCCCTTGCGTGCGATGAAGACCGTGCCGGTGGCCCGGGCGAGCCAGCCGATGCCGGGCCAGTCAGCGACTTCGGACTTGGCGACGAAATAGACCGTCTGGACCGCGTTCAGGACAAAGATGTCAAGCCAGGACGAATGGTTCGCCACGATCGCGCCGGGCCGGGTCATCGGCCGGCCGTGCGTGGTAAGAGGGAGCCGCAAAAGGACAAGCGCCAGGCGGCAGACAGACTTGGTGATGTGGGGTGTTACCGGACGCGCCGGGCCGAAAAGCGGCCATTCGATCAGCCGCACCAGAAGCAGCAGTACAAGTCCGCCATAAATCGCGGAACCCAGCAGCACGCCACGGCACAGAACCCGGAGCCAGCCGAACGGCGTGATGCGCAAAGGGGGTGGGGGGATCTCTTGCCAGGCGGTCATGTTCCGGCCTTGCGGATCAGGAATTCACGGTGGCGGGTGGACATCTGGCCGGTGTCCATCACCAGGCATACGTCTGTGGTGTTGAACTCACGGTCGACCCAGGCCCCGTCGCCGACAAAGCCACCAAGCCTCAGATAGGCTTTGATCAGCGCCGGTGTCGCCGCCATCGCGGCCCGGCGGTCCAGCCGGTTGGCGGGCATCAGGTCCATCTCCTGCCGGTTTGGCGGCAACGCACGGACCCGCATGGCGGGGGGCGCGAGATGGTGATGGTGAAGCCAGCACAAAGGCTCTGCCAGCGCCGCGATGTCGGTGCCGTGGAAGCTGGCTGCGCCGAACAGGATCTCGATGCCGCGGTCAAGGACGTATTCCGCAAGCCCGTTCCAGAGATGGAACATCGCCGTTCCGCCACGGTGGTCGGCGTGTACGCAGGAACGGCCAAGCTCCAGCAAGCGCCGGCCCGAAGCGAGGAGGGGCGTAAGGTCGTATTCGGTTTCGGAATAGAACCGCCCTGCAGCGCGGCGGCGATTGCAAGGCAGAACGCGGTAGGCACCGATCACATGCGCGCAACTTGCTGGATCAATGCGGCGGTCGACCAGGATCAGGTGATCGAAGTAAGGGTCGAAGCTGTCGCGTTCAAGACCCCGTTCGTGGTCGACCAGCGGGCCGTCGGCGCCCAGTTCACGCACGAAAACCTGATAGCGCAGCGCCTGTGCCGCAGTCAGGTCCTCGGGCGTGGTGGCCAGCCGGACGGCGTAAGGGGGCTCTTCGACGGTCATCTGCATCGCGGGGGCTGCGGGCTGACCTGACTTAGACATGGGCTGGCGTCATTGCAACCATTTGGCCGCACGTGCAAAAGGCCAGCAATTCCCGGTTGAGTTTCGGCCGGAGATTCGCACTATGGGTGATCAGTCCCGGTCACCGGCAAAAGGAAGACGCGCTTGCTGTCGATCACGACCTTACCGGCATGTTCAAAGTTCACTGTCACCTTGTTGTCGATGTTCGACTGTACCTGACCAAGGCCCCAGTCCGGCTGCTCCGGGTGGCGCACCAGCATGCCCGGTTCCAGAAGTGCCACCATTTCCCGTCCTTTGTCCCGGTTAGAAGATGCAAGACAAGCCTGACCTCGCTGCCCTGATCGCCTCACGCATTTGTCACGACCTTATCAGCCCGATCGGGGCGATAGGCAACGGGGTGGAGCTTCTGGCGATGGAGCCCGGCAACACGCGGCCGGAAATGACGCTCATCTCGGAAAGCGTGGCCAATGCCAATGCTCGGATCCGGTTCTTCCGTATCTGCTTCGGGCAGGCCACCAGCGACCAGCGCATCGCGCGGTCGGAGGTGGCTTCGATCCTCGGTGACTTGTCGCGCGGTGGTCGGCTGGCCTACGGCTGGACAAGTCCGACCGAACTGTCGCGCCGCGAGGTCCGGCTGGTGTTCCTGCTGCTGCAATGTCTGGAAACAGCATTGGCCTACGGCGGCAAAGTCAGCGTGATGCGCGCCGAGACCGGCTGGTCCATCCTGGCCGAAGCACCGCGCCTCCGGGTGGATCCGGCGCTGTGGGAGGTGCTGACCGAACCCCGCGCGCCAGCCGAGATAGGCGCAGCCCAGGTGCATTTTGCACTGGTGCCCGAGGAGTTGGCACGCCAGGGCCGTCGGCTGGTGACACAGATAGGCGAGACGACGATCCGGCTCACCTTCTGATCTTCAGGTCCGGATCGTCCCGTCGCCGGTTACCAGATACTTGAAGCTGCACAGCTGCTCGGCGCCCACCGGGCCCCGTGCATGCATCTTGCCCGTGGCAATGCCAATTTCCGCGCCCATGCCGAACTCGCCACCATCGGCGAACTGCGTGGACGCGTTCCACATGACGATGGCCGAATCGACCGCATTGAGGAAAGTTTCCGCCTTGGCGGCATCTTCGGTCACAATGGCGTCGGTATGATGCGAGGCGTGGGCAGCGATGTG